>CAZFPM010000137.1:0-12636 GCA_964520965.1 uncultured Myxococcales bacterium
GGGGGAGCCGACCTGCAGCACCCGCCCCTCGGACAGCACCGCGACGCGGTCTCCTTGCACCACCCCCCGATCGCTCAACGCAAGGGCGATGCGCGCGATCGTGTCGACGCCCGTCGCCCAGTCGATGGTCGAAAACTCAGGAGTGCCCGCATCGGGCAGGCGCTCGCGGATCATCGGACGGCTCGCGAGGCGCTCCATCCGGTCGAGGAGCACGCGGCCGATCGACGCTTCGTGCGCCCCGAGCTCGGGGCCCCTGTAGATTCGGTTGACGTTCATCTCACCCCTGCTTCCGCCGCGTAGAGGGCAGCGCCGATCGCGCCGGTGAATTGTGGGTGCTCGGGCACGTGCACCGGCACCCCGAGCATGTCCTCGAAGATGTCGCGCAGAACCGGGTGCGTCGTGACGACGCCACCCGAGAAGAAGACCCTCTCGCCGAGCCCGTCCATCTCGAAGATCCGCTTGACGACGGACTCGTAGACACCCCGGATGATCGCCTCGCGACGCTGTCCGGTGCGGATGTGATGGATGATCTCCGTGCCCGTGAACACCGTGCAATAGCTGCCGATCTCCACGGACTCCCCCGTCGACGACGCGAGGGCATTCATCTCGTCCGCTTCGAGGTCGAGCCGGTGCGCGATCTCCTCGATGAAGGCCCCCGTGCCGGCCGCGCACTTTCGGTTCATCTTGAACGACGCCACGCGGCCGTCGGCATCGAGGTGGACGATCTTGTTGTCCTGCCCGCCGATGTCGACCACCGTCAGCGAGCCGCCGAGCAGATGCGACCCGGCCCGACCGATGCAAGTGATCTCAGAACGCGCGCGGTCCGCTGAAGGACAGTTGTGACGGCCGACCCCCGTCGAAACAATCCCCACCACCCGATCCGCGGCGACGCCCGCCTCCAACCGAATCCGCTCGAACACGTAGTCCGAGACGTCCTCGAAACTCAGCCCCGATCGCGCGCAAGCCCGCGCCACGATCTCCCCCTCTCCAGTCGTGAGCACCGCCTTCGTGTACGAAGACCCAATATCGATACCGGCGTAAAGCAAAGCGCGGTCGTGCTGATTCAGGGAAGTGCGAGGCGACCCAGCCCGTTTCGCGCGGGGCTCTGCCCCACACCCCGCAAGGGAACTGAGTTCCCTTGACCCTCCACCTCTTTGGAAATCCTGCGGATTTCCAAGGATGGAAGGTGCAGGGAACTCAGTTTCCTGCTGGGGTTCGGGGCAAAGCCCCGGCCGAAACTCGCTCGGTTCACTCGCATTGGTCGGAGGTCAGTGGCGGTTGTCTTCTACTTGTTCGACGAAGGCTTCGACGGAGGTGCGGGTTTGTTCGTCGGAGAAGCAGCGGAGGTCGTTGAGGTCGCCGTGGACGACGTGGAAGGGGATGCCATGCTCGGCGAGCATGCGTTGCGGCATGCCGAACCGGCAGTTCGAGTTGTGGGGGCAGGTCTTCGCGTCGTGGTACATGACCGCGTCGACCGAGAAATCCCGGACGAGCTTTCGGAGCACGTCCTCCTTGATCGCCTCGCTGCGGTTGATGAAGAGGCTGGTGTACGCCCGCGCCATGCTCTCGATGGGCGCTTCGGCCGACAGGTCGAAGATCCAGGAGTTGCAGTAGGTGGACGCGACGACGTTGACGCCGTGGTCCGCGAAGAGCTCCGAGAAGAAGCGGAGGCGCCCCCAGACGGGCATCCCGTCCCAGTAGAAGCGGAGCGACTCCCCCTCGACGGCGCCGACGCCCGCGGCGACCCGTTCGTCGATCTCGGCGTTCAACAGCTCGTAGTACTCGACCGCGACCGCCTCGCCGCGCAGCATCACGGCCGGTGCCATCTGGATGCAGCCGTCGAAGAAGGTGATCGGCGACGGCTTCGCCTGGGCCGATCGCAGGAAGCGGCCCCAGAGCTCCGAGCAACGGGCCGACAGGCCGACGACCTCGCGCAGCCGGTCGCGGTCGAGGCGCGTATGGTTCACGGCCTCGATGTCCCCGATCAGCGTCTCGAGCTGTGCTGCGACGGCCCCGACGTGGGGCTCCCCCATGGGGCCGACGGCGGACGGCGACGAGATGCCGAGGCAGGGGACGTCGAAGTGGCGGGCGTAGAACGAGAACCAGTCCTGCACCTCGTGGCACTGGTTCGTGTTGTAGACGATGAGGTCCGGCGGCGGGATCGAAGGGATCCCGTAGGCCCGCGTCAGCGGTGTCTCCCCGGCGAGGAAGGCGCCGATGTCCGACGTCAGGTAGGAGCAGATGTCCGGCGAGTACCCGCGGGCGTGGGCGACCGGCATGAACTTGTTGGCCTGCCGCGACACGCCGAGCAGCGCGCCGTGGTTCTCCGGAAAGAAGACCTTGTAGCCGAAGGCGGTGAGGATCTCGGACGGCCCCACGCTCGAGCACCAGGCGACCTTCGGCGCCGGGTCGGCGAAGAAGGACTGGAAGTACTCCCGGAGGATGGTCTTCAGCGTATCGTTGCTGCGGAGCGGCGGCATTCGGGTCTCGTGGCGGACCGGCGCCCGGATGTTCGGCGGGCGCCGGGCTTGGGTTCAGAATGGGAAGGTGCGGTCGAACTCGGGGAAGCGACGCTCGAGGAGTGCGGTCAGGCCGGAGAGCGCGTCCGGGTGCTGGAAGACCGGCACCAGGTTGTCGAGCTCCCGCGCGGCGATCTCGTCGAGGGGCTCGCCTGCGGCCGCCGAGCGGTAACCCTCGCCGATCAGCCGGTTGGAGAGCGCCACGGCGTTGGGGGAGTTCGCGGCGACCCGTCGGGCGACCCGCTTGACGAACGCGGCTTCCACGGCCCCGAGGGGCACGTCCCGCCAGCCGAGTCCGTAGGCGTAGAGCGTCGGGATCAGGTTCGGATGCAGGAAGAGGTCTCGCATCCAGCGGAGCTCCTCCTTCTCGTCGAGGGTCAGGGTGGTGTCCACGGCGTGGATTCCGATGCCATCGATTTCGCAGGCGCCGGGGAGCCGTTCGTTCTCCAGCATCCAGCCGGCGAGCGCGTCGAGTGCGTCCTCGCGCCGGTGGGTACGCACGACGGCGTCGACCAGGCCGAGGTGAGCGAGGATGCGCGGAGACGACGTCGGCGTTCCGCCGGCGAGGGTGTAGTAGCGAGAGAGCGCCACGGCGGTCTCGTCGTCCCCCGTTCCGCGGAGGATGAGCCGGGGCAGCAGGCAGGTGCCGCGCATGCCGGGGTAGATGCCCAGCCGTGTCTCGGGGAGCGTGTACGAGGTCCGCTCGGTCGCGATGACGAAGGTGTTGGGGTCGTGGGCGAAGGCCATGGCCGTCTCGACGCCGCCGCCGAGGGCCGTGCCGTCGACCAGCGCGATCATGGGCTTGTCGCGGCCGGTCATCCGGTGGAAGAGGATATCCTGCCACGCCGCGGTCTCGTCCCGGATTCCCACGTGGTCGTCTGCGTGGATGCGGTCGACGAAGTTCTTGACGTTGGCGCCGGCGATGAAGGTCTTGATCGGCGCGGTCTCGAACACGACGACGCGCACCTTGTCGTCGGCATGGGCCGCGTCGAAGGCGTCGCCGAGTGCAGCGAAGACCTCGGAGTCGAGCGCGTTGGCGTTGGCCGGGTTCGAGAGCGTGATGCGCGCCACCTGGCCGTCGCGCTCGCGGGTCGCCTTGACGGCGCTCTCGTCGAAGGGCGGCAGGGCGTTCCGCTCGCGGTAGTCGACGAAGAGCTTCGGCATCGGGAACGCGTAGCCGCCCTGGTCGGCGAGCCGCTTGCGTTCGACGATGACGCGCATCACCTCGGCGGTGCCGAGCCGGTTCATCAGCTCCAGCGGACCGCGGCGCCACAGGAAGGCGCAGCGGCACATGTTGTCGACCTCGTCCATCGCGATGACGCCGGCGTCCACGATCTCCATGACCGTGGCGAAGCCGACACCGCGGAAGCGGTCGACGAGCTTGTCGTGCGTGGTTGGGTCGGGGTCGGCTGCCTTCCAGCCCTTCGGGAGCCAGCGAACGGCCTTGCGCTCGTCGAGGTCTTCCGCGGCGAAGTACCGGTCCATGATCTCGGCGAAGGTCTTGGGTGGCACGAAGAAGTCGCCCCAGGCCTCGACGAGCGGATCGTGGGCGCCGACCTTGGTCGAGAACGAGATCATGGTGGCGTGCCCGATCTGGATACCGGTGGCGTCCATGAGCGCGAGGAAGCCCATCGGGATGCCGAAGGCGGTCTTGCCGGCGGCCTCGATGTCGTCGTAGCGGAAGCCCTCGTCGGCCATGCGCGCCGCCTCGTTGAGGAGCGCGACGAAGAGGACGTCGGCGGCGCCGCCCTTGCGGCTCGACAGGATCGGTGTGGCCAGCTTGCCGGCGAGCTTCATGTAGCGCGCGGCGGTGGCGATGCTCTGCTCGGAGGCCGCGGCGGCGCCAGCGTACTCCCCGCCCCGGTTCTTGTGGGGCAGGTAGAAGTAATGCATCCAGACGACCTTGTCGGGGCGTCCGGTGGCGGCGGCGATCTCGTCGATCGACAGGGACGAGGAGTTCGAGCCGAGGACGACCTCGGGTCCGCAGAGCGCGTCGAGCTGCTTGAAGATGCGCTTCTTCAGCTCCAGGTTCTCGGTCGCGCTCTCGATGACGAGGCGGAGCGCCGTACCGGCGCAAGCCTCTTCGTACGAGGTGGTCGCGAGGACCCGGCCGGCGATGTCGGCGGCTTGGGCGGGGGAGAAGATGCCGGACTTCGCAGCTCGCTGCAGCTCCTTGTCGATCGTCGCGACGCCGCGCTCGAGCGCCGCACCGTCGATGTCGAGCAGGCCGACGGTGAAGCCGCTCTGGGAGTAGGCCTGAGCGAGGCTGGCACCCATCGTGCCGGCGCCCACGACCAGGATCTCGACGTCGTTCCAGGTGTGCTCAGACATGATTCAGCCCTCGTAGCTGCGGATGATGATGGCGCCGCCCTGGCCGCCGCCGATGCACGCGGAGGCCAGACCCACTCCGCCGAGCTTGAGCAGCGCGACGACGAGCCGGGCACCGGTGGCGCCGAGCGGGTGGCCGATGGCGATCGCCCCGCCGTTGACGTTGACCTTGTCGCGGTCGAGGCCCAGCTCGCGCTCCACGGCGAGGTATTGGGCGGCGAACGCCTCGTTGATCTCGATGTGGTCGACATCGTCGAGCGACATGCCCGCCCGGTCGAGCGCGATGGCGCAGGCCGGTACGGGGCCGATGCCCATGTGATACGGGTCCACGCCCGCGTTCGCCCACGAGACGAGCTCGCCGATCGGCTCGATGCCGAGCTCCTTCGCCTTGGCCTCGGTGGTCATGATCATCGCGGCGGCGCCGTCGACGATGCCGCTCGAGTTGCCGGCGGTCTGCACGCCGCCGGGCTTGACGGCATGCATGCGGCCGAGGGCGGCGGTCGTCGTGTCCGGCCGCGGGAGATCATCGACGGCCACCACAGTCTCGCGTCGGCCCTTGAGGACGACGGGTGTGATCTCGCGCGCGAGCTTCCCGTTCTCCAGCGCGGCACCCGCCTTCTGCTGCGAGGTCACCGCGAACGCGTCGCACTCCTCGCGGGTGATCCCGTAGCGCTTCGCGAGGTTCTCGGCGGTCCCCATCATGTCGGTGCCGGTGAACGTGTCGTTCAGGCCGTCCTTGAAGAGGGCGTAGATCTTCGGGCCGGCCATGTAGGGGTATCCGAACGCGCTGCCGTACTGCAGGGTCGGCGATTGGCTCGTGCTCTCGTACCCACCGACGAGCAAGACCTCGGCCTCGTCGAGGAGGATCTGCTTGGCGCCCTGCATCACGGCCTCGCCGCCGGAGAAGCAGATGCGGTTGACGGTCAGGCCCGGGGCTCGGCTCGAGACGCCGGCCCGCAGGGCGACGTGGCGAGCGCCGTAGTGGGAGTCGATGCTGGTGTGCATCGCGTTGCCGAACACGGCCTCGTCGATCACGTCTTCGCGCCCGGCGAGCCCCGCCGCCTCGATGGCGCCGCGAGCCGCGAACGCGCCCAGCTCGATCGGGCCGACGTTCTTAAGCGCGCCACCGGCGCGGATGAAGGGAGTCCGCGTCCCCGACAGGAACACGATCTTCTTGCCGGACGCTTTGAGCAGACCCGTGGCGCCCGCCGGAACGGGCTTCGGAATGGTGAAAATCTCCGTCTTCGTAGTCACGGCCCATCCTCCTGGTTGTCCAGCTGATTTCGCCGTCGCGCCCGATCATCTCGGGAGCACGGCGCACCGGCGCCCTGTCGACGGGCGTCAGCGACCCTTGCGCCGCCACGATCGAACCTCGATGCGGCGCAGATCCCCTGCTAGCCGGAACGCGCCGAGCCCGCAAGACGCCTCGTGCGCGCGCGTGCGGGGGGTTGCCCGCCAGGGGGATCGCAAAGTCGAGGGTCTTGGGTTGCCTCAGGGGTGTAGACTGGCTGGGGTGTAGACTGGCTGGGGTGTAGACTGGCTGGGGTGTAGACCGGCTGGGGTGTAGACCGGCTCTGCGAGCCGGGGGCGAGATAGGAGCTCGCCCTTGATGGTGGATGGCCCGGACTTTGCGACCGCCCTGCGGCGCTTGCCCTGCGATACGCGCCTTTCTACCCTGCCGTTGAGTAGCCCGTGCCGGCGAACCCGGATCGACCGTGACCACGACCGCGAAACCCGAACGCAGGTCGGCCCGCGACCTCGCCAGGCGCGTCGACGCCCGACCCGGGCTCGCCCCTGCCGCCGTCGTGTTGGCGGCCGGTCGGGGCTCCCGCGCGGGCGCACCGAAGGGCCTGGTGGAGCGTGCCGGGGAGACCGTGCTCGACTGGCAGATCGCCGCCTTGCGTGCAGCCGGAATCCGCCGCCTCGTCGTCGTACTCGGGCACGGGCTCGATGCCCACGAGAACCGGCTCGCCTGGCTGCCCGCGGGGGACGAGACGGCGCTCCTTGGTGGCATGTCGGTCAGCGTCGCCGTCAATCCCGTGCCCGAGCGTGGCCAGTTCTCTTCGCTACAGGTCGGTCTGCGGGCCTTGGCCGAGGCGCCGACGACGTCGCTCCGTACCGAGGTCGCGGCGACCGGTGTCAGCGCCGGTTGCTTCGTGCTTCCGGTCGATGTGCCGTGTCCGGAGCCGGCTGTCTGGCATGCGCTCGCCGAAGGGATCGGAGCGGCCGACGCCGCTGTCCCCCGGTTCGACGGCCGCGGCGGGCACCCGGTGCTGCTGTCTCGGGCCTTCGGCGCCCGGTTGTCGGGGTTGGTGCCGGAAGCCGACGACGCGCGACTCGACCGGCAACTCGCCGCCCTCGGCCCGGGTCACCGGGTCGATGTCCCGGTAGACGCGCCGTCGATCCGCCGCAATCTCAACCGGCCCGAAGATTTCGACGCCTGGGCAGCCGCGCGGAGTGCGGCGGGAGACGGCCAGGCCGGACACTGAGCCCGGCTCGACCGGCCCCAACGCCGATCGGTCGACTCCGTGCTGCACGGGGCTCTGCGTCGACGCCCCTGGAGAAACACGCCGCACCGATCGTCGACGGGCTACTCGACGCAGTCGACCTCCGCGCAATACGCCGTGTGCCAGGGAGAGTACGGGAAGTCCGTCGCCGCGAAGTTCACCGGCGGGGCCGTTTCGTGCTCTTCGCGGTTGGCGCCCCAGAGACGGACGACACCGCCGCGGGAGCGCTGTCCGGCCGCCCACTCGCGGTCGTCAGAGCCGCTGGCAGAGGCGGCGAAGAAGGAGAGGGCGTCCGCGGCGAGCTGGGCGCTCCCACCCCGCTGAACCTCGACGAAGGCCACCTGGTCCCAGGTGAGCGGGTGAGTCGGTCCGTCTCCGACCCGGAGTGTCAGGGTCGAGCCGCCGTCGAAGGGGGGGAAGGTCTGGCTGCCGACCCGCACGGTCCAGGCGCCCGCCGTGGCCTCGTGTGTCGGATAGGGGTCCCGGTCGGCGCGCGCGTGGGTGTCCGTGTTCCAGTGCACCGTGCCGGTCGCTGGCTCGACCACGCCGTCCCAGAACCACGGGTCGTGGTCTCCCCCCTGGCTCTGGTGGATCCCGCGGACGGTCAGCCCGCCGGGCGAGAGGAACCGGATGCTCGGGTTGATGCCCTCGTCGTTTCCGGGGAACCGCCGCCCGCCGTCGTACGGCCAGGCGATCCGATAGTCGTCTCCCAGGCGGCCGACCCGGTACCAGAGATCGTTGTCGCCGGAGTCGGGGTCTTCGTGCACCTCGACCAGGACGCCATCGGCGTTCAGCGCAACCGCTGGGTCATCCCCGGAGTCGTACCGCGCGTGATGGTACCATCGGACGCGCCCGTCGCCCTCGATCTGGCCGGCCCAGTACCAGAGGTCCCCGCCGCCGTTGTCGTGGACCTCGACGATCCGCCCGGACGCGTTGACCGCGACCGAAGGATTCCCACCGCGGTCGCGACGATAAGCGATCCGGCTCCCCTCGTGGCCCGACAGCACGACCAGCACCCGGTCTCTCAGCGCACCGATGGTCGGCCACTCCCCGCCCGCGTAGTCTCGTGCACGGTACAGCTTTGCTCCGAACACGGACTCGAGCAGCGCGTTGAGCGCTCCGAGGTTCCCATCCGCGTTCGACGGGTTGTCCGTGAGGTCGTCCTTGGCGTCGAGGCCGATCGTGATCGGCGCGTGACCGGGGCTGCGGTCCGACCAGCCCGCGACGGCCTCGAGCCAGGCCCTCAGCGCGTCGGTCGTCGGGTCGCCGGCCAGGCCGGAGACCTCGTCCCCGGGCCCGTCGTGTCCCACGCGGTACGACCACGTTCCGAAGTCGTTTTCGTGGAAGTCGATCTCCACGAAACGGACGCCGCCGTCGAGCTGTCGGCGCAGCGTCCCGCGCGCGCCGCCGTGGTCGCCCGAGTACGAGTTGTGCGTCGCGGCGAAGAGGGCCTCGTTGTACGCGATTCGGTCCTCGCGCTCCCTTTCGGTCTCGGTGGTGTCTTCACCGACCGTGTCTTCGGCTCCGGCGTCGGTCGTGTCCTCCCGTCCCGAGTCGCCCACGTCCTCCTCCCCGGCGTCTGCGTCGGCGGTGTCTTCGGCTCCGGCGTCGGTCGTGTCCTCCTCCCCGGCGTCTGCGTCGGCGGTGTCGCCACCCCCCGTCTCGCTCGCACCGCCGTCGCCCGGATCGGTGTCTGCCGCGACGGTGTCGCCACCCCCGGCATCGGTCGCGTCCGCGTCGCTCGGGCCGGTGTCGGTCACGACCGTGTCCGCCCCCACCGCGTCGGTCGCTGCCCCATCACCCGCATCGAGATCCGCCGAGACGGCGTCACTGTCCGCGCCGCCGCCGTCCGCCGAATCCCCGCCGACATCCTCCGCCCCCACGGTATCGCCCCCACCGTCGGCCGAAGCGTCAGCCGGCGTCGCGCCGCCGTCACCGATTCCCCGCAGCAGCACACCGTCATCGTTGCAGCCCGTCACGACTCCGATGAGCAGCAACGCGCACCACGCTCCCAAGCAGTGACAACGAAGTAACGACCAGTTCGCACCGCTCGTCGAAAAACGCGCTCCTTTGTGCCTTTGCGTCTTTGCGCGAGCCAAAAACGCAGCCGACACCGCCAACACGTCGATCCTCATGCCCCGACTCCTTCGTAGCTAGGAATCGAGCCGCACGACGAGGCGCGCGAGGTCATAGGGCGCCGACTCCGGATCCGACACAGCGTCGATCTGCTCGGAGAACCGTTCGGCGAGCATGCTCCTCATCACGCCGAACGGGCGCGAGAGGTCGCCCCGCTGCACCGGGTTCTCGCCCGGCACGATCATGAAGTACTGCAGCTCCTCACCGTGCGGTCCGAGGTGGCTGCGCAGCTCTCGGAGCTGGTTCGCGAAGGACTCGCCGATGGTGCACTCCGCGCAACGCATCGTGCAGGTGTCCAGGTGCTTCGAGCAGTCGTCACGGTCGAGGTTGTCGGGCTCCACGTGGGGGAAGACCAGCGCCCCGAGCGTCTCGCCCGGGCGGTTGACGATCACGACCTGCTCGACGTCGGGCATGGCGCGCAGGATGTTCTCTTCGAAGCGCACGGCGCGCGACTGCGACTGCTCCTCGCGGATTTCGGCCTGGCGCCGCGCCTCCGCCGTGTGCACGAGGATCGACACCGTCTGGTGATGCGGCATCGCCAGCCCGAGTGCGCGACCGACCTGGGCGATGCGGCCGTTGCACTCGTCGATCTCGGTGGCCATTCCGGCGCGCAGGTCGACCAGGGCCGACGGGCGGTGCGCACCGCCGCCGCTGCAGTACTCGGTCGCGATCCGTTTGAAGTCCGGGTCGAGTTCGATTCCCTCGGCGCCCGCGGCGGCGATGCCTTCCTCGAGAAGCGACGTGAAGAGCGCCAGGGTCTCCGGGTGCCCCATCGCTTCTTCCATCGTCTGGTTCGTGACGGCGCACAAGCCCGAGAGCGCGGCGTTCTTGAGCACCTTCTCCCAGGACGCCTTCCTGATCTCGCCGGTCGCGACCGTCTCGAGCCCGCCCTCTGTGAAAGCGGCCGCGAGGCGCTCGATCCACGGTGGTGGTTCGGGGTAGGGGGTCCCGATGTAGTTCGGCGGTCGGAACCACGCGTAGGTGATCCGCTCGTCGGGCGTCCACGAGCCAGCATAGTTGATCACCATGCGCGCGACACGATGGTCGGGGAGCTGCTCGCGGGCGATTCGCTCCGGGTCGAGCCCGTTCTGCGCGATCACGATCGGCACGTGGGCGCCGATGCACTCGAGGATCTCGGTGGCGACCTGGCGGAGCACCGGCGTCTTCACTGCGACCAGTATGACGCTCGGCTCGAAGTCGATTTCGGTCACGGTGGGGTAGGCCCGCCAGACCGGCACCTCCATGTCCCGGACGCCGGCGATCCGGATGCCGTTTTCGGCGAGGTGCGCGTGCCAGGCCGGGTCGGCGATCGCCACCTTCAGCCCGATCGCGGCGAGGTGAGCCGCGAGCATCTGGCCGACGGGCCCGCACCCGACCACGAGGACCGGTTGATTGATCTCGGCAACTACGGACATCAGCAGCTCTCGTCAGGCAGGTCTCGAAGGCGCGAAGAGGGGGGCACCGACGTATTCGCCGGTCCGCGAACCGCGGCGCGGGGCCGGCCTCTCGATCGGATCACTCGGTCAGTGCGCTCCACAGACGTCGTGCGAAAACGGCGACCATCTCCCGGCGGTACGCCGGCGGGAAGAAGTCCTGGGCGAGGGCGACGACGTGCCGCCGCGTCGCCGTCAGCAACTGGCTCAAGGTCTGTTCCCGGTCATCCGCGAGCGCGGCTTCTGCGAAGACCGGGTACGTGCTCACCCCTGTCAGGCAGATCGCGGCCTTGGAGCCGGTGACTCCCATCGCGACTCCGAGTGACGGGAAGTCGATCGCGTCGCGGACGCGGAGCTTCTCGTAGGCCACGCGCAGATCCGACGGGCACGGGACGTCGATGGACGTCAGGATCTCGGACTCTCCCGCCCGCCGCCGCTCCAGTCCCTCGTCCGGGTAGAACGTGCGCAGCGGTACGCTCCGTGCGCCACTTGCGCCGACGAGGTTGAGCCGGGCGTCGGCCACGGCGAGGACGGCGGCGCCATCGGAGACGAAGCGGGCCCGGCAGACCGGTGTCGAGTCGCGGGTCGCGGTCGGGATCAGTCGGCAACCGTCACCGCCTCCCTTGAAGCACGCGCCGTGCGCGTCCCGGTGCCCCTCGGCTTGTTGGAAGTAGCGGCATCGGTTGTCGACGAGGATGTTCCCGCCGAGGGTCGCGCGGCTGCGGATCTGGGGGCTGGCGATGCAGGAGACGGTGGTCGCCAGCCACGGCGCCGTCTCGGCCACCGTCGCGTGGCGGGCGATGGCCGACAGCGTCGCGCCGGCGCCGATGCGCAGCGTGTGGTCGTCGATGCGCTCGATGTCACGGATCTCCGGCAGCCCGCCGATAGAGACGAGCGTCTCCGCGCCGTAGAGCCGGCGCTTCAGTGCGGGCACGACATCGGTGCCGCCGGCGTAGACCATCGCGTCGATGCCGGTCATCTCCAGCGAAGCCAGCAGCCCGACCGCCTCGTTGAGGTTGGCGGGGTGGAGGACGTTGAGCTCGGGAAGCAACATGGCTCAGCTCCTCCCCGCAGCCCGGATGGCCCCGAGGACCTTGTCCGGCGTCATCGGGAGCGCGCGCATCCGCACGCCGACGGCGTCGTAGATCGCATTCGAGATCGACGGGCTCAAGGGCGCCAGAGGCCCTTCGCCCGCCTCCTTGGCGCCGAACGGACCCTCGTTGTCGGCCACGCCGCACGGCACGATGCAGATCTCGGGCTGCTCGAACGGGGACGGGATCTTGTACTCGAGGAAAGAGCCGTTCGAGAGCGCCCCGCGGGCGTCGTAGTCCATGCGTTCCATCAACGCCTGTCCGAGACCCATGTGAATGGAACCCTCGATCTGTCCTTCGACGATGAGCGGATTCAGCGGGGTCCCGCAATCGTGGGCGGCCGTGACCCGGTCGACCTTCACGAAGCCGGTGTCCGGGTCGACCGTGACCTCGGTGATGTAGGCCGTGTAGCTGTAGGCGGGGCTGAGTCCGGCGCCGGCGCCGCGGAAGCTCCCGCCCATCTTCGGCGAGATGTAGTTGCCGCGGCTCTGGAGCGCCCCCCGCCCCTTCATTGCCTCGCGCACCGCCTCCAGCCAGGCGACCGTCTGCCCGTCCGGGGCGACGATGGTGCCATCGACGAAGTCGAAGCCGTCGGCGTAGTCGGGGTTCGGACCCAGGTAGT
>CAZFPM010000137.1:12646-16019 GCA_964520965.1 uncultured Myxococcales bacterium
TCGCTCGAGAAGTCCGGGGCTCGTCCCCCTTGGCGGAAGAAGCTCTCCGGCTCGCCGGGATCCGCGACCGGGGGCGCCTCGACGCCGAGCATCTCCGCGACCGTCTCGACCAGCTCGCGCCGAATGCGAATCGCCGCGTTCCGAGCGGCGTTTCCGGCCATGAAGGTCACCCGCGAGCTGTAGCTGCCGTAGTCGATCGGAGCCAGTCGCGTATCCGCCGTGATGACCGTGAGCATGTCCAGCGGCACGCCGAGAACCTCGGCGGCCATCTGCGCCAGCATCGTGTCGCTGCCTTGACCGATGTCAGAGGCCCCCGAGTAGAGCGTGACGCCGCCGTCGAAGTCGATGGTGAGCCGGACGGTGGACTGGGGAATGCCGTCCCAATGAATGGCGAGGGCGCTACCGGAGATGAAGAACCCGGCGGCGACGCCGATTCCCTTTCCGTACGGGAGCTTGCCGTACTTCTCGCGCCACCCGCTCTCCGCGATGGCGCGCTCCAGGCCGTTGGCGATGTCGACCGACGTGACGCGGAACTCGTTGATGAGCAGCGAGTTCGCCTCGTGGAAGAGTCTCAACCGGCCGTCGCACGGATCGACGCCTGCCTCGGTGAACGCCTCGTCGAGCACGACCTCGGCGGCGAAGCGCGGGTTCACGCCACCGTGCCCCCGCATGGCGCCGTTCATCGGCTTGTTCGTGTAGACCCGGTCGCATTGGAACGTGAAGTTCGGGATGCGGTAGGGCCCCTGCAGCAGCACGCCGTTGTAGTACGTCGTGACCACGCCGAAGCTCCCATACGCTCCGCCGTCGATGACCACGTCGGCGCCGAGCCCGGTGATCGCGCCGTCGGCGTCGAGCCCGAGACGCATGTCGAGCGTCGTCGCGTGCCGGCCGTGGTGGCTGAAGAAGACCTCTTCGCGTTCGAATGCGATGCGGACGTTTCGCCCGGTGACCAGCGCCAGCTTGACCGCGATGAACTCGTGCGGGAACGGGTCGCTCTTGCCCCCGAACCCGCCGCCGAGGTGAGGCTTCACCACCCGGATGCGGTGCATCGGGATCTCCATCAGCTCCGAGAGCGCCCGGTGCAGATAGTGGGGAACCTGGGTGGCGGAGTAGACCGTGATCGCGCCGGTGCCGTCGAGCTCGACCTGGGTGGCGTGCGGCTCGGTGAACGCGTGGGTGACGGGCGCGAACTCGAAGCGCCGCTGCACGACGATGCTCGACTCCTTCAGGGCGCCATCGACATCGCCGAACGCCTGCTCGACGTGTTTGTGGACGTTGTTGGAGCGGCCGAGTTCCGGGTGGATCAGGTCATCGGGAGAGTCCACGTCTCGCAGCCCCTGCGACGCCGCCAGGATCGGCTTCGTGTCCGCGTATTCGACCCTAATCCGGCCGAGCGCGCGGGTCGCGATGCGCTCGGAGTCGGCGGCCACCGCCGCGACCGGCTCTCCGACGTAGCGGACGCGGCCGACGGCGAGCGGCGGTTCGTCGCGGCTGATCGGCAGCACACCAAAGGTGCCGGAGAAGTCGCTGCCGACGATGACGCCGCGGACGCCGGGCATCGCGAGGGCTTCGGTCGTGTCGATCGACGCGATGCGCGCGCTCGCGGCCGGCGACCGCAGGATCTTGATGACGAGTGGGTTCTGGATCCGGATGTCATCGGCGAACATGGCGCGGCCGGTGACTTTGTCGGCCGCCGTGATCTGCGGGGTGGGCTTGCCGATCAGACGCGCGCCCGACGGAGCCTCCTGCGCGGCGCCGTCCGTCTTCGGGGGACGGTCGTTCATGCGTCCCCGCCGGCGGCCGCGGCGATCGCCCGCTCGACCTTCGTGTACCCGGTGCATCGGCAGATGGTGCCCGACACGCACTCCTTGATGGCGGTGGCGTCCGGGTTCGGGTTCTCGGCCAGCATGTGCGTTGCGTTGATCACCATCGCGGGGGTGCAGAACCCGCACTGGATGGCGCCCTCGTCCACGAAGGCCTGTTGGACCGGGCTCAGACCGCCGTCATCGGCGGCGACGCCTTCGATCGTGATGATCTCCGCGCCTTCGACGTCTACGGCCAGGGTGAGGCAGGAGAGCACGGGCTCTCCGTCGACGAGGACGGTACAGCAGCCGCACTCACCGAGGTCGCACCCGCGCTTGGTGCCCGTCAGGTGGAGCCGCTCCCGCAGCACCGCCAGCAGGGTCTCGGAGCACTCCACCGCGACCACGTGCTCCCGGTCGTTGACCGATAGGCGCAGCGTACGCGGTCGGGGAGCGGTCGCGGGGCTGTCTTGTGAACGGTTCATGGTGGGGCGTCGGCTCTTGCCGGAGGGCCGGCTCTGCGAGCCGGGGGCGAGGCGTGGCCTCGACCTACGGGCTCAGAGGGAGAGGAGGCCGGCGCTCTTGCCGCCGTCGACGTGGAGGACCTGGCCGACGATGAAGTTGGCTTCGTCGGAGGCGAGGAAGGCGACGGCGGAGGCGATGTCGCGGACCGAGCCCATCTGGCGGGTGGGCTGGGCCTTGATCAGCCGCTCGCGGACGTGCTCGGGGAGCCCCTGGGTCATCGGAGTATCGATCAGGCCGGGGGCGACCGCGTTGACGTGGATGCCGAAGCGGGCGAGCTCCAGACCGAGCGTCCGGGTCAGGCTGACGAGTCCGCCCTTGGAGGCCGAGTAGTTCGCCTGGCCGATGTTCCCGAGCCACGAGCGGGAGGAGATGTTGACGATCTTCCCGTGCCCCTGCTCGCGCATGTGGGGGAGTACCGCCTGGCAGCAGAGGAACGGGCCCTTGAGGTTGACGCCCAACACCGCGTCCCAATCGGCTTCGCTGATCTTGCCGACGAAGTTGTCGCGGATGATGCCGGCGTTGTTGACCAACACGTCGACGGTGCCGTGGTCGCGGGCGACGCTCGCCGCGACCTCGTCGAGGAAGGCTTTGTCCAATACGTCGCCGACGTGGGTCGACGCGGAGCCGCCGGCCTCGGCGATGCCCCCGGCGGTGTCGGCCAGAGCGGCCTCGTCGCGGTCGATCAGGGCGACGTGGGCGCCGAGGCCCGCGAGGCGCTCGGCGATGCCGGCTCCGATCCCCCGCGCCGAGCCGGTGACGAGGGCAGACTTGCCGTCAAGCCTGAGCATGGACTCCATCCGCGTCGTCGCGGAGCTTCACGTGACGGAATGCACCCCAGACGGCGGCGCCGATCGCGCCGGCGTGGACCGACAGGTCGTGTCCGCGGATCTCGACCTCCAGGCCCGCCTCGTGTGCAGACTCCTGCAACACGGCGATGAAGCCGATGTCGCCGGCGAGGCCGCCGGTCACCAACACGACGCCGCTCGCTTTGATCTTGCGGAGCAGGCCGATGAGGCGCTTGCCGATCGACAGGTGGATGCCCTTGA
>CAZFPM010000138.1:0-15966 GCA_964520965.1 uncultured Myxococcales bacterium
ATCGAGCTGCGTTTCGCCGACGAACCGTTGATCGCGCACGTCGTGGTCTACGGCGACGGCAAACCCTGCCTCGTCGCCGGGGTCTGGCTGGACCCGCTCGGTGTCCGGCAACGCTACCCCGATGCCGCCGACCCCGGCCGCGATGCTGCGATCCGAGACGCGATCTCTGATCGCGTCATGCACGAGAACGAGTCGTTGGCCCGGCACGAACGCATTCGCGCGTGGACGATCGTGGAGGAGCCGCTGACGGTCGAGGCGGGTTGGCTCACTCCCACGCTCAAGGTGAGGCGAAACAGGGTGTACGCGCACTTCGGTGACGTATTCGAGGCGCTCTACGACCGGACCGGCGGAGGGGCACCGTGACCGAGTCGCGAGAAGGTCGTCGCTGGCGGAACCTCGCTGGCCTTGCGCGGCGCGGGCGCCCGGCCGTCGGCTCGACGCCGGCCGATGTCGTCCACCGGGAGAACAAGATGCGGCTCCTGCGGTACCGGCCGTCGGCGGGTGTTCCGCAGCACCGAACGCCGTTGTTGTTGGTGCCGTCGCTGATCAACCGCCATTACGTGCTCGACCTGATGCCGGGCAAGAGCCTGGTCGAGTGGCTCGTAGCGCGCGGGCACGACGTCTACTGCATCGACTGGGGGACGCCGGGGCCGGAGGACCGCTACCTGACCTTCGACCGAATTGTCGACGGGTATCTCGGCCGCGCGATTCTGCGGGCGTGCCGGGCGTCGGGCGTCGAGCGGTTGCACCTGCTCGGCTACTGCCTCGGTGGGACGCTGGCGGCGATCCACGCCGCGGCGCGGCCGGCGCGCGTGGCCGGTCTGATCGCGTTGGCGGCGCCGGTCGACTTCATCGACGACGGGTTGCTGGCGATCTGGTCGCGGTCGCGAGCATTCGATCCGGCGGCGGCGTCGGATGCGTTCGGAAACGTTCCCTGGCAGCTCCTGCAGGCGACCTTCCACATGTTGCGGCCGACGCTCAACCTCTCGAAGTTCCACCACCTGGTCGATCGGGCCTGGGACGACGAGTTCCTCGACGGTTTTCTCGCGATCGAGACCTGGGGCAACGACAATATCTCGTTCCCGGGAGCCTGCTTCGTGCGCTACATCCAGGAGCTCTACCGGGAAAACGCGATCGTCGCCGGCCGCTTCGCGCTCTCGGGCGAGCCCGTTCGCCTGGAACGCGTCGTCGCGCCGACGTTGGCGATCACGTTCGAGCACGACAACATCGTGCCCGCGGGGAGTGCCGTTCCGTTGGTCGACGGCGTCGGGGCGGGGGATGTCGAACACATCCACCTTCCCGGCGGTCATGTCGGCGCGGTCGTGTCACGCAAGGCGTCGACGACCCTCTGGCCGCGCATCTCAGATTGGCTGGTTGCCCGCGATTGCCCCGACGATATTCGTGGTGGCGGCCGATCGTCCTGACCGGCGCCGCGCGATCGTGCCGAAGGCCGCGATCACGGCGGATACGAAGATCCCGTAGGTCGCCGTGACCGCGGGGTTCCGGAGCCCGAGCTGAGGCGCCGCCGTGTCGAAGAAGGTGGCGAGCAAGCCGTTGTCGGCCGCGACGGCGACGAGGTCGACGGCGTTCGCGGAAGCCCACCAGCCCCACCCGTAGAGCGCGAAGTGCGCGGCGAGCGCTGCGGCGGCAGCCGCGCCGACGACCCGGGCCGGCGTGCGGGGGGCGACGATGCCGATGACCACCGGCACGGTACCGGCGGCGACGATTCCATAAACCCCGATCTGTCCGAAGATCCCGAGCAGGGCGGGCGGATTGAGCGCGATCACGAAGGCGATGGCGCCCATCGCCACGAGGATCAACTGGCTGGCGCGATGGGCGCTCTTCGCGAGCGCGCCCGGCGACTGCCTGTCGCGCCACGTGCGCGGCGACAGCGGCACGAAGAGGTCGCTGGCCGCGATGGACGACAGGGCGACCAGGATCCCGTCGAGCGTGCTCATTCCGGCCGCGAGGATCGCGACCGTGACGACCGCGAGCACCGCCGGCGAGAACGTGTTCGCGAGGTAGGCCGCCATCACGAGGTCCTGGCGGAACGCGCCCGTGCCGGGATCGACGAACGCCGCGGCCGGGATGTCGGCGACGTGGGCGTAGAGCCCGACGAGGAGGAGCGCCGAGAACACCAGCGACACCGCGATGCACACCGCGAGATAGCGCCGAACCGAGCGGTCGCTGTCGACGTAGAGCGCCTTCGTGAGGATGTGGGGCTGACAGACGACGGCGAACCCGATGACGAAACCGCACACCCAGACGCTGAAGACGCTCCCGAACAGCGGGCTCGCTGGGTTGACGACGGTAGTGAGGTTGGCATCGGTTGCGGCGATCGTCTCGAGGAAGCCACCCACGCCGCCCGCGAGCAGCGGAAGGCCGCTGGCGACGATCACCGCGGCGATGACCGCCATGATCACCCCTTGCAGCGTGTTCGTGTAGGCGTGCGCCCATGTGCCGCCGACGAAGACGTAACCGAAGACGAATGCGACGATCAGGGCGCAGCTCTCCGTGTTGGTCAGCCCCAGCGTCTGCTGCATCACGATCGAGAGAGCGCCGACGATCAGCACCACGAAGGTCAAGGACAAGAGACTGACCGCGGCGAAGAACGTGGTCAGGCCGGGGCTCCCGAAGCGGGCTCCCAACCAGTGGGGCAGCGTGAGAGCCCCCGTGTCGGCGCCGACGCGCCGGAAGCCGAATGAGAGGAGGACGAGTCCGAGGATCACGCCGCCACCAGCGGCGACCCCGAAGTGGACCAGCGCAGAGACCCCGTGCGCGTAGACGAAACCGGGGTTGATCACGAAGGTCGCCGTCGACGCGATGGACGCGGCGAGTGTGATGCCCACGATCGCCGGATGCATGTCGCGCGTGCCGACCGCGAAGCTCTCGATCGAGTCAGTCCGCCGATGCCCCAGCCACGCCAGCCAGGAGGTGACGCCGAGGTAGACCAGGAAGAGCCCCCAGACGAGGGGACGGTCGGCGATCAACTCGACATATCGCATCGCAAGACCCGCGGGCACGTGATGAGTGTATCCGACGGGTTATCGCCTGTGTTGTCGGGAGTCAATTGGTTTTGTGCGGCGCACAACGCGCGGTGCGCCCCCCTGCGTTGCGCCGCCCCGCTGTCCCCCATGTGGGGGACGGCTGCGTCTCCACCGCCGACGTGGGGAACGCAACCCCTCCCCGCTCGCGGGGAGGTGCCTGCCAGAGGTAGGCGGAGGGGGGAGCCGCAGTCTGCCAGGCACGTGGACCGGCGGCGCCTTACCCCGCCGCCGCGAGTCGATCGGCGGCCAGTCGAGCCAGCGCGTCTTGCATCGCGTCGACGACATGCGCGTTGCACTGCTCGACATACGCGTCGTCGCCGGCCGCATCTTCGCCGCTTCGCTCGAACTCGATCGGGTCGAGCACCTCCTGGAAGAACTGCGACCGGATCGGGAAATGCGGAAGCGGCGGGCCGACGGTGATCCCCCACGGGATCGAGAGCGTCAGCGGCCAGGCCTTGAGCCGAACGAGCCGGTCCGCGCGCAGCAGGCGCGCGAGCCACCGGCAGTCGTCGAGGATGATCAACGTCTCGTGGGCGCCGGCGGTCACCACCGGTACGATCGGAACCCCCGCCCGCAAGGCGAGTCGGATGTAGCCGCGTCGGTCTCCGAATACGATCCGGTTTCGGTGGCGGTACGGGCGCCAGGCGTCGAGGTCACCGCCCGGATACACGAGCACCTTGCCGCCGTGCGCGAAGATCCGGTGGGCGTTCTCGTGGCTGGCGCGGACGGCGCCGAGTGGGATCAGGAGGTCACGGAACCCGGGAAGGGTGACGACGAGCTGGTGAGCAAGGCCGTAGGGAATGTCGGCGAGACCGCGTTCCCGATAGAGCGCGATCGCGAACACGAAGGTGTCCGGCGAGAGCGTCGCCGCGTTGTGGTTGCCCACGAAGAGCGCGGCGCCCTCGGGGATGCGATCGAGTCCACGGACGACCGGTCGGAACCAACGCCAGAGCGCCGGCTCGAGCAGGCGGACGATGCGGTCCCAGGCGACCGGATCGCGATTGTGGAGCGAGTCGTAGTCGTAACGCTTGGAGATCACGCGAGGCGCGGGAGGTCGTGTAAGATGGGGCGCGAGAGAGGCAGGAACCTACCACGCGAACCCCGATGAAACACCGCTGGGCGCACGATTGTTCGCTCCTTCGCTTCGTGGCGCTCGGTCTACTCTTCGTCGCGGTCGAGGCCTGCGGTGGCGATGACGCCGAAGGGACGTCCGGACCCGCGGCCGCCGGTGACGCGATGCTCGCCGACACGTCCGACGCCGGCGCCGAAGTGAACGCGGCTCTCGACCCGGATGTGGGCCGATCGGATGCCGGCGCCGTCGACGCACCGGACGCGATCTCCGATTCCGTGGGGTCCGACGCCGCCGACTCGGAGGCGGAAGCCGCCGCCGACGCGGACGCCGCCGCCGCTGCGGGCGATGCCGGCGACATCGTCGACGAGCCCTGGACGCCGCCGCCCCACCCGCATGCCGACAGCATCCTTCTGTCGGACCGGTTCCTGAACATCGCACACCGCGGAGGCGGGCGCCTCGCTCCGGAAGGAACGACGCCCGCGTACGAGAACGCGGTCGCCGTGGGCGCCGACGTCATCGAGTGCGACGTGCACTCCACGGCCGACGGCGTGCTGGTCTGCATGCACGACGACACCGTCGACCGGACGACCGACGGCACGGGCACGATTCATGGGTTCACGTTCGAGGAGCTTCGGGCGCTCGATGCAGGGTACGCGTTCACCCGTGACGGCGGTGCGTCTCATCCGTATCGGGGCACGGGGGTCCAGGTCCCGACGCTGGAGGAGTTCTTCGCCACCCCCGATGCCATTGCCTTCTCGATCGAGATCAAGCAGGCGGCGCCGATGATCGCTGTCGAGGTCGTGGAAACGATCGAGCGGCTGGGCGTGGCCGACCGCACGGTCGTGGCGAGCTTCCCCGACCACGTGATCGCGGTCGTTCGCGAGGCGAATCCGGACCTGATCACGGCATTGTCGCTGGGGGAGATGCTCGCGTGGGTGCGGGTTCGGCCGGCGGACGAGGCCGCCTACCGGCCGCCGGGCCAGGTGCTTCAGATACCCCCCGCCCAGGGCGACCTCGACCTGCTCGCGCCGGAGTTGCTCGCCCGCGCGGACCGCCTCGGCATGAAGATCCAGGTCTGGACGATCAACAGTCGCGCGCGGATGGAAGAGCTGATGGACATCGGCGTCGACGGCATCTTCACCGACGACCCGGCGCTGTTGCAGGAGGTGGTCGACGCCCGCGAGTGACCGCGGGCGCGACGCGGCTCCGATTACGCCCCTGGTCCGTGCAGCGCGAAGGCGGCGCCTTGTGGGTCGCAGCATTGGGCGACGCGGCTACCGTCCGGGACCTCCATCGGGCCGTTGAAGATCTGTCCGCCGAGTTCCTTCACCTTGGCGAGGGCGGCGTCGAGGTCCGGGACCGTGCAGTAGAACAACCAGTGCGGCGGAGCCTCGACGCCGGGTGGCATGTTCATCATGCCGCCGTAGGTCTGCTCCTCGTCGTGGCCGAACATCGCGTAGGTGCCCATCTCGCCCATATCCATCGAGTCGGTCATCTTCCATTCGAAGATGCCGCTGTAGAACTCGAGCGCGGCATTCCAGTCGCCGGTCACGAGCTCGTGCCACGAGAACTTGCCGTTCCACTCCCCCTCCGGGATCGCCGGCATCTCGCCTTCGGGCGTGAAGAACGCGACGACGACGCCTTGCGGATCGGAGAGGACGGAGAACGCGCCTACGTCGGGGATCTGCTGGGCATCGGTGTAGACGGTCGAGCCGGCGGCCCGCGCCTTCTCGGTGTCGGCAGCGACGTCGGGCGTGCAGACAAAGCCGAGCCAATGGGGCGGTGCGCCCATCGCCTTCGCCTCCTCCGGCAGCGTCATCACGCCGCCGATCGACGTCTCGCCGATGGTCCACATCGTGTAGGGTTTCTCGCGGCCCTCCCAGGGCATCGAACTCCAACCGACGACGGCCTTGTAGAAGGCCTCGGCTGCCTCCATGTCCGGCGTCACCAGATCGTACCACACGAACTTTCCACGAACGTCGCTCATCGCTGCCTCCGCTTGTCGGCCGATCGGTGTCGGGAACCGGCAGATCTTAGTGTGCGCCGCCGGCAGGTCAACCGTCGCCCTCAGATCGTCGGCAGGCCGAGGCGGTCTCGCAGCTCCAGGTCGAGCAGGTGGGTGGCCTGCACGTTCCCCAGGGCGGCGAGCATGTTGCCCTTGATCCGCGGGTTCTCGGCGGCCAGTCCGTTGATCAGCTCTTTCATCCGCTGACGCTGGAGGTTGTCCTGGGAGCCGCAGAGGTCGCAGGGGATGATCGGGAAGCGGAGAGCGCTCGCGTAGGCGGCGATGTCCTCCTCGTCGCAGAGCGAGAGCGGCCGGATCAGGATGTTGCGCCCATCGTCCGACCAGACTTTCGGCGGCATGGTGGCGAGCTTGCCGGCGAAGAAGAGGTTCAACAGCGCGGTCTGGATGATGTCGTCGCGGTGGTGGCCGAACGCGATCTTCGTACAACCGAGGTCGACGGCGGTGTCGTACAGGATGCCGCGACGCAGGCGGGAACAGAGCGAGCAATACGTGTCGCCCTCGGGGATTTTCTCGGTGACGACCGAGTAGGTGTCCCGGGCGACCATTCGGTACTCGTAGCCGTTGTCTCGCAGGTAGTCCTCGATGACGTGTCCGGTGAACCCGGGCTGGCCCTGGTCGAGGTTGACCGCGACCAGCGACGTCTCGAAGGGGACGACCTTCTGCATCAGCCGCAACAGGTGCAGCATCACCCACGAATCCTTGCCGCCGGACAGGCAGACCATGACCCGGTCGTCCGGTGCCAGGAGCCCGAATTGCTTGCTGGCTCGCATGACCTTGCGGACGAGCTTTCGCTCCAGGGCGTCGACATCGGGGGTGTTCATCGTGGCTGGTGGATCCAGGGTGATCGGCGGTGGCGTATCACATCGCGTGCCGTCGGTCGAAAGCGCGAATGCGGGGATCCTTGCGGATCCGACACCGGCTTGCGAAGGCGACCGTATGACCGCCCGACCCCGAGTGCTGTACATCGAGCCGTTCGAGACCGGCTCGCACGCCGCGTTCACCGAGACGTTGACGACCGGCATCGACGCCGAGTGGACGCGGCTGACGATGCCGGGACGTCATTGGAAGTGGCGAATGCGCGGCTCGGCGGCGTATCTCGCCCTCGAGCACGCCGACTTGTTGTCTCGTCCATTCGACCTGATCTGGGCGAGCGCCTACCTGCCGCTCGCCGAGCTCGTCGGGCTCTGTCCCGCCCTCGCCGGCACACCGCGCGTACTCTATTTTCACGAGAACCAGTTCGCGTTCCCGGTGCGTCGCGAGCACGTCGGCGGCCCCGACCATCACTTCGCGTTCACCCAACTCGTCTCCGCGACCGCGGCGACGACGGTGGTGTTCAACAGCGCGTACAACCGCGACACGTTCCTCGCCGGGGCTCGCGGGCTGTTGTCGCGGATGCCCGACGCCGTGCCGGCCGATTGGGTCGACGTCGTGGCGTCCCGCTGCGAGGTGCTCGCGTATCCGGTGTCGTTGTCGGACCCGCCGCCGTCACCCGAAGACGACGTCGTCGACCGGGCGGCCGGCCCGACGATCCTGTGGAATCATCGCTGGGAGCACGACAAGAACCCCGACGCGTTCTTCGCGGCGCTGCGGGCGGTCCGCGATCGGGGACTGCCCTTTCGGCTCGCCGTGTGCGGGAGGCGCTTTCGCACCGTGCCGGCGGCGTTCACCGAAGCGGAAGCCGAGTTCGCGGACCGAATCGTGTGTTACGGCGAGGCGGATCGCGCGACCTATGAGGGTCTCCTACGGACGGCCCACGTCGCGGTGTCGACCGCGCGCCACGACTTCTTCGGCGTTGCGATGGTAGAGGCGACGCACGGCGGCGCGTGCCCGGTCGTGCCGGATCGCCTGGCGTATCCGGAGATCTTCCCGGAGCGGTATCGCTACCCCGACGACGACGCGCTCGCCGACGTATTGGCCGGTCATGTTCAGCGCTGGCTGGCGGGAGAGGCGCTTCGCGCCGACCGAGCCTCGATCTGGAGCCCGGTGTCCGCGTCGACGATGCTGCCTCGCTATGCCGCGCTGATCACGCGGGTGCTCGGTGCGTCGTAGGGCAATCCGCGGGCTTGCCACGGGGGCCATCGCGTCGTAAGTGGCTGCGACCACACGGACGCCCGAACGCGGCGATCCGGCACCCGGAGGTGGTCGATGGCTTCACGTTTCAGCCCCGAGTTCATCCGCGCGATCCCGAAGACCGACCTGCACGTGCACCTCGACGGGTCGCTGCGCGTGTCGACGCTGCTCGAGCTGGCGGAAGAGCGCGGAATCGAGCTGCCGGCGGACGACGAGGCAGGGCTTCGAGAGGAGGTCTTCCGGGATCACTACGGGAGCCTCGGCGAGTACCTGCACGGGTTCAAGTACACCTGTGCGGTGTTGCGTGACGTCGATGCGCTGGAGCGGTGCGCGTACGAGCTCGCGGAGGACGCCTTCATGGAAGGGGTCCGATACATGGAGGTGCGGTTCGCCCCACAGCTCCACGTGAACGAGGACATGAGCCTCGAAGAGACGATCGTGGCGGTCGCTCACGGGCTGAAGCGCGCGGAAGACAAGTACAACTCCGACGGCACGATCCAGTTCGGCGCGGCGCCCCCCTTCCGCTGCGGAATCATCGTCTGCGCGATGCGCTTCTTCAACGAGGGGTTCTCTCCGTACTTCGACGACTACGTCACGGCGCACCGATATCGGAGCGAGCGGGAGATCATCGCGCTGGCGTCGGACGACCTCGCGCGCGCGGCCGTGGCGATCCGGGATCGTCACGCCATTCCGCTCGTCGGCTTCGATCTGGCGGGTCAGGAGGCCGGGTACCCGGCCGCGGCGCACCGCGCTGCGTACGAGTACGCCCATCGGCACTTCCTCAACAAGACGGTACACGCCGGCGAAGCGTTCGGGCCGGAGTCGATCTTCCAGGCGATCACCGACCTGCACGCCGACCGCATCGGGCACGGCTACCACATCTTCAGCCCGGAGCTGGTGACGTCGTCGGAGATCGAGTCGCCGGAGAAGTACTGCGCCGAACTGGTGCAGTTCATCGCCGACCGCCGCGTGACGATCGAGGTCTGTCTGACCTCGAACCTGCAGACGATGCCCGAGCTTCCGGCCATCAAGGACCACGCCTTCCGGCGCATGGTCGAGGAGCGGCTGTCGGTGACTCTGTGCACTGACAACCGCCTGATCTCGAACACGTCGATGTCGAAGGAGATCCAGCTCGCCGTGGAGAACTTCCCCGTCTCGGCCGAACGTCTGAAGCACCTGATCATCTACGGCTTCAAGCGCTCGTTCTACCCGGGGACGTACATCGACAAGCGGAAGTACGTGCGGCGGATCATCGACTTCTACGAGGCCAAGGAGCGAGAGTTCGACCTCTCGTACTGATACCAGGGCTCCTTGATCCCCCAGCGTTCCGGGTTGCCCCGGCCGACGCTGCTCGCATCGCTCAGCCGCCACTCGCTGAGAGGGCGCTCGGACACCCTCCGAGGCTCGGAAGAGAACCGCTCGGCGTCAGTGGTCACGTCTGGGTGGGCAACACCCAGACGGGGACCTCCAGCGTCAGGGTCGAGCCCGCCCCCAGCGCGCTGCGGACGTCGATCTCGCCGCCCATCAGCCGAGCATATCCGCGGCTGATCGCGAGCCCGAGCCCCGTGCCGCCGAAGCGGCGGGTCGTCGACTCGTCGGCTTGGCGGAAGGGCTCGAAGAGGCGGCTGAGGGTCTCGGCGGACATCCCGATCCCTTCGTCGCGGACCGTCGCACAGAGGAAGGTCTCACCGTCGCGGTTCTCGGTGGCGATTGCGAACCGAATGGTCCCGCCCTCGGTGAACTTCGCCGCGTTCGACAGCAGATTGAGCAGGATCTGTCGGAGCTTGACCTGGTCGCCCGCCACGCGGAGGGGTTCGTATGCGCGCTCGACCACGAGATCGTTCCCGTTCTTGTCCAGCGACGGCCGCACGACGTCGACGAGACTGGAGACGAATTCGTCGAGGTCGAACGTCTCGATGGACACCGACATCTCGCCGGCTTCGATCTTCGCTATGTCGAGAACCTCGTTGATCAGCTGGAGCAGGTGGTCGCCGGCGTTGATGATCCGGTCGAGGTCCTCGACCTCCGGAGGCTTCCCGGTCTCGACGGTCTCCTCGCGGACGAGCTCTGCGTAGCCGATCACGGCATTGAGCGGCGTCCGGAGTTCGTGGCTCATGCGCGCGAGGAACTCGCTCTTGGCTCGGCTCGCCGCGACCGCCTGATCGCGGGCCCGCACCAGGTCTTCGTTGAGCTCGGTGAGCAACAGGTTTGCGTCTCTCAGCTCGTTGCTCCGCGACTCGAGCGCCGTGTTGGCCTGTTGCAGCTCCCGGCGGGTCCGCTCGCGGGCGGTAACGTCGTGGATGAGCACGAGGATCCGTTCGTTTCCCCGGTGAAGGATCGGCGCCGCCCGAACCTCGACGTGCCGCTGGGCGCCCGGGTTGTCGGCGATGGCTGCTCGGCAGACGTAGCGGCCCGTCTTGGCGATCGCCCGGCTGGCGACCTGGACGAAGTCTTCGATGTCGACCAGCGACGAGATCGCCCGGTGAACCAACGCCGGAAGGTCGATCGAGAAAAGACTCGCCGCCTCCGGGTTGGCCTGGACGATCGTGCCGTCGAGCTCGATCACGAAAAGCGCGTCGGATGCGGCCTCGAACACGGCCCGGTACTGCGCTTCGCGCTCGCGCAGCTCGGCCTCGGCCTCCTTGCGGCCGAAGAACCCCGGGATGTCGCTCATCGACTCTCGCGGCGAGAGTTCCGGGTGCTCCGCGAGGTACGTGTCGACGTGGTCCTCCAACCGGTTCGGCGGGGCCATCAGGAACCGACACCGCTCGTCGCCGCGACCGCGGCACTGCACCTCGGTCGCGGCGAGCGGGATACCGAAGCTCGCCTCGGACCAGCCAGACGAGTATCCGGCGCTCATCGTGCACACCGGGTACGTCGGTCGTCGCCCGGCATTGGCCCACGCGTCGGCCTCGAACGAGGTGGGCAGGTCGAAGATGAGCAGGAAGTCGTCGCCTGGTGTCGGCTGGCTGTCGTTGTGGAACTCGACCTGCGCCCAGCCGGCGTGCGCAGAGTGCGCGGGTCCGGCGGCGAGTCGGTCGACCGGCGACTTGAGCCCGATGCGCTTGGAGAGGGCCTCCGCGTCCGCGAGCCCCATGGCGTGCGCGACGTCGAAGAGGAGATTGCGTGCGACCTCGAACGCTTCGTCTTCACCGGCATCGCGGTACAGGTGTTCGACGAGTTCGAAGAACTCCACGGACATCGAGGCCGCACGTACCAGGATGTACCGCTCCCCGGAGATCCGAATCGAGCCGTAGTCGGAGGCTTCGACGCGACTGGAGAAATACCTGTCGACGAGCGCATGAACCCGTTCGAGCACGGGCTGTAGGGGTGTTCGGACCGGCGCGGTATTCGGCATGCACGACACAGTAGCACTTTCGAGTCGGGAGTGCCGCATCTGCTGCGCGCAGCGGGGCGAACGGGGTGCACGGGTGTCGGCGCAGCTGATGCTGTGGGCGTCGGGGTCGTATGCCGCCGGAGTCTCTGTCGGGCTCGTGAGGTGGCCTTTGGGTCTGGGAGGCGGACCGTGACCGCAGGGTCCCCGCGGTCCGGGCTCGGCAGTCGACATCGGTGGCTTTCGGGACGAGCGGCACGACCGCGCGGTCGGTTCGGGGCGCTGGCGGACTGCCCTGGGCCTGGGCTATCCTCCCCCGACCAACGACCCGACCAGGAGAGCATCATGACGGACCTGTGGCCCGTGCCCGAGCGCGTGAGCGAGGCAAGCAACAATCGGATCGCCGACATGGACCGCTATCGAGCCGACTGGCTCGCCGCGACCGCAGACCCCGACGGATATTGGCTCTCGGTGGCGCGCGAGACCGTGCGGTGGCGAGTGGAGCCGACGAACGGACTCGAGGGGGACTTCCACACGATCCACGAGGTCCCGCTCCGTTGGTACAGCGACGGTCGACTCAACGTGACCGAGAGCTGTCTCGACCGCCACGCGGAAGCGACCCCGGACAAGGTCGCGATCCTCTGGGAGGGAGACGAGCCCGGCGACGTCGTGCGGGTCTCCTATTCCCAGCTCCTGGCCGAGGTGAACCGTTGCGCCAACGCGCTCCGGGATCTCGGGGTGCACAAGGGCGACCGGGTCATCATCTACATGGGCATGGTTCCGGAGGCCGCGGTCGCCATGCTGGCCTGCGCGCGCCTGGGCGCGGTTCATTCCGTCGTCTTCGGCGGCTTCTCGGCAGAGGCGCTTCGCGACCGGGTGCGCGACTGCGACGCCGAGGTCGTGATCACGCAGGACGAGGGGTATCGCGGCGGCCGAACGATCCCCCTCAAGGCGGTGGTCGACAGCGCGCTGCTCGGAGAAAAGTACGTGCGGGCGACGCTGGTCTATCGCCGCACGGGGACGGACATCGACATGTTGCCCGGCCGCGACGTCTGGTGGCACGACGTCGTCGACAATGCGTCGCCGGAGCTCGAGGCGGTAGAGTGCGCGGCCGAAGACCCGCTCTTCGTGCTCTACACCTCGGGTTCGACCGGCAAACCGAAAGGCCTGGTGCACACCTGTGGAGGGTATCTCACCTATACGGCACACACGCACCGCACGGTCTTCGACCTGCGCCCGGACGATATCTATGCCTGCGTCGCCGACGTCGGCTGGATCACCGGTCACAGCTACATCGTCTACGGACCACTGGCGAACGGTGCGACGACCTTCATGTTCGAGTCGACCCCCGTCTACCCCGATCCGGGCCGCTACTGGGACATGGTCGCGCGGCACAAGATCACGGTCTTCTATACGGCGCCAACTGCGATTCGGACCCTGGCGGCGCAGGATCCGGCGTATGTGGACAGCTACGACCGTTCGTCGTTGCGCGTGCTGGGCACGGTCGGAGAACCGATCAACCCCGAGGCGTGGATCTGGTACCGCACGGTCGTCGGCGCCGACCGTTGCACGGTGGTCGATACGTGGTGGCAGACCGAGACCGGTGGCATCTCGATCTCCGCGATCGCCCCGGCGACGCCCACCAAGCCGGGATCGGCGACGTATCCGTTGCCGGGCATTCAGCCGCTCGTGGTCGACAGCGACGGCCAGGAACTGGTCGGCCCCACCCAGGGACAACTCTGCATCAAGCACCCATGGCCGGGGCAGGCGCGCACGGTGTGGGGCGATCACGACCGCTTCGTCGCGACCTACTTCTCGACGTATCCGGGGCGCTACTTCACCGGCGACGGATGCCGTCGAGACGAGGACGGCTACTACTGGATCACCGGCCGGGTCGACGACGTGATCAATGTCTCGGGCCATCGCATGGGCACGGCGGAGTTCGAATCGGCGATCCTGGTGCTCGACGAGGTCGCCGAGGCCGCCGTCGTCGGCTACCCGCACCCGCTCAAGGGGCAGGGCGTCTACGCGTACGTGGTGCTGCAGCCAGGCACCGAGCTCGTCGGTGACTTCGACCAGACGGTCACGTTGGTGCTCCGCGAACAGATCGGCGCCCACGCGAAGCTCGACCACGTGCAGATCATCCCGGGCCTGCCCAAGACGCGGTCGGGGAAGGTCATGCGGCGAATCTTGCGCAAGATCGCCGAGGGCAGGCCGGACGCCCTCGGAGACGTGTCGACCCTGGCGGATCCGTCTGTCGTCGATGCGATCAAGGCGGGCTTCAAGGGCACCGACTGAGCGACCTCGCTGCTGCCGACGGGGGCCGGCTCCGGCCCGCAGCCGCTTCGGAGCGGGGCGGTGCGGGCATCACTGGGGCCGCAGCCACCGATCGAAGACCTCGAGGGCGGTGTCCGGAACCCACTCGTGCTCACCGTCGTGGGCAGCGAGCGCTGTCGCGTCTTCCGCATCGAGCAGGGCGTACGCGGCGGCCACGCGCTCGAAGGGAGTCTCTGCATCGGCGGCCCCGAAGATCGGATCGCGACGCCCGTTGACGAAGACCAGTGGGCGCGGCGCCGCCAGCATCGCGGCGTCCGCGATGTCCATCGTCCGACCCATCAGCGGCATGTACTGGCAGACGCAATGCAACAGCGAGAGATGGGTGCCCCGGTGCGAGCCGAGGTAACCGGCGGCCACCCCGACGCGAACGCGGGCGTCGGCGGCCGTGAGGTAGATCGTGAGCTGACCGCCCAGGCTCGTGCCCCCGGTCCCGATCCGTTCTGCATCGACGAACTCGTACGACTCGAGGACGTCGACTGCCTTCATTGCGTCGGCGAGGAACACGCCGAGCGCGACGCGACCGTGCAGGAGTAACATCTTCGCAAAGTGGTCGTGCTGGTCGGCGCTCCCCGTCTCGCCGAACGACCGGATGTCCGGGGCGAGCACGACGTAACCGGCCTCGGCGAGCCGGCTCGCGCCCTCGTGATACCGGTTGAAGGTCCCGTTCTCTCGGGCGCGATCGACGTCGATGCGCCCGTAGTCTCCGTTGTGGCCGTGCCAGATCACCAGCCCGGGGGCCGGCGCGGCGAGTTCGTGCGGGACGTAGAGGTAGGCAGGGATCCGGAACCCGGGCTCGACCAGGTAGTCGATGGTCCGCCGCTCATACCCGTCGAACGTCTCGAACTCGCGTTCTTGCACCAAGAGCGGCGTATCGGGCCAGCTCGCGGCGTCAAAGCGCAACACCTCTAGCAGGCGCGCTTCCGCGGTCTCCTGCCAGGCGACGAACGCGTCTGCGCCCGCGTCGAGCGGTGCCGGATCGGTCATCGGCTCTGTCCGCAGCACCGCCATCATGTGGTCGGTGGCGCGGGTCGTCCACTCGGACTCCAGCTGCTCGTCGCTCCAGGTGGTGACGTTGGTCACTGGCGGCAGGTAGACGCCGCAGAGCTGCTGGGCCAGGTCATAGACGTCGCACGCCTCGTCGCCGCCCCCGTCTTCTCCGCTTCCCTCGACGTCGTCGTGGGGCACGGGGCAGGCGATAGTGTCAGGGTCCGCCGGTTGGACATCCGGGTAGACGAACACGTCCGCAGAGTCGTCGGCCGGGGCACCGGTGCACGCCGCCGCGCCGAGTCCGAGCGTCGCGACCGCCGCGCAGGCGAACCGACGTGCGGCCAAGGGGATCAGGCCCGGAATCCGAGTCCGTGGGCTGTACCGGATCCCTCGGTCGGCGTCGGATTGGACGCCCGCGAGATCGCGGTTCGGCATCGAGGTGGGGGGAGGCATCATCAACACGAGTCCTGCCGTACATCCCGATTCCGGGCAAGGGTGCACGGTGACATCGGTCGGTCGTCGCTGGACCGTTGCCGTGGCTTCCGGAACCGGGTACGCCCTCGCAGTGGCTCGACGCGCCGTGTCATCGACCCGCCTCCCGTGTCGTCGGGCGTCGCGTCACTCCCCACCGATCTCGGACCCTGCGATGTTCCTCGACCGCCCCCGAATCTGCGACGTCCTCGCCGGCCGGATCGCCGTCGGCTCCGCCGTCACCCTCCGCGGCTGGGTTCGCACCCGCCGTGACTCCAAGGCCGGGTTCTCGTTCATCCACCTGCACGACGGTTCGGGTTTCGCTCCGATCCAGGTGGTGGTCCAGGGGGACGCACCGAACTACGAGTCGGAGATCAAGCGGCTGACGACGGGGTGTGCGATCACGGTCGAAGGAGAGCTGGTCGCTTCGCAGGGCAAGGGTCAGGACGTCGAGGTGGCCGCCACGCGCGTCGAGGTCGTGGGTTGGGTAGATGACCCGGAGACCTACCCGATGCAGCCGAAGCGCCACTCGCTGGAGTTCCTCCGCGAGCAGGCGCACCTGCGCCCGCGCACCAACCTGATCGGCGCGGCGACCCGCGTGCGCAACACGCTCGCCCAGGCG
>CAZFPM010000139.1:0-15909 GCA_964520965.1 uncultured Myxococcales bacterium
CACGACCGCGCACGGCGATTGGAGCGCCTGCGCCGGATACTCCTCCACCTGCGACGAGACCGGCACGCATTCCCGCGACGTCACGACGTACAGCTGCAACGCAGGCTCCTGCGACGCCTCACCGTCGAGCGAGGAAGAGGCCTGCGCGCGCGACACCGATGGCACGACCTGCGATACGACCACGTATGGCACCTGGGGCGCCTGCGGCGGCTACTCCTCCACCTGCGACGAGACCGGCACACGCTCCCGTGACGTCACGACATACAGCTGCAACACCGGCGCCTGCGCCGCCTTGCCGTCAAGCGAAGACGAGGCGTGCGCGCGCGATACCGATGGCACGATCTGCGATACGACCACGTACGGCGATTGGAGCGCCTGTGGCGGCTACTCCTCCACCTGCGACGAGACCGGCACACGCTCCCGTGACGTCACGTCGTACAGCTGCAACACCGGCTCCTGCGACGCGACACCGTCGAGCGAGGGAGAGGGGTGCGTGCGCGACACCGACGGCGACACTTGCAACGTGACGTCGTACGGGCCGTGGGGCACGTGTGGCGGGTTCGAGTCGACCTGCGACGAAACCGGCTCCCACAGCCGAGACCGCACCGATTGGAACTGCGCCTCGGGATCGTGCTCGGACACCGCGTCCTCGGAGCGCGACAGCTGCACCCGCGACACCGACGGCGCTCTGTGCGTCGATTGGGCGGGCTGCCGAATCACGAGCTGCTCCCGCGGAGTCTGCCCCGTCGGAAGCTCCTGCTCGTTCCCAGGACGGTGCTGCGAACCGGGCATCTGCATCGATCCCGACCAGTTTTGTCCGTAGCCCGACCGCACCGTCGTCGCCGGCGCGACCGGCACCCGGCTCACGCCAGCTCGACCCCGTGCTCCGCGGCCCACCGCCGGTAGGCATCGATCCGGGACGGGGCTGCCTCGTTGACCACGTCGAGGCCCGTGTCGATCGCTGCCTGCTCCAGCCGCAGGTGGTGTGCGTGGCCGTCGGCGCCGACCGTCGTCGAGCGGGGCGCGGCAGCGAACGCGCGATCGCTCACGGCGTGCGTCTCTTCGTGCGCGATCTGACAGAACGCGCGGTCGGCGTCCGGACCGAGCGACACCGCGATCCGTCGCGCCCCGCCGAGCGTGGCGGCGCGCCCGTGTGGTCCCAACACCGGACAGTCGTAGATGAGCGCAGGGGGCGGCGAGCGTCCGATCCGCGCCCATAGCACCGTGCGGTATTGCTGGAGATCCAGGACGAGATCTGCGCTGAGTTCGCGCGGGGTCGACATGTGCGGCGGAAGCCCGTCCCAGGCGGCTTCGAACGCCTCTCGGAGTTCGGCGCAGAGCGCGCGCCCACCCGCGTCCGCGAGACGCTTCGGGGGCGCCTCCAGTCGTCGGCGGAGATGGTCGGCGTTGGTGGAGACCAGCGGCAACGCGTGTGCGAAGAGCCGGCCCGGCGCGGCGTCGTACGCCCTGCGAAGGAGTTCGACGTTGTCCGGGCGCGGCGCCGTCGGGTCGAAGAGCGACGCCGCATCGCGGCCCAGATCCAGCGCCGCCAAGACCGTGTAGAAGACGTCGACGTGCCGAGCGCGTTCGAACCGGATCGCAACCTCGGCCGGCGCGGCCATCGATGCGACCGGGCGCAGCCAGCCGGCCTGTCCACGCAGCGGCGGGAAGCGGACCCGAACGATCCGCCGCACATCCAAGTTCGCCCCGCGGCTGTGGACCACGACCAGGTCCTGCGGTCGGAAGCGCGGCCCGACCGCGAGCACGGCGCAGCCGCCCTGCGCGTGCAGGCGATCGGAGAGCGCGCCCGGCACCCGGGGGAAGGCGCCGAGCGCGAGCACACGGTCGACGCGGGGGGCTGACGACCCGGCGCCGGCCGTGGGATCGCCGACGACGACCGTCACGGGTCCCGGGGTCGGGAACCGGTCGGCGAGGACGCCGCGCGCCGTTTCGTTCGCGACCACCGCGGTCACACGACCGGCGTCGCCGACGAGCTCCACCAGGAGCGCGGTCGCGTACCCAGACGACGCCGTCCAATGCGCCACGTGGTCTCCGGTGGAGATGTCGAGCGCTTCGAGCGCAACCGCCAACGCACGCAGGGCGACGTGGCGTGCCGGACGGCCCTCGTCCGGCCGCCCCGCAGCCGACAGCATCGCGTCGACCTCCGACGCCTCGAGCCAATCGCACGGGTCGACCCGCAGCAGCGCCTCGACGACGGCACCGGTCCGCAGTCCACCGGACTGCAGCAGGTGCCGAACGGCCGACTCGCGCCGCCGCACGAGCGGGTCGCGGACGCGCAGACCGATCGGGAACTCGACCGTGGGCGCCGCGGCGTCCGCAGCGCCGGAGCGGGACACCCGGGCGGCGTCGGTCCGGGCGCGCGCCGCCAGCCGCAGGAGTCGGTCGCGCATGTCGTCGGAGAGCATGCGCTCCTGTTCCGCCAGGCTCCGGGCGAAGACGCGGTCGATGCCGCGGCCCTGGCCGCGAAAACGCTCGCGGATCCGCGCGACGAGAGGCGGGTAGGCCTCGTGCATGTAGCGAACGCGGTCGGCGAAATCGAGCCCACCGCTCGGGTCGATGTGTTCTGCTCGGAACGCGCCGTCGTACCAGCGCCGCCACCACCCGTCGGCGTGGAAGACGCTCCCACACTCGTTGGTGAAGCGGGCCTGCTCGAGATGCACGAGGGACCCCGGGTAGAGTCGGAACGGATCGATCGAGAGCCAGCCGCATGTCTCCTCGCCGGCCGCGAAGACCTCGGCCACGAAGTCGCGGGTCTCGCGCATCGTCTCCCGCGTCTCGCCTGGATGCCCGACGATGACGTTGGCCGCCCAGCTGAGCCCGTGGACGCGTGACCGCTCGGCCAGGGAACGCACCGCGCCGAGGTAGCGCTCGGGGTCCCTGGCCTTGTTCATGCGCACGAGCATGTCCGGCGACCCGCTCTCGAGGCCGATCCCGATCGAGAAGCGGGCGCGGGCCAGAAGTGCGACGTCTTCGTCGCCGAGGTCGTCGGACCGGGTCAGGGTCCAATACTGCCGCGCGATCAGACCGCGCTCGACGACGGCGGAGAGGACGTGGCGACGCCAGGACCGCTCGAAGCCGAAGAGCGGATCGGCGATGTTGACCACCCACTCGCCGAGGTCCGCGAAGCGCGCGAGCCGCGCCAACTCGTCGACGGCTCGCTCGGGCCCGTAGGCGCGCCACCGGTAGTCCGTCTTCGCCCGCTCCATGCAGAAGGCGCAGCGATACACACAACCCCGCGACAAGACGACCTGGAGCTTGCGGCCGATCTCGGTCGCGCGCGGCCAGTACCGATCGAGCAGCGCCCAGTCGTAGGGCGGAAGCTCGTCGAGGGACACGACGTTGTCCGGGCCGTAGCGTCGCGCAATGCGCCCACCGCCGAGCAGGGTCTCCACGATGTCGCGCAGGGGCCGCTCCCCCTCGCCGACGACGACGGCGTCGAACGGCGAGCCGTCGAAGTCGAGATCGTCGGGCACCGCGCTCGCGTGGTAGCCCCCCGTGACGAGCGGAACGTCGGGGAGCACCAGCCGAAGGAACCGCCCGAGGGCCATCACCCGCAGGTAGTCGTAGCTCGAGTAGCACGAGATGCCGACGCAGATCAGCGGTCCGAGCTCGTCGATCGTGCGACGCAAGGCCTCGTGGTCTCCCCCCTCGTAGCCGAGGTCGAGGATCTCGACGCGCACGCCGAGATGATGCCGCACGTAGCCGCCGAGGCTCACGAGGTGCGGGAGGCCGAAGTCACGATCGGTGGGCTTGACGACGCCGGGCGAGATCAGGAGCACCGCTGGCGTCCGTCCCCCGGCCGGGGGCGCGGACTCAGCCATCGGCCGGTCCCGCGGGGAGCACCGGACCATCCCCCGGCGCCCTTCGGTCGCCGGCCGCGTGGAGGTCGAGCCCGATGCCCTTACGAACGAATGGCTCGACCGCCGTCAGTGAGCCGTAGGTCGCAAATGCGCTCTCCTTGCAGCCGCCCTGGCACGACCGTTCGTAGTGGCAGCCCCGGCACATCTCCGGCACCTTGCCCCGGAACGTGCGCAGGTACGCCGCGCCGTGGATCTCGGGCCAGCCCTGGTCCACGAGGTTGCCGAGGATTTCGCTGGAGAGGTTGCAGCTCCGTACGTTGCCCTGGGCATCGATCACGATGTTCGGCGACCTGCTCCCCGTGCTGCAGAAACCGAATCGTATGTTTCGGTAGCGGCTGATCGAAACCAAACACGGCGGGATGGGCATGGCAGTCGACACCCGAATGCCCCACTCCGGACCGCGCCGCTCGGCGATACCCAGGTGCCGCTCGACCTGCTCGGCATCGGGCAGGAGCGCTTCGATCACCCGCACACCGCCGCCGGCGGGAGCCATGCGATTATAGGTGAGCGCGCGCACGCCGAGGGCAAAGCAGAGTTCCATCACCCCTTCGATCTCGTCGGCGTTCTCGGCCATGGCGACGAAACACACAGCGACGGGAACCCGATGCGCGAGCAACTCGACGGCCGCGCGGACGGTGTCGTCGAAACAAACACTGCCCTTGAGCCGATCGTGCAGCGCCCGGTCGGCCGAGAGCAAAGTCAACTGGACGCAGCGAACGCCCGCCTCGGCGAAGCGCTCCGCGACCGCCGGGGTCACGTGACTGCCGTTGGTGATCACATGGACGCTGGAGACGAGGGCGCAGGCCCGATCGATGATCGCGAGGGCGCCCTTGTGCAACAGCGGCTCCCCGCCGGTTATCGTAATATGGTCCGCGCCGCTCTGCGTGACCGCCTTCTCCATCAACGCGACGTAGGCCGGGGCGGAGAGTTGGCCTCGCGGGTACCCGGATTGGGGCTCGTCCCCCTCGGCGCCCCACACGTTGTAGCAGTGGCCGCAGCCGTGGTCGCAGGCCGAGGTCAGCTCGAAGTCGAGGCGCGGTACCCGATGCGTCTCGTCGGCCGCGGTGCTCACCCGCGTCGACGTCCGGCCAGCCGGGCAGCCACGTCGGCGGGCAACACCCCGCGCGCCGCGAGCTCCTGCCTGACCGCAGTCCGGGCGGTGGCCCGATCGGTGGCGGGCGCAGGGGACGTGCCGTCGAAGCGCGCGTCGGCCGACTCGTCCGACTTCTCGCCTCCGCCGTCGAAGGACGGCGACAGGCACGGCCCGATGACGTCGCGGCCGTCGTCCGTGTCGGTCGCGTCACCCGAGCCCTCCGCGTCGGAGGTCTCGGCGTCGGAGGTCTCGGCGTCTCCGGCGTCCGCGTCGGGGGCGATGCTCAGGCAGACCGAGGCTTCGGGCTCGTCGGCGTCTGCGTCTGCGTCGGCGGTGTCGACATCGGGAAAGGCATCGAAGCACGGACCGTCGAGGTCGTCGGGGTCGGCATCCTCCACGTCCGCGATGGTCAGACACACTCCCGCTTCGGTGTCCTCGCCCGGAAGCGGGCCGAGGCATACGTCGAGGTTCACGTCGATGTCGGTCTGGTCGAAGTCGACATCGTCGGTGTCGATCAGCGGCGAGAGGCACGCCTCGGCCTCGACATCGTACTCCGGGTCGACGAACGAGAGACAGACGCCGCACGTGGCCCCCGGGACGGCGGCCACGACACCGAGCATGCCGACGCCCAACGCCCGCGCCGCCTTTCCGGCGCCCTTCTTCGACTTCTTCTTCATGCGCCCTCTTCCCCTGCCAGGCGTTTGGCGACGTCGGGCGGCAGCACGCCTCGGGCGGCCAGGTCGCGTACGACCGCGCTGCGCGCAGCCACCGCGGTGTCCGCCGGGACCGGCGCCGCACTCGCTGCACCGTCGGCATCGGTCGCGTCGTCATCGAAGTCGAGGCACACGCCGAGATCGGGTTCCGCGTCCGTGTCCTCCGTGGCGTCTGTGTCCGTATCCGTATCCGGGCCCGCGTCCCACGGCTCGCTCAGACAGGGGCCGACCTCGGCATCGTCTTCACCACCGTCCCACGGCGCTCCCAAACACGCCCCCACGTCGGCGTCCGGCGGGGGCTGGTCGAGACACGGACCGACGTCGGCGTCGGGTGGGAGGGGCTCCAAGCACACGCCGAGATCGGTCTCGTCATCCGCGTCCCACCCGTCGGGGGGCGGCGCGCTGAGACACGGTCCCACGCGCGGGTCTTCTGTCGTGTCCTCGGGCCACGCTCCCAGGCACGGCCCGACGTCCGGCTCGACGGCGCCATCATCGCCGCTGTCGTCGGCCGTGTCGGTGGCCGCGTCGACGTCGTCCGGAGCTCTCTCGTTGCAGCCGGCGGTCGTGGTCGCCGTCCCGGCGAGGAGCAGCAGCGCCAGCAATCCACCGAGCGCGCCCCCGGCGATGCCGGCACCGGTCGAGAGCGCGCAACCGGCCAGCGCGAGAGCCGATGCTGCCGCCGCGAGGATTGCGAGGCTCCGAATCGTCGACACGCGTCGTCGCATCTCGCTCACCGTTCGAAAAAGGCCGTGATAACGTTCATATTTCCGGTTCCCGCCAGTCGCGTCAAGCACATGCCCGGTGCCGTCGGACGAACGGCGCCTCGGTCGGGCGACTCAACCCAAGGCTCATCGACTCAGTCGGTTGCGGACAGGGGTAGCCCGGCGGCGCTGCGTAGATGATCATCGATGTCGAGGTACCGAGCTCGCTCGACCACGGCCGACGGCAGCGCAGTGGGGATGTCCAGACGGTCGTGCAGCCAGGCCAGCGCGAGACCGGCAGTGTCGTCCTGGCACATCTCCCAGGCCTGCTGGAGCAACCCCGTCCCGATCACGACGGCTCCCGCCGAGAGCCAGAGCGCGCCCTCGGCCCGATATGTCGAGCACACGTCCCGCCGTGTGACGGGCGCGGAGTCGCGGTCGAGCAGCTCCACGTACGCGCTGACGTCTGGCAGCGGGTGGTCCACGCCCTCGATCGCCGGGGCCGGGATTCCCCGCACGGCCGCCTCGGTCGCGTCGGCCATCAACAGCGCGAGGAGCGCATAACCCTCGAGCGAAAGGTGCACGGTGTCGACGACGAGAGGCGCCATGGGGATCCCGGCGGGGACGCGGTCACGCACGTACGACCAGAAGTCGACGAGTGTCGCGCCGTGTTCTTCGGCCGAGGCGGTCCACGCGGTCTCGAGGACGTCGAGCTCGATCAGCGCCTCGGCCAGCTGGCGCTCAGTGGAGTCGCTGGACCCGGGCTCAGCGCGGCCGACCTCGACAGCCGCGGACGCGCTGTCGGGGAGAGAACACCGCGCGTCCAGCACACACCGGGCGAGCTCTCGCGGCGTGCCGTGCAGGGAGTCGACGAAAGCGGGAAGGCCCTGCGACCTCGGATCGCCAGCGTTCAGCGTCCCCGAGTAGGCGAACACACTCTGCACAGGCGTCACGACGACAACCTCGGCACCGGTCTCGCCGGCTGCTCCTACCAGAATGTCGGTCCACCCCGCGTATGCGGTGGTCGGCGGGCACAGCGAGGGAGGGCTGGTCGAATCACCGGCGCCTCCATCACCCGCGGCATCCCGGAGCCTGGCGGGCCCCAGTGTTCGGACCGCGAGCAACAGCCGACTCCGCTCGACGAGCCCACGCCAGGCAGCATGCAACCACGGATGCGTCGCCGGCATGCAGTTCTCGGTGCCCCGGAAGAAGTTGTCGTTGGTTCCCTGGTAGAAGACGACCACGTCCGGGCCATAGGGCCGGACCGACAGCAGGTAGTAATACGCGTCGAGCATCATGGCGCCGCCGAGACCGAGGTTCACCACCGTGACCTCTCGGTCCGGGAACCTGGGCTCCAGCAGGTCGTAAAGCATCGCCGGCGGACTCGCCTCGACCGTCCAAGGGCAGCCCTGCACGCTGGATTCGCCGAACACGAATACCCGGAGCTCGCGGTCGCTCGGCCGCAGGGACAACAGCTCGGCGTTTGGGGGCGACGTGCGCTCGCTCGTCCACGAAAGCCCGTTCACGAGCGGCATGCCGTGGAAGTAGACGCCGTCTCGGACATGATGCAGCGGCGGGTGGTCCTCGAGCGCCATCCGGGCCGCGAACTCGAGCACCGCGACCGTCAACGCGAACGCCCCGAACGCGAGTCCGAGTCGCAATCCGATGCGTCGCCACGACTTGCGCCTCGAACCCCCGCGCGCGGCCGACGAAGAGGCCGCGCCGTCAGTCGAGGCCTTCGTCATTCGGGGCACCCGGGAGGCAGGGTAGCGACACGACAGCGACACCCGGAAAACGCCGTGCGCTGCGGGTACGACGGTCAGCGAAAGAATGCAGGAGGCAGCGGGCTTTAGCAACCCGCCGAGGCACGTGACCCAGGGCGGTCGCAAAGTCCGGGCCATCCGCCATCAAGGGCGAGATCCAATCTCGCCCCCGGCTCGCAGAGCCGGTCTACACCCCTGAGGCAACCCAAGACCCTCGACTTTGCGATCCCCCGAGGCACGTGACCGCCGGGCGGGCGAGCGATGACCAAGCCGCGCGGGAGAGCTCCGGCCGGCGTGTCGAAGCCGGCTTCCGCCTACCATCGCTGCGGCAGCCAGTACGTTACGACGAGGCCCAACGACCGGACCTTGGATGTCTCATCGCCCAGCTGGGTGACCGGTACCGTCAACGTGTCGAGCAGGCCGAGGTAGCCGCGGGCGTCGAAGCCCAGGGCCGCCTCGTCGCCCACGGGGATGTCGAACCCGATCCCGGCCACGAGGCCAGCGTCGAAGCTCTCGCGCTCGTCGGGCAACAGACCCGTCGAGACGTTCCCGCGCGCATCATTGATCTCCCCCACCAGCGTGACCCGGCCGGAGACCAGGTACGCCGCCTCGGCACCGGCGGTGAACCGAAGCTCACCTTCGGACACTGGGACGTGCACGTTCGCGAGGACCGGCACCGCAAGGTAGTTCAAGCGTACGCGAACGATCATGAAGTAGCGCGTGGGACGGTCCTCCATCGCGTACTCGACGTCCTCGAACTTCGTGCCCCGAACCTGGTAGCCGAGTCCGGACTCCAGGGAGAACCAATCGCCGAGGCCCCCCCGTATCGCGAAGCCGAGCCCGGCTCCCGAGTGGACGAGCCGGGTGATGCGATCGTCTTCGGGCAGGTTCATCGCCGACAGGTTCAGCGCGACCTGCAGGCCTGCGGCGACACCTTCGTGCAGGTCGTACGCGAACGCGGGGGTCGTCGGGACCAGAAGTGCCAGCCAGACGATGAGCGATCGGACGCGGAACATCTCCCTCCGGGGCGTCGGTGCCTCTTCGTCAGGGTACCGCACCGGGGCGCACGCGACGAGAGCGGCGCGCGCGGCGGATCGGGGTGGCGAGGCCCACCGCCACCATCCAGAACGGCCACCCGCCCGCCGGGCTCGCGCCGACGCCACAGCCGCGCACACGCACGACGACCCGGTCGCCGGTCGACCCGTCGAAGTCCCGACCGCGGACCCCTCCCGGTCCGGCATCGGTCGCCCCATCGCTGGCGGGCGCATCGACGAAGGCAGCGTCGGTCGACGCGTCGGGACGGGCATCCGGCGGCCCCACGGTGTCCGTGACGCCCGCGTCCGCGCGCGGCCGCAGGTCGTCGACCCACGCGAGCCGGATCGCGTCGAAGATCACCAGGTCGCCAGGTCCCGATAGCGCGGGCACGTCGCCGAGCTCGACGTACTGGTCACCGCCGGCATCGAATCCCAACTCGGCCACCGCCTGCCAACCGTCGACGGCACTTTGGTCGACCACGATCTGCTCGGCGACTCGCCGGTGGCGGACCGTGTAGTCGGCGAACCGGATCGCCCTCTCGCGCGCCGTACCGTCGACGTAGATCTCGAGCCGGTAGACGCCGGCCTCGGCGAACGCGAGTTCCCACCGCGCCCAACTCGTCGGCGAGGGGCCCGCGGTCGGGGGAACCCAGAAGAAGTGACCGGCGTGCCCTTCCGGCGACTCGGGGTCCCAGCGGTCCTCACCGAAGCGTACGAAGCACGGATCCAGCTCATCGACGACCGCACCCCTTCGCCCGACGGGTGCGCAGGGAACCGTGGGGCCGGCGTCGGCGGTGTCCCGGCCGGCGTCGGAAGGTCCGGCGTCGGCGGGCCCGGCGTCAGATCGACCCGCGTCGGGCGTACCCGTGTCCGGTGGCGGCGGGCACTCACCGCAATCGCCCGGGCAGGACTCGCACCCCTCATCGCCTTCGCAACGCCCGTCACCGCACGCGGGGCCAGTCTCGCCGACAAAAGCGCGCAGCGCGGCCGAGTCGCCGTTGAACAGATCGAGGTCGACGGCACCGGAGATGCCGTCTACGCGTCCGTTGTCGCTGGTCTGCCAGAAGACCCAATCGGACCATCCGCGCGGCACCGACGGACACGACGCCCCCCAGTTCGCAACCCAGAGATGCAGGTCGGACGCCACGTCCGAACCACACACGCTGCTGTCCCACGTGCCGACGTTGGAGTAGACCATCGGCGTGCGTCCCGTGCGCGCGATCACGCGGTCGGCCCAACGCCTGATGTTGTTCTGGATCGTCGCGCAGCTCAGGCCGTCCCAGTCGCACGACGTCCCGCACACACTGGCCGAACACACCTCGACGTCGAGCACCGGCGGCAGGTCGTCGGCTTGGAGCTCACCGACCGTATCGAGCATGTGATCGGCCTGGGCGGCGCCGTCGAGTTCCGGACAGAAGAAGTGGTAGGGGCCTCGGAGCACCCCGGCCGCGCGGGCGTCGCGCCAGTTGTCGGCGAACTTCGGGTCCACCCCGGACGTGCCCTGCGTGGACTTGATGACCGCGAACTCGATGCCAGCCCGAGCAACGCGACCCCAATCGATATCCGCCTGCCACCGCGACACGTCGATCCCGGGCACCGTCGGTCCGTCGGCGCACACGCGCGCGGCCTTCTCGATGGTGCGGTATTCGTCGTCGCGATCGGTGGCGGCATCGCCGCAGGCGATCACGAGCACCGCCAGGAACATCGGTAGGACAAAGCGCCGCATGCGGCCGATGTTAGCGCGTCACCGTCGGCGATGGAATCGACAGCGCCAACGCGTTGTACGCCTGTCGCCCGACGCGTAGAGTCTCGGCATGTCCAGGAACCTCATCGCACTTCAGAACCGCTTCCTCGGGCGCGGCGACACCGTCTATGACCGCCTCGCCGCGCTTCGGGCCGCGCAGGGGGTGATCTCACCCGAGGACATCGCCGGACTCGCCCGCGATCTCTCGCTCCCTCGGGCGCACGTGCGCTCGGTCGCGGATTTCTACGACGAGTTGAAGCCCGGCGAGCAGACACCGGTGAGCGTCCGGGTCTGCAACGGTGAGGCCTGCACCGGCGCGGGGACCCACGCCTATCGCCAACGGCTGGGGAACGCGTTGCGCGAGATCGACGGCGTCGGATTCGGCGACGTCACTTGCGTCGGATACTGCGGATCCGGGCCGAACGCGCTGATCGAGGCCGGCGGCGAGACCCGAGTCGTGTCCATCGCCACCGATGGGGTTGCCGAGACGGTCGCCGCCGCGGCGCGACGGCGCACGGCACCCGATCTGCCGGAGCCGATGAACACGGTGCACCCCCCGCAGAACCCGGACGTGGCGGTGCTGACCCGCTACTTCTGCGACGGAGACGCCGCCGACCTCGCGGCGGCCGAGCGCGTCGGGGCGTACGACGCGCTACGCGCGGCTCTCGAAAGGAACCCGGACGACGTCACCGAGGCGGTCGACCACGCGCGGCTGCGAGGCCGCGGTGGCGCCGGCTTCCCGTGTGGGCGCAAGCTGGCCACCGTGCGCGACGCGCCGTCCGCCGACGGGACCCGAGCCGTGGTCGTCAACGCCGACGAGGGTGACGCCGGCGCCTACATCGACAAGGAGCTGCTCGAACGTGCGCCGCATACCGTCATCGAGGGCACCATCCTCGCGGGGTACGCCGTCGGGGCCACCGAGGGTCACGTGTACCTGCGGGGCGAGTATCCCCGCGCCCATCGCATCTTCGGCCGCGCCGTCGAAGCAGCGCGGGCCGCCGGGTGGCTGGGTGACGATGTCGGCGGTACCGGATGGGCCTTCGACCTGCGCATCGTCCGCGGCCACGGAGCCTACGTCTGCGGCGAGGAGACGTCGCTCTTGCGCAGCCTCGAGGGCGTGCCGGCCCAGGTCTCTCCCAAGCCACCCTATCCCGCCGTCAGCGGACTCCGCGGCGCGCCGACCCTGGTGCAGAACGTCGAGACCCTCGCGAACCTGCCCTTCATCGTAGCCGATGGCGGTGCCGCGTTCGCCGCGCTCGGCCACGGCGACAGTCGCGGCACGAAACTGGTCAGCCTGAACACGGCGGTCGCTCGACCGGGTCTATACGAGGTCGAGCTCGGCACGAGCCTGCGCACCGTGATCTTCGACCTCGCCGGCGGCGTCGTCGACGGGCGCACCTTCCAGGCGGTGCAGGTCGGCGGCCCGCTAGGTGGCATCTTCGGCAAGCGGCACCTCGACCTGCCCCTCGACTTCGATGCGATGGCCGCGGCCGGCGGCCTCCTCGGCCACGGCGGCATGGTCGTGTACACAAGCGCCGACGATCTGGTCGCCGTCGGACGCGGCCTGATGCGCTTCTGCGCGATCGAGAGCTGCGGCCGCTGCTTCCCCTGCCGTCTCGGGTCGGTCCGCGGCACCGAGCTGCTCGACCGCATGCTGGCCGGGAGCGGCACGCAAGCCGACCTCGACCTGCTCGCCGAGCTCTCGGAGACGATGCGTCTTACCTCTCTGTGTGCGCTGGGCGGAGGCGTCCCCGTGCCGATCGACAACCTGCTCGCGTGGTTCCCGGAGAGCTTTGCGCGCCATGTCTCCGGCGCCCGAGTCCCCGACCGTCTCGCGGATCTCGCCGCCCGCGGCCGCGGAGGTGACGCATGATCGCCCTGACGATCGACGGCGCGGTCGTCCGCGTGCCCGAAGGCACGTCGTTGCTCGAAGCCGCGCGGGCCGCCGGCGCCCATGTCCCGACCCTCTGCGACTCCGACCACCTCTCGCCCCACGGCGCCTGCCGCCTGTGCGTGGTCGAGGTCGCCGGGCGCGACCCGGTCGCGTCCTGCCACACGTCCGCGGTCGCCGGCATGGTCGTCCACACCCAGTCCGAACGGCTGTTGCGGCTCCGGCGCAACATCGTCGAGCTCATCGTCTCCGACCATCCACTCGACTGCCTCGGCTGCGTCGCCAACAACCGTTGCGAGCTCCAGGCGGTCGCCGCCGAACTCGGTTTCCGCGAGGTGCGCTATCCGCCGGGCGCGGCACACGCGCCCGAGCCGGACCGTTCGCACCCGTTCCTCGCCTTCGACATGGACAAGTGCGTCGCGTGTGCCCGCTGCGCGCGGGTGTGCGACGAGGTCCAGGGCAGCTTCGTGCTCGCCATGTCCGGTCGCGGGTTCGCCATGGGCGTCATCGCCGGCGACGACACCGGCCTCGCGGAGGCCGAGTGCGCGAGCTGCGGCGCTTGCGCCGTCGAGTGTCCGGTCGGCGCCATCGTCGACACGGGTCAGCTCGACGCCGGGTTCCCCGACCGCATCGTCACGACCACCTGCAACTTCTGCGCGGTCGGTTGCCTGCTCGACGCGCACGTCGTCGGCGACGCGATCACGATGATCACGCCCAGCGACACCGGGTCGGCGAACCGCGGCCACGCCTGCGTGAAGGGGCGTTTCGCGCACGCCTACGCCCGGTCGCCGGAGCGGCTGACCTCGCCGCTGCTCCGCGGCGACGACGGCGAGCTCCACCCGGTCGACTGGGACACTGCGCTCGACTTCGTTGCAGAGCGATTGGAGGCCGTGCGCGACTCCCGCGGAGAGTCCGGGTTCGCCTCGATCTTCTCCTCGCGCTGCACGAACGAAGAGGCCTTTCTGATGCAGAAATTCACCCGTCTCGTGATGGGTACGAACAGCATCGACAACTGCTCCCGCGTCTGTCACAGCCCCAGCGCGTTCGGGCTCGGCAAGGCACTCGGCACCGGCGCCGGAACCGGCAGCTTCGAAGACGTCGAGCACACCGATCTGGTCTTGCTGATCGGGTGCAACCCGACCGAGGCCCATCCGGTGTTTGGTTCCAGAATCAAACAGGCGGTGCTCGGCGGCGCGAAGCTGATCGCCATCGACCCCCGCAATACCGAGCTCGCCCGAATCGCCGACATCCACCTGCCGCTGAACCCCGGCAGCAACGTCGCGGTCGTGAACGCGCTCTGCCACGTCGTCGTCGCCGAAGGCCTGATCGACCGCGCGTTCATCGACGCCCACTGCGAGGGCTTCGAGTCGCTGTGGCCCGCGCTCGAAGGCTGCACACCGGAGTGGGCCGAGGCTCTGTCCGGGGTGGCCGCCGACGACATCCGCGCCGCCGCACGCCTCTACGCTGCCCAGGACCGGTCGATGATCCTGTGGGGACTCGGGGTCACCGAGGCCGCCCATGGCAGCAACGCGGTCTTCGGCCTGATCAACCTCGCCCTGATGACCGGAAACCTCGGCCGCGTCGGCACGGGGACGAGCCCGATCCGGGGCCAGAACAACGTGCAGGGTGCCTCTGACGCCGGAGCGCTGCCCACCGTGTACTCCGACTATCGCTCCATCGCCGACCCCGGAGCGCGACAGGAGCACGCGCGCGTCTGGGGAGACGACCTGCCGACCGGCAAGGGCCTCACGATCCCGGACATGTTCGAGGCCGCCCACGCCGGCACGTTGAGGGCGCTGTGGATCACCGGCGAGGATGTCGCCCAGTCCGACCCGAATACCGGACACGTCGTCGGCGCACTCCAGGCTCTCGACTTGTTGATCGTCCAGGATATCTTCCTCTGCGAGACGGCCCGCTACGCCGACGTCGTCTTCCCCGCTGCGCTCCACCTGGAGAAGGAGGGCACCTTCGTCAACTCCGACCGCCGGATCCAGCGCGTCCGCCAGGTGATCCCGCCCCTCGCCGGAACGAAACCCGATGGGGAGATCTACCAGCTGGTCGCCGAACGGATGGGCGCGGACCTGGGCTTCGGCTCGCCACCGGAGCCAGCGGCGGTCACGGCCGAGATGGCGCGGCTGTCACCCCTGTGGCGGGGCGTGTCGTACGACCGCTTGGAAGCCCCTGGCGCGTTCATCCAGTGGCCCTGTCGGTCCGCCGACGATCCCGGTACGGCGGTGGTGCACGCCGACGGCGAGTTCCTCCGCGGGCGCGGGCTCTTCACGCCGGTCTACTGGCAACCCCCGGCGGAGACGCCCGACGACGAATACCCCTTCTACCTCACGACCGGCCGGCAGCTCTTCCACTACAACGTCGGGACCCAGACCCGACGAACGCCCGTCGTCCAACTCGACCGAGCCGCGCGGGAACGCGTCCGCATCCACCCCGACGACGCGGCGCGCCTCGGCATCGACGATCGGACCGCCGTACGCGTCGTCTCGCGCCGGGCAGAGGTCGCCGTCGAGGCCGAGATCTCGACGCTCACGCAGCCGGGGACGGTCTTCATGACCTTCCACTTCCCGGAGGCGCGTACCAATGCCCTGCTCAGCTCGGCCGCCGACGAGCATACGCAATGCCCGGAGTACAAGGTCTCCGCCGTTCGCATCGAGCGGGGATAGGGCCGGCGCCGCGGGCCGGGTCTCCCGCGATGGCGTGGGTCCGGGTCGGTCACCGACCGCTCGCGCCTACTCCCGCGTGAGGTGCGGAGCGTTCCCGAACACCTCATGGTCACGCGCGCGTGTCAGCGCATGCCGCGAGCCTCCGGTCAGACGCCGTCGCCGGCCTTCCACCACTCGCGCGGGATCTCGAACTCCTCGAGGTCCTCGGCGGTGAACTCGGGCGCGTCGCCGCCCCGCTTTTGCGCCTCGATGGCCTGCACCAGGCGAGCAATCTCGTCGCTTTCCATATCGAACCCTGGTTGACGAACTTCGGACTCAGCGTAGACCCACGCGATCCGGCTGGCGAATTTCGCGTCGATTTCCCAACACGAATGGAACAAGCCGGGGGGCCGCCGGGCGCATCCGCGACGACGC
>CAZFPM010000140.1:0-15761 GCA_964520965.1 uncultured Myxococcales bacterium
AAGCACGAGCTGATCACCGGCATCGTGCGCCGCTTCGAAAAGGGCTCGATCATCGTCGATCTGCACAAGGCCGACGCCATCTTGCCGTCGTCAGAGCAGACGCGCCGCGAGTCCTATCGACCCGGCGACCGGATCCAAGGCTTCGTGAAAGACGTCGTGCGGTCGAGCCGCGACGCTCAGATCGTGCTCAGCCGGACAGACCCCGGCCTGGTGATCAAGCTCTTCGAACAGGAGGTTCCCGAGATCTTCGAGGGAATCGTGAAGATCGTGGCCGTCGCCCGCGAGCCTGGCGTCCGGTCGAAGGTCGCCGTGTACTCGACTGACGCCGATGTGGATCCCGTGGGCGCGTGCGTCGGTATGCGGGGCAGCCGGGTGCAGTCGGTCGTGCAGGAGCTGCGCGGCGAGAAGATCGATATCGTGCCCTATCACAGTGATCCGGCGCGCTTCGTCTGCAACGCCATCAGCCCCGCTCAGGTCGCGAAGGTACTGATCGACGAGGCGAAGCTGTCGATGGAGCTGATCGTCCCCGACGACCAGCTCAGCCTGGCGATCGGCCGAGGTGGGCAGAACGTCCGCCTCGCCGCTCAGCTCACCGGATGGAACCTCGAGATCTACTCCGAGAGCCGCCTGCGCCAGCTGATGGCCGAGGCGAAGGTGGAGCTGCTCGAGTTCGACGGCGTCGACGAGAATATGATCGATACGCTGTTCACGCTCGGGTACAACAAGCTCGAGGACATCTCGCTCGCCGAAGTGGACGAGATCGCTCAGCTTCCCGGGTACACCGAGGAGAAGGCGAGGGCGATCGTGGACGCGGCCGAGTCGATCATCTCTCGGCCGCAGAAGGGCGACCTGCCTGTGACTGAGGAGGACCTCGAGCGCGCAGCCCTGCAGGGAATCCGCGGAGTCGGCGAGCGCGTCGCAGCGGCCCTCCACGAGGGCGGGTACCCCAAGCCCATCCACCTCGTCTTCGAGGACGATCCGGATCGCGTCGCTTCCCTTTCGGGGATCGACGGCAAGAAGGCGAAGCAGATTCTGGCGGCCGCCAAGAAGTGGTACGCGCAGCAGACCCTCTCGGACGAGGAGCGCGCGGAGCACGACGAGGAGTGCGCCGACTTCCTGGAGGAGATCGGGGAGCTGCACGCAGAGAAGGTCGCTCAAGAGGCGACGCCAGACGAAGAAGAGAGCGCCGGGGAGGCCTGAACAGCGTGTCGATGGTCGGAGAAATGAGCGAGCGCACCTGCGTGGCGAGCCGCGAGACGCAACCCCGAGAGGGCTTGCTCCGCTGGTTCGTCGGAGCGGACGGGACCCCCTGGCCGGACTGGACCGGTCGTGCTGCCCGGGACACCGGGAGGGGAGCCTGGACGGCGCCGACTCCGGCCGCGATCGAGGAGGCCGTTCGGGCCGGCGCATTCGCTCGCGCATTCCGGACGAAACTCGCCCCGCACACCGCGGAAGAACTGGTTTCGCGGGCCGTCAGCTTGGGCACAAAGGGCTGGTACAACCGCCTGGGCCTTGCTAACAGAGCGCGCGCCCTGGCGATAGGACAAGTAGCTGCGAAGGAAGCGTTCCGAGAGGGGCGCAATGGTCTGCTGATCATGGCAGACGATGCTGGGGACGCAACACAGGCGAAATTCCGCGCCAACGCGTCGCGAAAACGCCTGCCGGTCGTCGTCGTACGTTCCGGAAGTCGCGTAGGAGAAAGCCTCGGAAAGTCGTTCGTCAGTATCGTCGTCGTGCAGTCCTCGGTGTTCGCAGAAGACCTGAAGAGATGGGCCTCCCAGTTGGTGGAGTTCCCGTCATCGGACATCGCCGCCTTCGTCCTTCCGGTCGAAGGCGCGGACAAGGCACCCGACGGTGCGACGCCCTGACCGCGGGGCCCATCGGAGAGACAATGTCGAAGCGTTTGTACGAAATTGCGAGAGACCTCGATCTGAGCAGCACCGAGCTGTCCAAGCGGATCGATGGTCTGGTTCTGAGCTTCGAGATCCAGAACCACCTCTCCGTGCTCCACGAGGAGCAGGTGGACGAGCTGGTCCAGGCGCTGAGCAGCGCCGAGCCCACCGAGCGGGTCGAGAAGGTCGTCAAGACCGGCGTGATCCGACGCCGGGTCCGGCGTCGTGCTGCGACCGAGGAAGAGGCGCCCGCCGAGGCGCGCCCGGTCGAGGCCGAGAGCGCTCCCGAAGCTGCCGATCCGGCGGTCGCCCCGGCGCCCGCGGTCGAGCTGGACACACCCGAGCCGAGCGAGCGACCGAGGTTCGACACCGTCGTGACCCGGCCCGAGGCGCCGGCCACGCCCGAGGTGGCGGAGCCCGAGCCGTCCGAGGCGCCGGTCGAAGCGTCCGACCCGGCCCCCCGCACGCGCATCGCGACCGTGGTCACCCGCGACGAGCCCGCCGTCGTCGTCGAGGAGGCTCCGGCGCCGGCACCCGAGGCGCCTGCGTCCGATGCCCCGCGCTCGCGCTTCGCGACCGTGGTGACGAACCAGACCGGTGCAGTCGGACAGACCAACGCCCCGAGCGCGAACGAGTTGGCCGCTCTCGGCCAGCGTGAGGCAGACGCACGCGCGTCGGCCCGAGGGGCTGGGGCGAAGGTCGTCGGCACGATGAACCCCGATCTGCTCAACATCCGGCTGGAGGCCGACCGCAAGGAGTTCGGTCCCCGCCGCGCCGTCCCCGGCGCACCCGTCGAAGGCGGAGAAAAGCGCGGCAAGAAGGGTCGCAAGCGCGTCGTCCAGAGTCGGGACCTCTACGACAAGATGCGGCGCGGCCGCGGCCGAAAGGGCGCGAAGTCCTCCGGACCTACGCAGACCACCAAGATCACGCAGGCGGCCGAGCATAAGCGCGTCGTCAAGATGGAGGAGTCGATCATCGTGTCCGACCTCGCCCACCAGATGGGCATCAAGGCCGGTGAGATCGCGATGAAGCTGATGTTCGACCTCGGGATCAAGGGCGCGAACATCAACACCGCCATCGACCACGAGACCGCCCAACTCGTCGCCGAGATCTACGAATACCGGGTCGAGCAGGTCGGCTTCGACCTGACCAAGTACCTGCCGAAGGTCGAGGCGACCGCGGACGACCTGGCGCAACGCCCCCCGGTTGTCACCGTCATGGGGCACGTCGATCACGGAAAGACCTCGCTGCTCGACGCGATTCGCGGCGGGGGCGTCGCGGCGGGGGAGGCCGGTGGCATCACCCAGCACATCGGCGCGTATCGCGTCGCGCTCGACGCGGGCACGCTCTGCTTCCTCGATACTCCGGGCCACGAGGCGTTCACGGCGCTGCGTGCGCGCGGTGCGGTCGCGACGGACATCGTCATCCTGGTCGTGGCCGCCGATGACGGCGTGATGCCGCAGACGGTCGAGGCGATCAATCACGCCAAGGACGCGAGCGTCCCGGTCATCGTCGCGGTCAACAAGTGTGATCGCGACAATGCCAACCCCGAGCGGGTCCGGCAGGCGCTCTCCGAGTACGAGTTGATCCCCGAGGATTGGGGCGGCTCCACGATCTTCGTCAACGTCAGTGCGCTGACCCACGACGGGATCGACCAGCTCCTGGAGATGATCCATCTGCAGGCCGAGGTCATGGAGCTCAAGGAGCACTTCGATCGGCCGGCCGAGGGATTGGTCATCGAATCCAAGCTCGATGTCGGACGTGGGCCCGTCGCGACGGTGCTGGTACAGACCGGTACGCTGACTCCGGGCGACACCGTCGTCGTCGGCGAGTTCTTCGGTCGCGTCCGGACGATGAACGACGAGCACAACGAGCTGACGACCAGTGCGTCTCCGTCGGTACCCGTCGAGATCACCGGTCTCAACGGTGTCCCGCCGGCCGGCGAGCGCTTTTACGTCGTCAACGATGTCGAGGACGCCAAGACGATCGCGGAGCACATCGCTCGGCAGAATCGCCAGTCGGAGCTGGCGCTCTCGGTGGCCGCTACGGGCGGCGTCGACGCGATCGGCGCGTTCATGCGGTCCGGTGAGGTCAAGGAGCTCAAGGTCATCGTCAAGGGCGACGTCCAGGGCTCGGTCGAAGCTGTCGGTGGAGCCCTCCAGAAGCTCTCGACCGACAAGGTCACCGTCAAGCTGATCCACGCCGCCGTCGGCGGTATCACCGAGTCCGATGTCAACCTCGCTGCGTCGTCCGAGGAAGGCGTTCGCGTCGCGGTCGTCGGCTTCAACGTCCGCCCCGACACCCGGGCCCACTCCCTCGCAGAACAGCTCAGCGTCCAGGTGATCACCCACTCGGTCATCTACGAGATCATCGACGACGTGAAGCGGGCGATGACCGGGATGCTCGAGCCCGTGTTCAACGAGGAGAGCGTCGGCCGCGCCGAGGTCCGGGCCACGTTCTCGGTGCCGAAGATCGGAATGGTCGCCGGCTGCATGGTCGTCGAAGGACAGGTCACTCGCCACGGACGTTGCCGCCTGCAGCGCGGCGGCGCCGTGCTGATCGACTCGGTCATCGGCTCCCTTCGCCACTTCGAGAAGAACGTGCAAGAGGTCAAGTCTGGCTTCGAGTGCGGTCTCTCGATAGAGAAGTTCGACGATGTCCAGGTCGGCGACGTCGTCGAGTGCTACAAGCTCGTCGAGACCGCCGCGACTCTCTGACCGTCGCGCCGTTCGCGACGCAGTGAAGCCATGTCCACGTTCTCCCGCGCCGCCCGCGTCGCCGACGAAGTTCGGGTAGCCTTGTCGACCGCGATTGTGCGCGAGGCGAGCGACCCCGCGCTCTCCCTCGCGAACATCACCGCCGTGGATCTGAGCAACGACCTCAGGCACGCCCGGGTGTACTGGACGGCGCTGACCGTCGACAGCGAGGCGCGGACGATCCGTGACGTCGAGCGGGCTTTCGGGCGCGCGTCGGGATTTCTGCGGCGCTACCTTGCCGAGAACGTTGCGCTGAGACATGTCCCCGAGCTCGTCTTCCAACACGACGTCTCCGGCGATCGGGGCCGCAGGATCGATGCGATCCTGAGCGACCTCGAGATCCCGGAAGACGAAGAGGCGAACGGCTGAACGATGCTGCGGACCATCACGCCTCGGAGGCCAAGCCGCACCGCAGCAGTCATCAGGCAACCGCTCGTCGAAGCGGCGGCTGCCCTTCGCGCCGCCTCCCACATCGTGGTCGTCTCCCACGAAGGGCCTGACGGTGACGCACTCGGTGCCACGCTCGGCGCAGCCTTGGGACTCGAGGCGCTCGGGGCACGGGTGACCCGGTTCAACAACGACCCGGCGCCCTACAACCTGGCGTTCCTCCCCGGCGCCGACCGCATCGTGCACGAACTCCCGCCCGGCGAGCACGTCGACGTCACGGTTCTCCTCGACTGTGCGTCTCGCGCTCGGGCGGGGGCGGCCTTCCCCGCGCACGGGTGGGGCGACGTCGTCATCTGCCTCGACCACCACGTCACCTTCGATCCCGACGTCGCCGACATCTTGATCCGCGACGTGGAAGCCGCCGCCACCGGCGAGTTGGTGTATCGGCTGCTCGTCGAGTGTGGGGTTCCCGTCACGCCAGACATCGCGACCGCGCTCTACTGCTCCATCCAGACGGACACGGGCTCGTTCCGCTACGGCTGTACGTCGTCCGATTGCATGGAGATCGCCAGTGAACTCCTCCGAACCGGCATCGACGTCTGGGACATGTCGAGCCGGATCTACGAAGACGAGCTGCCGGAGCGGCTCGGTCTGTTGAGCCGCGTGCTCGACACCCTCGATGTCTCCGCCTGTGGTCGGATGGCCACGATCGTGATCACCCAGGAGGCCATGCGCGAGACCGGGGCCGACGCCTCGATGACAGACGGCTTCGTCAACTACGCGCGGTCTGTGCGCGGAGTCGAGGTCGCCGCCCAGCTTCTGGAGGTCGGCGACGGGACGTACCGGATCGGATTCCGCTCCCGCGGGAGCGTCGATGTCGCGCGGGTGGCACAACAGCTGGGTGGTGGCGGCCATCAGAACGCGGCGGGTTGCACGGTGTCGGGCGACCCCGCGTCGGTGCGAGCCGCACTCGACGCCGCACTGAGACAGGCGTTGGACGGATGATGGCGCGATGAGGCGGGGCGCCGACATCGCGGGAGCGCTCGTCGTCGACAAACCCGGCGGGATGTCCTCGTTCGACGTCCTGCGGCGGCTCCGGCCGATCCTCGGAACGCGGAAGCTCGGACACACCGGCACCCTCGACCCGATGGCCACCGGCGTTCTCGTGGTCTGCGTCGGATGGTGCACGCGTCTCGCTCGCTTCGTCGGCGATGACGACAAGTCCTACGAGGGCGTGATTCGTTTGGGCGAACGGACGGACACCGACGACGCAGACGGTGCGGTCGTCGCGACCGGAGACGCCAGCACCGTGACCGACGAGGCGCTCGCGGCCGCCATGTCTGCGCTGCGCGGTGACATCGAGCAGACCCCGCCCGCCTACTCGGCGGTCAAGGTCGACGGCCGCCGAGCCTACGCGAATGCCCGCGCTGGGCGCGAGGTGGTGCTGGCGGCTCGCCCCGTGACCGTCCACCGTTTCACGCGGGTCGGGCGCGTCGGAGACGACGTCGAGTTCGAGGCCGACGTCTCCAAGGGCACCTACGTCAGGAGCCTCGCGCGCGACATCGGCGAGGCGCTGGGCTGCGGCGCGCACCTCGCCCGGCTCCGGCGAACGCGGGTCGGGAGGTTCGACCTCGGCTCGGCGACCACGCTGGACGACCTGGCGGACCTCGACCATCCCCGGGCCGCGCTGCTCGACGGAGAGCGCCTCGTAGACTTCCTGCCGCCGATGGACCTCGACGAACGACTAGCCAGCGACATGTGGGCCGGCCGCCGCCCGGAGCTACCGGAGGGATCGCCACGGGGCCTGGTGCGGTTGCGCGACCCGTCAGAGCGCTTCATCGGGGTCGGCGAGGTCGTCGATGGAGACGGACCGGGCCCATTGCTGCGGGTGGTTCGACTCATGCCGGGGCCTGGCCCGCGATGCGGGTGATCCACATAGGCTCCCGCGGGGTCGAACGCCCTCGATCTGCGGGTAGGGAAAATTGGTTTCGCTTGCGTCCTATGCGGGGAAGTGCTTATTCTTGAGCGCGTTCATCAAGAATGTGCGGACACGCCTACCGACCCTGGCCGAGTCACTCGGGTGCGAATCTCATCGAAAGCCACGTACGCGCTGCGCGCGCTCTTCGACATCGCGTTCCACAATCACGGCCGCCCGACGAAGGTGGACGCGATCGCGGAGCGTGAGGAAGTGCCTGCCCGTTTCCTCGAGCAGATCTTCCAAGACCTGAAGGAAGCGCGCATCGTCGGGAGCAAGCGAGGGCCCAACGGCGGGTATTTCCTGCTGAAGAGTCCGGATTCGGTGACGATCCTCGACGTGCTCAACGCCGTCGATGGCGCGGCCGAGCTTCCCTGCAGCTTCGAGACCGACGCCGAGATGAAGGAGAATTGCGAGCTGCGCTCGCGATGCGTCACCGCCGCGGTGTGGCGGGACGTCCTGGTGCGGGTCGACGAGGTGTTCGCGTCAGTGACGCTGAGTGAGTTGTCCCTGAAGGGCGAAGCGCTTGGCGTGGAGAGGGTTTCGAATGCCGTATTCTCCTACGTCATCTGACGCCGGCGTCGCGCGGCCTCCGCGGCGGAAGACGTCCGGGACGGTGCTCGACATCGTTGGCGGTACACCGTTGTTGAGGCTCTCGCGGTCAGGCGAGGGGCGCGTCTTCGTGAAACACGAGGGCTACCAGCCAAGCGGCTCGCTCTTCGACCGGGTGGCGCGGCGGCAGATTCCGGTCCGCACCGACTGCTCGTGGGTGGTCGCTGCCGCCGACGCGTTCGCGTTGGCCGTGGTCGCTCGATGCGCCGCCGTCGGAGCCGCTGCGACCGTGATCGGCGGCGGAGCCGAGTGGAAGCGAATGGTGCCATTGCTGGCCGTCTACGGGGTGAAGCCCGTGCGGGCCTCCTCCCCGGAAGAAGTCCAGGAGCACCTCGCTGCCGCCGTCTCCGAAGGGGCGACCGAGCTGCGCCGTGACGACGAGGTCGCGCTGTCTTCGGCCTTCGTCGAGCTCCGGGACGAAGTGTTGGCGTCGCTCGGACAGGCGCCGAGCGTCTGGGTGGTCCCCGGGTTCGGCGGGGCGACGACCTTCGGCGCATTCGCCGGAACCGTCGACATCATGGCGGACGACGGTGAGCGCGAGCGCCGACTCGACGGCGCCGCGGCGTGCCGCCGAGCGCAGAGCGGGCAACGCGAGGGGATGCTCCTCAGCCCGTTGGGAGCAGAGATCGTCGACCGGGCGGTCAACCGCGCGGACGATGTGTCGGGGGCGGTCGTTGCCGTCGTCCCGGAAGGTGGACATCGATATCTCGGCTGGTGGTGAGGCGGCGACAGTCGTTGCAAAACAGTCGACTAGATGTGTTTGTTGAACTGGATTCTGAATTGCATCGAGGACAGAGATGGCCGTGACGATCCGTATCCCGACCGCTCTCCGGAAGCTCGCCGGGGGAGCCGAGACCGTGTCCGTCGAGGGCGCGACTGTGCGCGCTGTGATCGCGTCGCTGAGCGGTGCGCATCCGCAGCTCGCGGCCCAACTCATCGACGACTCCGGCAAGGTCCGTCGCTTCGTCAACCTGTTCGCGAACGACGAGGACATTCGCTTCCTGGATGACCTCGACACGGATCTCGCCGACGGAGACGAGCTCAGCATCGTGCCGGCCATCGCCGGAGGCCAGGGGCGTTGACGCCGATGGTGTCCGCGGAGCCGCGTTCGATCGTCGACCAGGTCGGCAACAGCCCGTTGGTCCGCCTCCGGCGCGTGACCAGCGAACTGCCGCCGTCGGTCGAGGTCTACGCGAAACTCGAGTTCTACAACCCGGGCGGCTCCGTGAAGGACCGCGCGGCGCGACAGATCCTCCTCGATGCGCTGGAGCGCGGAGACCTGGGGGACGGCAGGATCCTGATCGACTCCACGAGCGGCAACACTGGGGTCGCCTACGCGATGATCGGCGCCGCGCTGGGGGTCCCCGTCGAGCTCGTGATGCCGTCCAACGTCTCGCAGGCTCGCAAGGACATCATCTCCGCCTACGGCGCACGGATCACCTACAGCGATCCGCTCGAAGGATCCGACGGCGCGATCCTCCTGGCGAAGCAGATCGTCGCCGACGACGCGGGCCGCCGCTACTGGTACGCCGACCAGTACTCCAACCCTTCGAACCCACGCGCCCACGAGCTGACCACCGGCCCCGAGATCATCCGCGACACCGACGGCCGGGTGACCCACTTCGTCGCCGGGCTCGGCACGTCCGGGACCGTCATGGGGACCGGGCGGGCACTGCGCGCATTCGAGCCGTCGATCGAAGTCGTCGCCGTCGAGCCGGACTCGGCATTCCACGGATTGGAGGGCATGAAGCACCTCGAGTCCAGTATCGTCCCGCAAATCTACGATGCGAACGGGAGGAGCCGGACGCTCTTCGTCGATACCGATCTGGCCTGGGACATGGCCGAGAGGTTGGGCCGCGAAGAGGGGATCGCCGCTGGATACAGCTGCGGTGCGGCGGCGGTCGGGGCGATCGAGGTGGCCCGGGAGCTCAACGGCGGGGTCGTGGTCTGCATCTTCCCCGATCACGCCGATCGATACGTCGAACCACCGAGGAAGCCGCAATGAGCGAGTTGACCGGTGCCCTCGTCGAGGCAGGGTTGCTCCCCCTCATCTACCGCGCCGTCGAGCCCGCGTATCCCGAGGAGGGGTGCGGTTTCGTCTTCGAAGACCCGGAGTCGGGCCTCGAGGTGTTGCCCACCGCGAACCGCGCGCAGCGGCTTCACGAGATCGACCCCAAACGGTACCCGCGCGGTGCGCGCGACTGGTTCGAGCCGGACATGAAGCCCTGGCTCCGCGCGGAACGGGCGGGGAAGGCCCCGCGTGTCATCTTCCACAGCCACCCCGACGTGGGCGCGTACTTCTCCGACGGCGATTTCGAATCGGCCATCGTCCGCGACGACGCAAATGCGGTCCAGGAACGAAACCCGGGCGTGCTCCACCTGGTCGTGAGCGTCCGCGCCGGCGCCGCCGACGGTGCCAGACTCTTCGCCTTCGACCCGGCTGCAGCGACCTTCACGTGTGTAGCCGAATTCGACGCATCCGGGACGCCGGTCGAGTCTTCCGGCCCGTGATCGACGTCGCGTGATGCCACAAGGCAGGGACCGTCGATTTGACATCGCCTCGGAGCCACAGCTACGATCCGGATTCCCGATCGAATCGCCCGGCGCGCGCCGTCAGGCGCGCCGACAATGACCTCTCCAGGAGCCACCGCTCATGCGCTGGAACATCGTCTGTGCGATCGCGATCGCGTGCTGCGGACTGTCCCGAACTGCAACCGCTGACGACGCCGAGATCGTCCAGGGCTTCGACGCCCGCATCGCGTCGCTGACCGTGGCGGCAGCCGGGCTTGCGTCGCTCGATTTCTCGGCCCCGGCCGTGTCTGTGCCGGCGCTCGCGTCCGGTCTTCGCGACGCAGAGGCGGCGTGGTCGTGGGTTCGGTCGAATCTGACCTTCGACCCGTACGGCGGGTCGCTCCGGGGTGGCCGCGGCGCGCTGCTGACCCTCGGGGGCAATTCCGTCGATCGCGCGCTCTTGCTCGGGGAGCTGGTCGGCGCGATGGGTCACGAGTGGCGCGTGGCCATGGGGACTCTGTCGGACCAGCAGGCGAGTGATCTCCTCAGGACGGCGACCGTCTCCGGCAGCTACGCAGGCGAAGGCGTTCCGGCCAGCGCCCCGGTCTATGATGCCGCCGCCGATGTGCGACGGCGCGGCGTGGTCGCGGGCCACGCCTGGGTCAGGGCGCGGATCGACCGGGAGTGGGTCGACCTCGACCCGACCTTCCCAGCGCTCGCCTACGGTGAAGCGGTCGCGACGGCCGAGCAGGAGTTCGAGCCGGACGAACTGCCTTCGGGTTTCCGGCGCACCGTCACCATCGGCGTCTACTTCGACACCACCGGCACCGACGGCGGCGAGTTGCTCTCGCACACCGCCGACCTCGCCGACGTCTCGTACCGCAATCTCACCGTCGTCCTCGACCACGACCGCTCGGTGATCATCCCGACCCTCGAGGTCCCCGGGGAGACGATTACGGGCTCTCGAATCCGGACGCAGGGACTCTCCCGCGTCTGGCTCCAGTTCGTATTCCGCACCGGCGATGTCGAGCGACGGGTCGTCCGGGACATCTTCACCGCGGGCTCGGAGCTGGACGTACTCAGCGACGGCGACGTGGTCTTGTCGACGGTTCTGCTCCCCGGTTTCGTCGGGACCGATTACTTCCGCGCAGTGCTGGCCGTGTTGCTCGGCGGGTTCAGTGGTGAGGCGCGCCAGCTCGAGGAGGCCGTCGAGGAGCACATCTCGCTCGATGAGCTGCAGGCCGAGCTCGGAGCCGAACTGGAGCTGGTCACTCGTTCGCAGATCGGCCGCGCGCTCGGCATCACCGCGTTGGCGTTCGCGCACGCGTCCGATCGCTTCGCGCTCCGCGCAGCGGGGTCGCTCGGAGTTCGGCCGTACTTCGCGGAGCCTCGCGTTCTGATCGCGGCCGCGGTGTCTGGCGAGGGCGGCTACGACTACCAGCTCGACCTCCGCGAAAACGCGGTGGTCGCGCTGCCGTACTCGGGGGTGCCGCCCGCCTCGGCCGACGCATTCGCGTCGGTCCGCGGACGCATGGATTCCGGGTTGGCGACGCAGGTGCTGACGATGCTGACCGGCCGCGAAGCGGTGGGGGTGCAGGAGCTGACCGAGGCCGCGGAAGCCGCCGGCGCGGCGTCCGTGACCGTGCATCCGGGCACCGTGCGCCGGGTCGGAACGCTGCCGCTGTCCACCGAGGCCATTCGGCGTCTGACGAATGAGGTCAACGAGCAGGGGTTCTTCGCGCTCGCTCCGAACCAGCCGGCCGAGGTGAGAGGCCATCTGTTGCTCGCCTGGTGGCGGATCGATCCGGGCACCGGCGCCGTGCTCGGCGTGTCCGAGTGGGGCACGCACGGCGCCTCGACGTTCGCTGCCGAGCGGGAGGGAAGCTCGGCGTCGACGGTTCGCGTGCGGGTGGTGGACCAGACACTGGAGCTGCTCGCCGCGCTGTTCGCGAACGCGGCCACGATCGCCGAAGGCCGTGAAGACGTACAGGCGACGGCGTGCGGTGCGATGTGCGACGTGGTCACGATGCGGCGTTCGCTGTGTTCCGACGAGCGAGACCGCTCGGTGCCGCGCCTCTCGTCGTGCATGCGCGGGATCTTGCCCCAGGAATCGGTCGGCGGAGTCGGGGTCGTTCCGATCGCGACCTCGTGCAGCCTGCAACTCTACGACTTCTATTGCGGCGTCGCGGTCCTCGACGGAATGAGCGGTGGAAGCGTCGGTTTCGTCGAAGGGCCCTCGCCCGCGCCGACGTCACCGCTGGGTTACGTCGCGCCTCTCGACTGGTCCGCGTGCGCCTGCGAGCGGTGACCCGCCGCTAGAGCAATGCATCGATGTCGACGGAGCGCTCGCCAGCCCGGTATCGGCCGCGACTGTCCTGCTCCACTCGCGCGAATCCGTGGTCCGGGTCGTGTTCGACGGCGAGGATCCAGTCGTGCCTGACTGCGTTGGCGAGTAGCTCCGCCTTCTCCGAGCACGTCGTCAGGGGATGCACGTCGTAGCCCATCACCCACGGGACCGGCACGTGTGCGAACGTTGGGATCAGGTCGGCCCCGTAGACGATGGTCGCATCGCGGTATGCGAGCTTGACGAGCTGCATACCCGGCGTGTGACCGCGCGTCGCGATCACCTCGACGCCCGGCGCGATCTCCGCCGGGCCGTCGACCAGCTTCAGGCTTCGCACTTCCGGCCCGGTGAGTGCTGCGAAATCCGATGGTCGGAAAGAGCCGGCATCCCGGACGCTGGGGCTGTGAGCCCACGTCCAGTGCTCGCGCTGGACCCAGTGCGTGGCTCCCGGGAAGGCGGGGCGTGACGACCCTCCGGGGCCCTCCACGGTCAGCCCGCCCGCGTGGTCGAAGTGCAGGTGCGTGATGATCACGTCGGTGATCGCGTCTGCGGCTACCCCGCTGTCGGCGAGCTGCTCGCCGAGCGAACCGTTCGGGTGGGAGACGGCGTAGATGTCGCGTTCCTTGTCGTTCCACACGTCACCCATGCCGGTGTCGATCAGCATTCGGCGGTCGCCCGCCTCGACGTATATGCAGCGGGTGGCCATTCGGATTCGGTTCCGGTCGTCAGCCGGGCTGGCGCGTTCCCATAGTGGTTTGGGGACCACTCCGAACATCGCGCCTCCGTCGAGCCCGAACCGGCACTCGACGATGGGCTCCAGGCGTTCGACTCCTGCTGGCATTCGGACCTCCGCGGTGAGCGGGCGATGGTGCAGTGCTCGCGGCGTCGGCGCAACCTGCTCGCGCGGCTCGCACGCGGGCCCGTGGGCGTGACCGGTCGTGACCGGCGTGGTAGAGATTGGTGTCGGCCTATGGCCCATCGGGACATCGTGCGAATCAACCTGCGTTCCCAAAAGACGGTCGGTGTTCTCCTCGGCGGTGCGCTGGTCGCGGCCCTGGTGTTGTTGCCGCGGCTGGTCGACCGGGACCCGGCTGCTCTGAGCGAGATCCAGGGCGATCCGGGCGTCGAAGCGTTGACCCAGATCTACGGCGGCCCCGACGCGGCCATCGACAGCGAGGGTAGCGGCACGGACCGGCAACCCGCCGAACCGGTCGTCACCATTCGCGGCCAGGTCCTGCTGCCGACCGGCGAGCCCGCGGCAGGCGCTGTGGTCACCGCCCAACGACTTGGCGACGAGAGCGTGTACGAGGCCGTCGCCGACGCCGGCGGCATGTTCGACTTCGAATCCCTCCCCGACGAGCCCTTTGCGGTCGAAGCGTCAGCGTTGGGTTACGGACCGGCGATGGCCATCGGCATCCGCCCTGGATCTGCGCAGGTTCGCCTCGTCCTCCAGTCAGGGCGTACCTTCCGCGGACTGGTCGTGCACGGCGAGGAGCCGGTGCCTTTCGCAGTCGTACACCTGGGCGGCCCCGGGATGTTCCCGCAGCGCGTCGTGACGGCCGACAACCGCGGGCAGTTCGAGCTATCCGGGCTCCGCACCGGAAGTTACGAGATCGTCGCGACAGCGAGCGGACTCGGAAGCGGATTCGGCGGTCGGCTCGCGGTGGATGCGCTGGAGGGGGAGGCGGTGCGGCTCGACGTGCCGGTCTATCCCTCCGCCAGAACGACCGTGGAGATCATAGACGGGCAGACCGAGGAGTTCGTGCCGACGGCTGTACTGTCGTTCGCCGAGCACCAGCTTCACGCGCTCAGCCTGAGCTCTCTGGTCAGCGGGGGCTCGATCGTCGTCGACCACCTGCCCCGTGGAGATTACTTCGCGCGGGTGCGGGCGCCGGGCTACGAGCCGTACGAGGGGGTGGTGCACGCGTCGAGTGCCGACTCGACAGTGCGCATTGAGCTTTCCCGCGGCACGACGGTCCGGGGCACGGTTCGCGACGCCGTCGGGAACCCGGTCGCTGCGGCCGCGATGACGGCGGTGGTCGAGACCGACGAGGGGGGGCGATGGGAGCTGCGCCGCACGATGTTCGACGACTTCCACCGCCTCGTCAGACCCGACGGCACCCCTTTCTGGGTGCCGAGTCTCGGGTTCTCGACAGACAGTGAGGGCAGGTTCGAACTCACAGGGCTTCCGGCCGGCACCGGGCGTGTCGTGGCGAGTCGTCCCGGGCATGCGCCCGCGGTGAGCGCTTCGCTGCTCCTGCTCCCTGAAGGTCTGTACGAGCCGGTAGATCTCGTCCTGGTCGCCGGGCGCCGGATCCGGGGTCGCGTGGAGGATGGCGGCGGCGGAGCGGTGTCCGGGGCGTTCGTCGCGGCCCGAGCCCCGTCGCTCCCGGCGTGGCTGGCCGGTACCGGCGTCACCACCAACAGCACCGGGATCTTCGAACTCGAGGACCTGCCGGCCGACGTGGTCCTGGACGTGCGTCACCCCGACTTCGCGGCGGCGGAGGTTCGGCTCTCGATCCCCGAGGAGGGACTCGACAACTTCATCGTCCGCCTCTCTGGCGAACAGCTCCCGTCGATCTCCGGACGGGTGTTCACCGCGCGCGGTGCGCCGGCATTCGGTGCGCTGGTCTGGTTGATGCACGGTGACAACGAGCTGCCGGTGTGCCAGGCGACGGTGGGCGCCGACGGATGGTTCGAAGCCCAACGTTGCTCGGCGTTGCCCGAGCGGCTCATCTCGTCGTTTGCCGCCCACGCGCCCCTGACGGCGGAGCTGGGCGAAGTGCTCGAACCGCGGGATTGGGAACTCTCCCGTGGCGGCGAGCTCGCGGTCGTCAACCAACGCGTTCCCCTGGTCGTCACGATCGAGCCGATGTTCCAGCTCCCCCGACCGCATTGGCCGCGGCCGGAGCTCGGACTCGACCGGTGGAGCCGGCACGTGCTTCGGAACGTCGCGCCCGGAACCTACCGGGTCACCTGCGCCGCTGAGGGGTTCAGCGACGCCCATATCGACGTCGATGTCGTGACCGACCGCCGGGTCGAAGCCGCGTGTCCGACCATGCAGCGCATGTCGCGGTTCCCGATCTATGTAGTCGACGGCCAGGACGCGCCGGTGGCCGGCGCGCTGGTGCTCGTCGATCGACTCGACCCGCCGGTCCGCGCGTTCACCGACGGGCAGGGACGGGTCGAGATCGAGTCCCGGCCCGGTGTCTGGATCGACGCCGAGGCGCTGCACGAGGACTGGGGGCGGGGGTTCCTGCGTCTCTACGCCCCCTACCAGCCGC
>CAZFPM010000141.1:0-4585 GCA_964520965.1 uncultured Myxococcales bacterium
ACCTCAGCTGAAGGGCAAGCTCCGAGGAGCTTCCCCGACGGCCTGAACGCTTACGCTCAGTGACAGACGGCGGCGACAGGGAACGCGCCGGCGACCAGTGTGTCACCGTCGACATCGTTCCACGGTGACATGCCGAGCGAGTCGTCGAAGCGGAAGAAGTGCATCTGGCCCGGGTCGTCCTCCGATACCGAGTCGACGGAAGTGCCGACGAGAACGTCGTGGGTCGCGTCCACGCACGCGGCGCCGTCGGTCCGTACGTGGGTCGAGGGCGTGCCGGCGGAGTACGAGCGGTACAAACACCCGATGCCCGCGAAGTCGCCACAGCCGGCGACCGGCTGCAGGCTGGCGTCGAGCCCGATGGCGATCGCGCTCGCGCCGGTCCCGTTCCAAGCGTCGGCGACGAAGAGGACGAAGTCCCGGCCGGCGACCGGGAGCGGCACGTAGCCACCGAGCAGGTTGTCCCGGTCGGTCGGGGGAATGTCGATGTCGAAGCCGTCCGCGATCATCGTCAGGTCAGCGTACCCCGGGGCGGGCGGGCATGCCGCCGCCGATGCCCCGGCCGACGGGTACGAGAACGCGATGACCTCGGAGTTCGGCCCCTCGGCCCGGGCGGCCAGCACGCGGCCGTTGTCCGCATCGACCTGTAGATTGCGCACCTGGAACCCGGTGCTGCTCTCCTGAGGATACAGCGCCCGCAGGTTGATCGGATCGCCCGGAAGCGCCACCGGCCCGTCGCCGGAGACGTCGTACATCACCAGGTCCTGGGTCGTGAAGTCGACCAGGAAGAGCAGGCCGTAGTTCGCGTCGACGGCGATCGTCGTCACCACCGGGATCACGAGGGCGTCCCCGATCGGGGTCGGCGCGCCGGGGTCGGACACATCGTACGTGTAGAGGCGCATGTCTTCGAGCAAACCTCCGTCGACCGGCGGGGTGGCGCCGACGAAGAGGCGCTCGCGGGCGGGATCGGACGCCAGCACCCGCGGTGTGTCCTCCCCGAGACCGAACGCCGTGATCCTGCTCGGCGCCGCGATGTCGCTCGCGGGGTCGGTCGGGCGGTCGAGACCGTAGAGAACCACCTCGCTCGTCACGTCGTGCGCGACCGCGAGCAGATCGGCCACAGGGTCCAGGACCATGTCGTGCGCAAAGGACGCGAGGTCGATCGACCCGCCGTGCGTGGGGGTGTCGCCGTCGGTGCGGTACCAGCGCAGCTCGGGCGAGGCGAAGTGACCGACGTAGGCGACCCCGCTCTGCGCCGGGGCTCCGTAGTCCGGCAGCACCCCGCAGGCACCGCTCGCGTCGGAGGCCGCATCCGACCCGGTGTCGGCGACGGCATCGACGCCCGCGTCCGTGGACGTGTCGGGTGTTGGCGCCGTGTCTCCGGCCGTGTCGGTGGCCGCGCCGTCCTCCGTGCCGACATCCGGGGCGGTGGCGTCGGTGCCACCGCCTCCACCACGGTCGATCGAAACATCCGTCGCGTCGTTCGTCGAATCGCCGCTGCACGCCATCAGCGCGAAGGCCACCATGATCGACAGCAGAGAGCGGGCGGGAAGGCGTCGGGCTGAGACGGTTGCCATGGTCGACTCGTGTGCTGGAGTGCCGGAGTGTCGCGGAGCATAGACGATGCCGGACGCAGAACCGAGGGCGACCGCGCGAGCGCCGCTTACGGCCACTCCGCAGGTAGGTCGCGGCGAGAACCGGGGTGTGGGCGACATCGCCGGAGTACCGAGGGTCGTCGGAGATGTGGTCGTCGCGTACGTGCAGGGCGTCCAGCCGCGCGCCGACAGGGTCATCCAGGCCCCGACGGCAACCACTGCCCGTCAACGCCGTGCGGCAACTGACCCTACTCGGGGATGTTCGGGAGCTTGATCTCCTCGCCCTGGTAGTTGACGAGGGTGTACTCCTTCTCGTCCTTGTCCGCGATGTAGTAGTCGGGCATCAGCGGGATCTTACCGATCTTCGTGGCCCACACGTACATGGGCTGGGCGAGGCCGGTGGTGTGTCCCCGTAGTGCGTCGCGGATCAGCTCGGCGCCCTTCTCCACCGGCGTGCGGAAGTGATCCACGCCCGGCGTGGGTTCGCAGTAGAACACGTAGTAGGGGCGGATCCGGACCCTGAGGAGCTTCTGGTGCAGCTCCCGGAAGGTCTCGACGTCATCGTTGATCCCCTTCAGGAGCACCGCCTGGTTGCCCACGTTGACCCCACAGGTGAGCAGGTCGTAGACCGCCTTTGCGACCTCCGGGGTGAGCTCGCGGGGGTGGTTGCACTGCGTGTTGACCCAGATCGGCACCCGGTGCTGACCGCGCAGGACCTCCATGAGTCCCGGGGTGATGCGGTGAGGCAGGACGATTGGGAGCCGCGTGCCGAAACGGATCATCTCGACGTGCGGGATCTCGCGGATCTTTCGGACCAGGTACTCGATCGAGGGGTCGGCGAGCAGAAACGGATCACCACCGGTGACCAGGATGTCCCGGACCTCGGGGTGCTCGCCGATCCACTTCAGGCCCTCGTCGACGTCGAAACGCAGGTCGAGATCACGGTCCAGCACCAACTCGTTGCGGAAGCAGTGCCGGCAGTAGTTGCTGCACACGTCGGTAACGGTGAAGGCCACACGATCGCGATACTGACGCGCAATGCTGTCGGGGCGGACCTCCTCGGTATCCCGGTTCTCCTTCCAGATCAGGTAGTTCGGGATGCCGTGCTTGTTCTCGGTCTCGGACATCGAGGGGACGACCTGGCGCCGGATGGGGCAGCACGGGTCTGTTCGGTCCATCAGCGAGGCGTAGTAGGGCGTCGTGCCCCAGCGTGTCCCGAGCTCCTCGATGGCCCGTTTCTCTTCGTCGGTGACGTCGACGTATTGCTCGAGCTTCTCGAGCGTGTCGACGAAGTTGCTCATCTGATCGCGCCAGGCTTCCATGACTGTCCTCTCTGGATGGGTCGGGACGCTCGGCAGCGAAGGTAGCGAGCGTAATCGCGAAGGGTGTCGAGGGGTCGGGTCCGGCCAGATCCACGACGAGGATATTCGCGAGGTCGATTCGGCACCCCACGGCGTGGAAGACCGAATCGCGGATACTCTACGCTGATTTGGGCTCCGGGGCGATGATCAGCCCGCGTGATCCGCGACTATCCCATCCGCCATGGAATCAGGCTCAGCCTGGCCCTACCGGTCGTGCCGATGATCGTCTTGCACGACGAGCTCGGGGCAGTGTCGCCGGCCAGGAACACAACTTCACCTCCGGCGCGATGGTTCCGGCCAACACGCGGACGCACGACGCACCGAGCATCCCGTGAACAACCTCGCCGTGAAGCCAGGCGTCGAGAGAGCACCGATACCGTCGGCGTGCTCTTTGTGAATCAGCGGTGCGCTGAACGCGCCAGGTTTTGAAGCTCCGCATTCGATCTGAAGATCCAACCGCGTCATTCTCAAGGCTGTGATGTTCAAGCTGTCTCGGACATCGAAGGCGGCTCGGTGAGGGTCATTGCCCCCGTGGGCGGCGCTCACAGGCGGAAGCGCAGGTCGGACGGAAGCTGCCCGTCGGGGCGGTTTACACCTATCGGCGGTCTGCCCCGGTGAGCGCGGCCTCCCAGGCGTCGGCCCGCCACGCCACCTCCTCGACCAGTCGCCGGCGGGCCACTTCGGACAGCTCGCCGTGGAGGAGGTGGTTGCCGAAGACCAGCCCGTCGCGGTCGTGCACGTCGAGGTAGCCGAGGGAGAGGTCGTTGGTAGTGTCCAGCGCCCAGTCGCGGACGTGGTCGGGGGTGGGCTCGCCGCCCCACCCGCTGCGGTGCTCGAGCTCGCCCAGGGGGGCGACGACGCTCACGACGCGAACGCCGCCCTCATAGGCGTATAGCGTGACCCCCTGATTGCGGTCGCCGCGAGGGACGACGACTCGCGCCTTGTGGTCGGACACCCAGTCGACACCACCGTTTGCCAGCGCGGCAAGGGGCGCCTCCCAGCGAGACCGGGCGGTGGGGTCCGCCTTCGGAGGTTGACCCTGGAGTGCAGACAGGAGGCGGTCAATCGACGCGCCGTCCGGACCCTCGTCGGGCGTCGGCACGAGTAGTCGTAGGAAGGACTCGACCCGGCGGCTTCGGCCGATGAGGCGCCTGCGCTTGCCGCCGCTGAAGGCCGTGCCATTCTCCCAGGGAGCGCCGGCGAGGGTGAACACGTACCGCCCGAGCGCCGCATCGAAGGTCCATTCGAGGTCATGTTGCTCGCCATGGCCATACAAGGTCGCGACGCGAACCGGGACGGCGTCTCCCGGTGAGATACGCCACCCATGGTCCGCGAGCGTCTGGCTGAGCTGCCCATACCAGCGAGCGTAGTGCTCCGCGCTCGACCGAGCCTCCTGCTCCGACACGACGACCACGGGACGGCCCGTCTGCGTGAAGTGATTCGGCTTGTAGGGCTCGAGCGCGCGCTCCTGCTCGCGGGGCGTGGTCGAACCGACGACCATGTCCTTGCCCTCGTGCCGGGCCCCGGCGAGCGGCGAGTCCATCAGCAGCTCGGCGCGCTTCTGCCGCTCGATGACACGCTCGACCTGGCCGCGCTCCAGTGAGGCGACAACGTGGGGGTAGCCGACGTGAA
>CAZFPM010000141.1:4595-15747 GCA_964520965.1 uncultured Myxococcales bacterium
CGATGTCCGGCGGGGCCCCGTCCGCGGCGAGCCGCCGCTCGATCAGCGAGAAGAAGCGATCGACGCGCCCGACCCGTTGCTCCAGGTCGCCCGAGGTCCACGCGACGCCGTAGTGGAGTACGCGGTCGCAGAAGAGGTGGAGATCCACGCCCTCCTTGAGCGTGTCGGTGCAGACGATGACGCGCGGGAGCGACGGTGTGCGGAACTGCCGCGTGGCCGTGCGGTGGGCTCCCGATCCGCCAGTGACCCCGATGGCGGCCATCGGGTTATAGAGCTGGGGCCAACTCTCCTCGCGGGCGAGCTCCCGCCAGCGGCGGCCGGCGCCCTCCAGACAGCCATCGACGATGAGCCGCAGGTGCCCAATCCACTGGGTGCAGTCGTGCCTAACCTGGCGAGCCCCAGGGTCGTCCGACGACAGCCAATCGAGGAATCTCGCTGGAAAGGCCTCCGCATCGTGCCCCGCCTCTTCGTCGGCGAAGTAGAGGTCGAGGAGCGTATCGGTCAGCCGAAACGTCTGGCCGAGGAGCGTACGCGCGACCTGGCGCTGGCAGAGGTCTCGGCACAGGGCGTCACCGTCCACGGCATCGCCGGTCTTCGGTGGCCTTGCGACCGGAAGAGCCAGAGGCCCATCGGGGAAGCGGTCGTCCCACGCGGTCCAGAGCGTCGGCTCAGTGAACAGCTCGGGGGCGCGGTGGGGATCCGGATCTGCGGCAGCCTGATCCAGATGCTCGTGCAGCGCCGCCTCGTAGGCTGTCCTCCACGGGGCGGCGGTCGCGGCGTCGAGGCCGAACACCTCGGGAGCGCGGCGCACCGACTGTACTGCCAAGTACCGGGCTCGGTTGGCCCGGTACTGCTGCCGGCGTGCACCCGCCGAGCGTGACGCATGCGTCCAGCTCTCCGCCCACAGTTTGTCCGGGAGCGCTGCAGCGGCCGCTACGGGGTCGACACCGCCCGCTTCGCACAGGCGTCGCAGCCAGCCATCCTCGAAGAAGATCGCATTCCGGCCGCTGGCGCGGAACGTCTGGCGGTATCGGAACAGCCAGCCCTTCTTCGACATGGCCTCGCGGAACGGGCTCTCGCCCGGGTCGGTGTCGAAGCCCTCCGGATCGTCGGTATCGTCGGCGTCGTCGAGACGAGCGCTCTTCCCGCTCCAGTCGAGATCGACTCCCCAGCATCGCCGCATCCGGGCCTCGATGGCCTTGTGATGCTCGCGGGTGAGGCGGTCGCGCAGCGTATCGACGGTGCTGACTCTCCGCGTGAAGATGAGGAACTTGTGGCCGCCCTCCTCGGCGTCGGTCCCGAACGCGAGGGGCGCTACGCGATCCACCACCGAGTCGATCTTGGGATGCGGGAGCGGCCTCCCGAAGCGCTCCTCGAAATCCGACGCCATCCGCTGGATGAAGTTCGAGTCCGGGGCTTCGGCCTCCGTCGTGCCGTCGGCCTGGTCTCGGTGCCAGTCGCCAGCCTGTTGCTCGTCCTGCGCGTCGCTATCGGAGGTAGGCGGCGGCAAGGTCCGACCGATGGAGCTCTGCAGGCTCTCGAAGGACAAGAGAAAGCCGATGCGGTAGCGGTTGCTACGGCCTTGCAGCACGTCCACCAGCCCCTTCTGAACCAGCCCCATGGCAAGCGTGCCGAGCACGCTCATCTTGTCGTCGCGAACGCCCCAGCCCTCGGGGTCGTGGTTCCTGTACTTGTCCTTGCCCACCATGGCGGGGGCGGGTCGCGTGCGGTACTGCCGCTGACGCCGGACGAGGAACGCCTTCAGAGCGGACTGCATCGCGGGCAGGTCCTGGACAAGGTCGGGATCCAGCACTTCGCCGCAGTCCGGGTAGCGGTTGAGGATGGTCGGCAGGTCGCCCGGGCCACCGTGGGCCGGCGTGGCGCTCATGAACAGCCACTTGTTCACATGCCCCTGCAGGGCCGCGAATAGGACACGGTTCGTCTGATTCCACGGGTTCCGAAGGCACTGCGCCTCGTCGATGACCACGAGGTCGAAGTACGGCGCGCCGTTGGCCTCTTCCGTGAGCCTCGCGTTGAGCGCGGCCGCAAACGAAAGGTTCAGCTGTTCCGAAGCGTTTCCCGGCAACAACTCGTCCGGCCGCTCGGCTCCGAACAGCCCCCAGCCGCGGAACTGCTGTTCGGTCCTCGCCCAGAGCGCGTCCATGTCGTCGAGGTCCCGCGACGTCACGTAGACCGGACGCGTGAAGCTCGTGTGGCGGACGAAGGGCGCGATCCGCTCGGTCATGCCGATGGTCGGCGTCCAGCTTCGCAGGTTGTGAAAGAGCACCGGACGATGAACGGGCTGACCGAAGAGGACGGACGCCGCGCGGTCATCCCCGAGGCCCTGAGGTCGCCGGTAGTTCGACGCGAAGAAGCGCAGGTAGTCGTCGTACCACTTCACCTGGAGGTTCTGCCGCGGGCTGACGAACAGGATGCGGGCCTCTGGCTTCTCGTTCCACACGACGGCGGCGAGCCCAAGGGCCTGGTACGTCTTGCCCATCCCGACCTCGTCGGCCAGATAGGCGAAGGGGTGCTCGCACAAGATGTCGTAGATCGCGGCGATGCCCTGAAGCTGCATGTCGGCCATCGAGCGGGTGTCGGGGTCGCCGACCACCGTGAGGTCGATGAGCTCCCCGACGTCCTCGGGGCGCACGGGGTGGGTGAACGGCTTCAAGGGCTCGCCCCCCTGTCCAACGCGGCCAGCGATCGCTCGAACCAGTCGAGCATGCCGTCGGCCTTCGAGCCGTCTGGCCCCACCTCCCCCGCGAGCTGCTTACGGGTCCGGTCTCGCGCCGACGACGCCATCTGCTCCGCGCGTGCAGCGAGATCCTGATCGAGCAGGTGCGCCCATTCTGCGACGACACCGCACAGCTCGCGCAGCACGAGGTAGCGCACGATCGGCGCCTCCTCATCCCGGTCCGCAAGGTGGGCCAGCGCCATCACGCTGTCGGGTCGACCTACGAGATAGGCGCGCTGGATGTCGGGATGCTGCTGGAGGTTCGCGAGCTTGGCGCGCAGAGCCCGCATCGACCGATAGAGGTCGTACAGGTTCACCGCGTCGAACGCTGCCGGCGCTTCGACTTCGACATCGTCGCCGCCGTCGCTGGGATCTCCTCCACCCCCACCACCACCGATGTCCCACGTCGGCGCCCGGCCTCGCCAGCTCTCGAGGATCTCGTTCGCCGTCAGCGGCCGCCCGTACGTGCGGGAGCTGTGGTCGAGGTTCAGCTCGACGACCTGGCCCTGCCACTGCCGCTCACCATGGTCCGTGCGGAAGGACACCGTGAAGGCGGCGCCTCGCGCCGGCGGCTTCCCAGGCCTCTTGTGCGTGCCGGACTCGATGGACAGCGGTGCGAGCCCCGGCAGGTGAAGGACGAACTCGCGCTGCCTCGGTCCCGCCTCCAGCCACCAGCGCCAGTTGTGCGCGCGCCAATCCCACGCCACGACGATGGAGATCGGCGGTGGCTCGGGAGCTTCCTCCTCCGCCTGCGCTTCGTCCGCGAGGTCGTCCTCCGCGACCTCTTTACCCTCCGGGAGCCAGTCGGGGTCGGCGTCGAAGACGAGCATGCCTTCGACGTTGCCGGCTTCCCCCGAGAGGCCTGCGCGCGTGAAGTTGCAGCTGCCGACGGCGGTGCGGACGGTCTTCCCGTGCCGAATCCAGTACGCCTTCATGTGCCAGAATCGCGTCCCGACATCGCCCTCGTTCCGGAGGATTTCGGCCTGCCCGTCGACCTCTTCAGCCTGCTCCCGCGTCAAGCCGAGCGCGGCGCCGTCCATCCGCAGCGCGGGCACCAGGTGGGTGTCGCGCGCCCCGAACGCGGCTACCTGCTCCGACACGTCGCTCCAGTACGGGCTGTACGCCCATAGCTCAGTTGGACGGCGGGAACGACCGCCCTGGAGGAACGCCGGTAGTCCGTCCGTGTGCACGACCGATGCGTAGAGGCTCGCGTACAGCGTCCCCGACCATGGCTCCGTCCCGTGGTCGATGAAGCGCTTCCGGTCGGGCATCCGCGCCAACGCGCCGCGGACCCTCGCCAGAGCGTCGGAATCGGAGCGCGTCTCGCCGAGGGGGCTGTGCGCCTCGAACCATGCGAGCAGGTTATCGAGCGCCTTCCAGCTCTGCTGTCTCCGCGTATGGATCCAGGTTTCGCCGAACGACTCTGCGTTGCGCCCCCAGCCGGAGAGCGTGAGGTTCGCTGACGACACCGCCAGATACACCCAGGTTGTCCCGTCGTCGGATCGCCCAGCAAGGACGACGAGCTTGGGATGGAAGAAGCGCCCGCGAACGGGCACCGGGCGTGCGACGTAGCGGTAGCGCCCCGAGATCCGCGGCGGCGACGTCGGGTCGTAGAAGACGGTGCACGGGGTCACCGCGAGGCGCTGATGCAACTCGGCGCGGCGTGCCGCCACCGTCTTGGCCTCCGCGCCGAGGACAACAGGCAGCGCGTGGTCCTCGAGAAACGCGGCGCTGAGGTTGAAGGTCGTGAGCACGACGCCTTCCAGCTCGTGGAAGTACTCGGATGCGCGCTCGACGCGCTCCCTCAGCGTGCCGAGCTGGCTCATTGGCGCACCGCGGCGAGCTGCTTGGCGATGCCCTGGAGCGGCTCGAGGTAGTAGTCGTTTCGCCAGGCGAGACCGACCTGGAGCGCGGCGTCACTGGGACGTTCGACGTCGATGTCGCTGAACAAGACGCCCTGGTCCTCCCACACCCACGGAGCGCGCCGTCGCTCCTCGCTCACCTTCTCGTGGAGCAGGAGCACCGAGCGCGCCAGCGCGACGTGGCTCGATGTGTCGAGCTGCTCGCTGAAGCGACCATGGCGGGCAACTGCGGTCTCGCCGCGATAGGCCCCGGAGTGCGCGAAGGCGGTGCGGGAGGAGGCCAGCGACGACAGGTCGATCGGGAGCTCAGCCACCGCCGCTTCCAGCGTCTTGCCCTTGCTGGCGCACAGCCACAGGAAGACGGCCTCCAGCACCGAGAGGAGGTCCTCGCAGCGAATGGCATCTTCGATGGCCGCTCGGTGCTCGGAGAGTTCGAGGGCCGCCGTGGCCAGGAACGCCCTATGGTCGAGCTCATCGAGTTCGAGCAGCCGCTCGGCGAGCTCGCGGTTCAGAGCGTGGCCATCGATCAGCTGGGCGTGGAGGTGGTCCGCGAGCGGCAACTTCCAGAATGTGTCGTAGACCGAGGCCGTCAGCTTGTTGTTCATGTGGGTCGGGAGCGCCACGGTTTCGCCGTCCATCGCGCGGGCCACGATGTTGAACAGACGACCTGTGACGTCGGGCCCGAGGCCGGCACGGAGTGTCGCGTGCTCCATGGTCTCGCCCGACAGCCGCGTCATGTCCTCTGCCAGCAGACCGGCTCGACGGGACGCGCCGCGATACAGCCCCCAGAGCCCGTTGGCCTTCTGACCGCCGAGCAGGTGCCAGTCGAGGTCGCTGAGCGAGATGTGCGGCTCCTCCGTCGACCGCGCCCGCACTCGTCGCGATCCGGGGAGCGGCCAGTCGTGGTCGTGCCGGCCCACCGTGCGCGCGAACGTCTGCTCGATCAGGAGGAAGAAGTCGTCGAGACGGCCGGCATGCTGTGGATGCCCCGGCTCGTAAAGCTCCCAAAGTCGGAAGGCCTCCACCAGTATCTGGAAGCCCCGGACGCTCGTGGTCTGCTCGGTGAGATGGGGAACGAGGTCACGCCCCCGCACCGACCAGACTGCGAGTACGCCCATGGCGTCGGTTCGGTTCGAGACGCCGAGCAGCTCGTCGTCCTTCTCCGTGAGCATGAGCGGCGACACCTTCATGGGTTGGTCTCCTGCCCCGGAGACCAGGCCCACGTAGCCGCCTCCCACTTCCCGCCCGCGCCGGCGAGCACCGGGTCGAGGAAGGACTGCACGCCACGCGTGACCTCCTCCAGCGTCTGCCACCTGAGCCCGTCGTTCGCGGCGATGCGGGCGTAGACGGGCGCCCACGCTGCCGAGGGCGCAGGAACCGAAGCCGGCACCGGATGGGTGGCGCGGTGCTCGAAGGTCCCGTCGATGGCGGCCCGGAGAGCGGCGCCGTCGAGGTCCCTCGCGGTTGCGAGCAGGGCGAGGTCGGGAAGGTCCTTGACCCGCGAGTTCGGACGCTTGCGCGGCAGCGTGTAGGCGTGGAGCTTCTCCGCGATGTGCGTCTCCAGCGGGTAGATGCGGTAGCGCCCCGGACCAACCCCGGCGAACTCAAGGAACGTGCTGCCGTCGACCTCCTCGGGCTGACCGTGCATCGGCTCGGCGAAGGCCACGTCGATGCCAAAGGGCACGCCGTAGATCTTCGCGGCGAGCTGCGCCTCGGCTCGATATCGAAGGCCCTGGTAGGCCATGCCTTCCGCGTCGATCTCCGGGTGCGTGGGATCCACCACGACCTCGAACTGCAGGTAGTCGCCGAGCTCGCGTCGACCCGCCTCCTGAAGACGGGTGAGCACGTCATCCGGGCTGCCCACCATCCGCAGGTCGACGTCCTTGGTCGTTCGGGCTCGCTCGAGGCGCAGCTCGATCACCAGCCCGCCCTTGAGGACGACGGCGTCCTGAAGCACCGAGAACAGCCGTGCGAGGAAGCGGTCGAAGACGAAGAGCTGTCGCCGGCGTTGGAGGTCCATCCCTGAGGCGGCGGCCTCGTTGCGAAGTCGCTGCTCGACGGCCGTCTTGAAGGCCAGCGGAGTGGCGTAGGTGCGAGGCATCACGACTCCCCCGCCTCGAACGAGCGCAGGCATTCACGCGCACGCTCGACCATGGGCTCGGTGAACAGCCCGCGGTGCAGGCCCTCCTCAATGGCCTGTTTCACGAGCCCAGGCGACACCCCTGCCGTCGCACTATCGACGACAGTGCGTACCGGCGTTGTGACCTGAACGGACCCAGCCCACCCCCGGTCGGTGTCATCGAGATCGGCGAAATGCAGCACCACGCCCGCGGGCGCCTGCCGACGCCGGGACTTCCACGAGGCTGGCAGCGTCAGGTGCGCTTTGGCCGGCAGCGCGTCCGATAGCTGGTGCAGGGCCAGCGCGGTCTCGTGGCTGAACACGCCGGCGCGGTTGGACCACAGCCAGATGACGACGAGGTCCTCATGGTCGCCGGGAGGGAAGTGCACGAGGCGATAGACGCCTCGCCTCACGCGGACGATCCGCCCATTGTTGAGGTACTTCGTCAGTAGCTGCGGGTAGTAGCCCGCCTCCGCCGCCTGGGCAGTCGTGAAGTGCCCCTCTTGGGTCGCCGCGGTCTCGTAGAGCTGACTCCAACGAGGTCCGTCACGTGTTTCGGTTTCGTCACCCATGGCGCGCATATCCTAAACCCTGGGTTTAGTTTTCCGCAAGGGGAGCCCGCAGCAAACTAAACCTTGGGTGGAGCAATACGCTCGAACGTCCCCATCCCGACGCACCGACGCTTTGCCCTCCTGGGCGACCGTACGCCCGAGGAGGTGCTTGCCGATGGCCGAGATCATCACCTGCCCGACGGGGCTCACCGGGCGGATCCGCGGGATGAAGGTCCGCGAGGAGCGGATCCTGTCGGACCGCAAGCTGGCGAAGAGCGGCGGTCAGGTCGACGAGCTGCTGGCCGCGTGCTGGGAGGAGACGGTCGATGCTGGTCCCTACGACTTCGGGGACAAGGAGATCGACTGGGGGCAGGTGCTGCAGGGGGACCGGTTCTACGCGCTGCTGCGGGTCCGGGCGCTGACCTAGGGGCCGAGTACGCCTTCGCGGTGAGCTGCCAGAGCGAGGCGTGCCGGGCGCGGATCGAGTGGGAGCTGGACCTGGGCGAGCTGCCGTGTCGACCGCTGTCCGAGGAGAGCCGGGCCGCCTTCGGGGACGGGAACCGCTTCGAGACGGTTCTGCCCGACGCCGGCAAGCGGGTCTGGTTCCGGCTGCTGACCGGGGCCGACGAGCGGAAGCTGCCGCAGCTGCGCCGGGGCGCCGGGGACCGTCTGCTGTCGGCGATGCTGGCCTTCCGGGTGGTCGAGGTCGAAGGCGTCGAGGCTCGTGAGCGGCGTCGGTTCATCGAGGACCTGACGATGCGGGACGCGGACTTCCTGGTCGACGAGTTCGACCGGGTCGACTGTGGCGTGGACACGACCATCGAGATCGAGTGCCCGGAGTGCTTCGCCGCCCAGGAGGTTGACCTCCCGCTGGTGGACTCGAACCACCGACGGACGGAAAGAGACGTTGACGCGTCACGGCGCTGGATGGCGCTAAACTAACGTGATATTGGGTGGTTGTCGACATGCGTGGCCGCGAGGTCAGCGCGCATCGACGCGTCAGAACGTGTTCCGCTGGGTACAGGATGGGTACAGGAACGCGCTCAGACGGCTCCTGACACCTCCATTGCCCCCGGCCACACGATGGCGAGCACTCCCCTGACGAAGCGCCGCATCGACGCGCTGACGTATCCCTACGACCCAGCGAGCAACAAGGCGTACTACGTCCCGGACGGCACGATCTCGCGTCTCTACGTTCGGGTGAACCCGTCGAACCGGAAAACATTCGTCATCCGGTACCGGGTCAACGGTCGAAAGCGGAACCTCAAGCTGGGCCGGTACGGCACGCTCACGCTCGATGAGGCGCGGAAGGTCGCGCGCCAGAAGCTCGCTCGCGTCGACCTGGGGCACGACCCGCAGCAGGAACGCCAGGAGCGTGCGCAGAACGTCACGTTCGACCAATACGCCGACCACTACGTGGAAACGCACGTGAACACGCTCCGCAGCGCACGGGGCCAGCTCCGAGCGATCAACGCTGAGTTGCGGCCTCGCTGGGGCAGTAGGCGGCTCGAAGACGTCACCGTGCGCGACGTGCTCGATCTCCGTCACGCACTCGCCGACCGGCCCTATTGGGCAAACCGGACAGTCGAGGTCGTGAGCGCAATGTTCCGGCGCGCTGTGAAGTGGCGCTTCCTCGAGGAGGGGCACCCCAACCCGGCGGCCGACGTGCCACGGTTCCAGGAGCACGCGCGCGACCGCGTCGCGACCATCGACGAGTTGCAGGCGCTCATCGCAGCGATCGACCGGCTCCCGAACCCGTACACGCGGGCCCTGTTCCGGCTCTACATCGAGTTGCCTCTCCGGCGGCAGGAGTTGATGAACGCGCGGTGGGAGAACTTCGACCGCGAGAATCGCCGTTTGGTCGTTCTGTCGACGTCGCACCACAAACGCGCGAACCCGCAACCGCTGAGCGATGCGGCGTTCGCGATCATCGACGGCCTCGAACCGGTCGAGGGCAACCCGTACATCTTCGTCGGATCGAAGCCGGGCGAGCCGATCAAGAACCCGACGGCGGCATGGCACCGCGTCCGCCGTGAAGCAGGGTGCGAGAGCCTGCGAATCCACGACCTTCGGCGCACTCTGGCGACCCGCGCTGCGATGGCGGGGGGATCCGAGTACCAGATCCAGCAACTCCTCGGGCATCGGACGAACATCGCCGCGAGGCACTATGTGCATATGGCCGCGGACGCTAACCGCGGGTTGTTGCAGATGCTGAGCGACGACATCGGGGCCGCCGTCGCCGAGCCTGAGTAGCGGCGCGCCTCCGCCGCACTGTTGGAAGCTGGATGGCGCAGAGCGGCAACTCGCTCCTCGTGATCCAGAAGCCCCTCAACCACAAGTCGCACGCCGCGACGCTCGTCTATGCGCGGATGGGCGAGGACCCGGTGCGGGCGGCACTGGACGACCACGGCGAGCGGTTGATGCGGGTCGTGCGGGGAGAACGGGGGGAGGTCGTGGACTTCCCTGGGGAGCGGTAGCAAGCGGCGGAGCGCGCGCCTACGCGTATCGCGCCGCCGCCTCCCTCAGCGCGTCTGCATGCCCGTAGATGTCTTCTAGGCAGTTCAGGACGTGCTTTTCCTCGCTCTTGTCCGAGTCGAAGAGGCTGATGTACCAGGTCGCGCGGTTGAGGTGGAGCCGACACAGCGGCTTCCGGTTGTTGTCGTCCACGAGGATCGCGAAGTAGACCTTCGCGTCCCTGTGCGCGACACGGTCGACGGCGATCGTGCCGCGGACAATCGCGCGCACGATCCGGAAGCCCTCCAGCTCGTCCTCGGTCGTTTCGACGCCCTCCTTCCCCACGACCTCAAGCTCGGCGTCGACCGACGCTTCGGGATCGCGGGCCCGCCCGGCGGCAACATCTTCCTGCTCAAGCGCGACCCGGAGACGGGCGCCGACTCGCTCGGCTAGGAACTGTTGGAACGCCTTGCGGACCAGACCCGTCCACTCCTCCTTGGCGGACGCGCGGAATTGCTTCTTGGGCGCCGCGCGGGCGAAGAAGAACCGCACGAATTCCTCCTCGGGCTCGTCGAGTTGATCAGCGAGAATGCGACGGATTTCGGCGGTGTACTTGAGCTGTGACGCTTGCGAGAGCACGCGATCCAGGTCGAAGTTCTCCTTGCCCAGACGTTCGAGTGCGCGCAGGTCGGTGTCCCGAAGGTCGAGAAGGTTGGCTTCCAAGAACGGAAGCTCGTCCATGATGTTCGGCCTCTCCAAGTCGGAGAAGAACAGGAAGTCGGTGCCGTTCGTGAGCACCGCAACCCGGGCCTTCGTCACCGAGAAGTACCGGAAGAGTTGGCTCCGCTCCGCATCGCGCAGATTGACGCCGGCCTTCTTCGCCTCGAAGAGCATCAACACCTGGTTGTCGCGCAATATCGCGTAGTCGACCTTCTCCCCCTTCTTCGTGCCGACGTCAGCGACGTACTCGGGAACGACCTCGAGGGGGTTGAAGACGTCGTACCCGAGGGCCGCGATGAACGGCATCACCAGTGCGTTCTTCGTCGCTTCCTCAGTCGCGAGATGTTCCACCAATCCTGGTGTGCGCGCTGTCCCAGGGCTCGGACTCTCTCGACAAGACTCATGCGTTGCCTCCCTTCTCGGGCGTTGTTGAGAGCCACCACGATACGCGCGCCGCTCCCCGACGACTTCGCCCCGCGCACGACTCGCTCGAATCCGCGCGGGCAGTGCCCGCGGTCCCAGGGAACAAGGGTTCGAGTGTCCTAGGGATCATCGCACAGACCTGGACAGGCGGAAGCCCACGACGTGGCTGCGGTACGGCGGCGTGTACCCGAAGCGGCCGCCGGCCGCGCGGCAGTAGCCCGCGTGCTCGTTCCACGAGCCGCCGCGGAACACGCGGAGGCCGGCGCCTTCGTCACCCGTGGGGTCC
>CAZFPM010000142.1:0-15684 GCA_964520965.1 uncultured Myxococcales bacterium
CTGGCTGACGCCGCAGGTGGAGCTGTCGGGGAAGCTGGTCGTCGTGGGCTCCGGCGCCATCGGTCGCCGCGTCGGCTCGACCGCCGAGGCACTCGGACTCCAGGTGGCGTACGCAGCCCTGCCCGGTCGGGCGAACGGCACGCCCGGGCCTCGGGAGCCGTGGCCGCATTGCCTGACGGACGCGGATATCGTGTCGCTCCACGTTCCCCTCGTCGACGAGACGAGGTCGCTCGTCGACGGCGCCACGCTGGCCCTGATGCGGCCGGGGGTGTGGCTCATCAATACCGCTCGCGGGGGCCTCGTGGACGAGGAAGCGGTCGCCGCCGCCCTCCACTCCGGGCACCTCGGGGGGTACGCGACCGACGTGCTGTCCGTCGAGCCCGCGCCGGACGACCACCCGCTGCTCGACGCGCCTCGTTGTCTGATTACGCCCCACATCGGCTGGAGCACGCAGGCCGCGAGAAAGCGGCTCCTCGCGATCTCCGCGGCGAACGTTCGGGGTTACCTGGCCGGTCGCCCGCAAAACGTCGTCTCCGCAGGCCCGCGCTGACCCGACCCGCGGCGCGAGCGTCGTCTGCGCCGCCCGATCCGGCCGCGGTCTCACTGCACGATACGGTCGGTGCCCGAGAGAATTGCGATCCCGCGCCCGGCCCCGTATCATTCGGGCCTATCGAGACGCTCAGCCCAACCCGTCGATGGTCGATGGAGCCGCGGGCTATGCTGCGGGACAACGCGCCGTCTGAGGCGTGGCCGTAATCGGGAGAATATCATGGCCGAGAAGAACACCTCGAATACGCTGCTGGCACTGGTCGTCGTGCTGCTCCTCGTAGTCGGCTTCCTGATGTTGGAGCGCTTCGAGATCGTCTCGCTGAGCTCCGAGGCGACCCACGAGACCGTCTATGCCGACGGTAGCAACCGGCTCATCGGCGGCACGGAGCGGCCTGACCCGAGGCAGCCGGTCGAGGACCTCGGCCTCCACGAAGTCGTCACGGCATTGCCGGAAACCGCAGCCGGCACCCAGCTCACTTGGGCACTCGATACGCTGAACGTCTATCGCGAAGGTCTGGACGAAGCCGCGATCACCGAGCACTTCGCGCCGAGCGCGTTCGAAGAGATCGACGCCCCCGAGCTGACCGAGGAGTTCACCCGGCTGGCTCGCGGAGCCGCACCGTACGCGTTCGTCGGCTTCGTCACCCCGCCGACCGAGACCTCCATCGTCGGTATGGTGTCGGTGTCCAACAACCGGTACCAGGTCGTGACATTGAACGTCGAAGCCGAGGCACCGAACCGCATCGTCGATCTCGTCTTCCGCGCGTACTTCTGATCCCAGGCGGTCCGCTGGCGGCCGCACTGTGACGCTCGCGGTCGCTGCCCGAAGCTGTCGCACTCCGGCCGCGTCGAGCTGCTCCGAGTCGCGGCGGACCCCGCTTCGTGCTCCGAGTCGCCGTGCCCGATCGGGTCGCTACCGCAGCCATCGAAACCGCCATCTCGGCCGGCGCCGAGTATGCGGACGCGCGCGTCGTCGAGACCCGAACGCGCCGACTGCAGTCGCGCAACCGCGTGCCGGGTTCGACTGACGAGGACACCTCCGCCGGCGTCGGCGTGCGCGCCCTCTTCCGTGGCGCCTGGGGGTTCGCTGCCACCAGCGACGTGTCGATATCGGGCGGCGCGACGGCGGCGCTGCGGGCAGTCGACGCCGCGCGCGCTGCGTCGTTGTTGCTCGAGACCCCCGCGACACTCGCTCCGTGTTCGCCGGCCGTGGCCGCCTGGGCGAGCGACGTGATGACCGACCCCTTCGATGTGCCGGTCGGCGAGCAACTCGGGCTGCTGCGGAGCGTCGACGAGCGAGCGCTTGCGCACGAGGGGGTCACGGTCGCGACCTCCAACGTCGGCTGCGAACACCGGGTCCAACTCTTCGCATCCAGCGACGGCGCCCGGATCGAACAAACCACCGTCGTCACCGGCGGCGGCCTCCGCGTCGTCGCGGTCGACGGCGACGACGTCCAGGTCCGGTCATACCCGAACAGCTTCGGCGGACAGTGGGCACTCGGAGGATGGGAGGTCGTCGAAGGAATCGCGCTCCGGAACCACGTGGACCTCGCCGCCGAACAAGCGGTCGCGCTGCTCAGCGCGGAGCCGTGCCCGTCGGCGACGACGACCGTCATCCTCGACAGCACACAGCTGGCCCTCCAGCTGCACGAGTCCGCCGGCCACCCCACCGAGTTGGACCGGCTGCTCGGCTGGGAAGCAGCTTACGCTGGCGGGTCGTTCCTCACGCCGGACCTCCTCGGGACCTTCGAGTACGGCTCCCCGCACGTGACCATCGTGGCGGACGCAACTCAAGCGACCGGGCTGGGGACGTTCGCATTCGACGACGAGGGGGTTCCCGCTCAGCGGTGGGAGCTGGTTCGGAACGGGTTCTTCGTCGGGTATCTCACGTCGCGCGAGACCGCCGGCGTGATCGGCGAGACCGCGTCGCGCGGCTGCATGCGCGCGGCCGGCTGGAGCCGCCCGCCCCTGATCCGCATGGTCAACGTGTCGCTCGTGCCCGGGACAGCGACATTGGCCGAGCTGATCGCCGGGACCGAACGCGGCGTTCTCATGGAGACGAATCGGAGCTGGTCGATCGACGACCAGCGCCTCGATTTCCAGTTCGGCTGCGAGATCGGATGGGAGATCCGCGACGGTCAGCGTGGCAGGATGCTCAAGAACCCGACCTATGGCGGACGAACTCCCGAGTTCTGGCGAAGCTGCGACGGCGTCGCCGGCCGGGACGAGTACCGGCTCTGGGGCGTTCGCAACTGCGGCAAGGGACAGCCTGGACAGGCGATGCGCATGAGCCACGGCGCCAGCCCCGCCCGGTTTCGCGAGGTCCGGGTCGGCGTGTCGGAGGCCGAATGATCGCGACCGAACGCGACCGCGCGATGACTGTAATCGAGGCCATCCTGGCAGGCAGCACAGCCGACGAGACCGAAGTCGCTATCGGCGGCGGGCGCGCGGCGGTCACCCGCTTCGCGGCCAACCAGGTCCACCAGACCGTCGACGAGGAGTGGAGCCGGGTCCGCATCCGAACCGTTCTCATCGACGAGGCCGGACAGGCGCGGTCGGCGGCCACCACGACCGACCGGACCGATCCCGACGGCCTGAGCATCTGCTTGGGACACGCAATGGCGCTCGCGGGGGCCGCACCGTCGGTGCCCGACTGGCCAGGCCTCCCGTTCCCGCAGGACCTGGAGACGACTGTCGCCCAGGCGCCGGGCTTCTTCGATGGCCCGACCGCCGACACCGGCCCGGCGTTTCGCGCTGACGCAGCCGCGACCGCCATCCTCCCGTGCCGCCGACGCGGGTTGACCGCCGCCGGTTTCTACCGCACCGCCGTCGGCAGCATCGGCGGGTACGGATCCGCGGGAGTCACGGCGGTCGGGAACTCGAACGGTCTCCGCCGGTTCCACGCTCCGACCGAAGCCGAGTTCACCTGCTCGATCACCACGCCGTCGAACGCGACGAGTTGGGTGACCGAGCGACAACACCGTCGCGCAGACGTCGACATCGACGCCCTCGCCGCCCGCGCGATCGACCGCGCGTGGCTGGGAAACCGGCCCGAGACGCTGGCCCCTGGGGAGTACCGCGTCCTGTTGGAGCCGGACGCGGTCCGTGCGCTGCTCGCATTCACCCTTGGGGGATTCTCGGCCCGCGCGATCCGCGAGGGACGCTCCTTTCTCGCCGCTCGGCACGGCGACACTGTCCTCGATCCTCGCTTTGTGTTGCGCGCCGACCCGTACCATCCCGACCTGCTCGGCCGCCCATTCGACCCCGGAGGCGTGCCGACTCGGACCGTGACGCTTCTCGCGGACGGAGCGCCGGTCGATGCGGTGTACGAGCGCGCCGAGGCGCGCGCCGTCGGGCGACTGCCGGACGGGTACGACCCCGCTCGACCGAGCTCGGCGGACGCCGTGGCGCGAAACCTGGTACTGGAGGGTGGAGTCGGGACGTTGGACGACCTGATCGCCCGCAACCCCGACTGCCTGCTCGTCACCCGCCTCTGGTACAATCGCCTGGTCGACGCCCTACCGCTCTCCGTCGCCGGGATGACCCGCGACGGGTTCTTCGAGATGCGCGGGGGACAGATCCGCCGCTCACTGCACGACATGCGCTACAACGTGTCCGTCGCCGCCCTGTTGCAGAACATCGTCGATGCCTCAGCTTCGGTGCGCACCGGCGACATGATGATGCCGGCCCTCGTGGTAGACGGGTTCCGGCTCTCCGGCGGCGGGAGTAGCGAATGATCTTGAATCGCCGGCAGCTGCTCCTGCTCCCGCTGACGGCCGCCGGGGTCGCGACGGTCGACGCCGCACCTCGAGATCCCCGACCGCTGGTCATCCGATGCCCGACAACGACGGCTGTCCCGCGGATTGGACCAGCTGAAGGTGCGCTCGGACACTGTTCCCACGCACCGCCGGCGGGCGGCGCGCTCGACTGACCACGCGCACCTCGATACCGCGCTCTGCGGCGCTACGCGTCGGCGATGAACTCGGCGTGCAGAGCCCGCACTGCAGCATCGGTCTGAGCCTCGGGCACAACCGCCCGTATCGACTCGCCGCTGGTATGGAGCGCGATCTGCTGGATGTCCTGCGCGCGAAGCGTCGCGAGTACGCGACGGATCGCCGCTGGACTGGCCCCGACGCCGGTTCCCACTGCGCTCGCGAGCCCCACGTCCAGCCGCACCTCGGCTCCCAGCTCGCGCAGCTGAACGACCAATCCATCCGGATCCGCGACGTTCTCGGCCGACAGACACACCTCGGCATTGCCGTCGGTGTCGGCCTTCAGGCTCAACACGGCGCCCTCCTGCAAGTCATCGAGGGCGCGCTCGATCGCCGCCTCTGAGCCCGCAGGCAGGCGGACCAACAAGGCATCGCGCGCACCGGCGACTCCCCGAACGCCGTTGGCCTCGATCTCGGCGAGCTCCCGGTCCGGGAACCCATCGGGGCGGCGAATCGCAGTGCCCGGGCCGTCCTCGAACGTCGAGCGCGCGAAGATCGCGATCTTGTTTCGGCGCGCGAACTCGACCGCCTGCGCGTTCAGGACGCGGGCGCCGAGCCGCGCGAGCTCCTGCATCTCTTCGTAGCCGATCTCGTCTAGGCGTCTGGCGTCGTCGACGACGCGCGGGTCGGCCGTGTAGACCCCATCGACGTCGGAGAAGATGTCGCAGTGCTCGGCACCGAGCGATGCAGCGAGGGCGATGGCCGTCGTATCGGAGCCGCCACGCCCGAGCGTGGTGATCTCGCGACGGTAGCTCGTGCCCTGGTATCCGGCCACGATGACGATGCGCCCCGCCTCCAGCTCGTCCTGAACCCGGAACGGGCGCACATCGATGATGCGGGCATTGGCGTGGGAGTGGTTCGTCACGATGCCGCACTGGCTCCCCGTGAACGAGATCGCCTGGCCCCCGAGGTCCTGGATGGCGATGGAGAGCAACGCCATCGAGATGCGCTCGCCCACCGACAGGAGCATGTCCAGCTCCCGCTTCGGCGGGTCGTCGCTCATCTGGCGCGCCAGAGACAAGAGCTCGTCGGTCGTGTCCCCCATGGCGGAGACGACGGCAACGACGCCATATCCCTGGTCCCGCGTGTCGACGATCTTGCGGGCGACGGTCTTGAGCCTGTCTACGGTGGCGACGGAGGACCCGCCGAACTTCTGAACGACGACCCGCATGGCTTCACCTCAGCTCTGTTCGCGTCTCCGGGCGGCCCAGCCATCGGCCATGGCGAAGAAATCGTCCCCTCCGAAGAAGATGACCTTGTCCCCCGCTTCGACCGTCTCGTCGAGGTGGCGGACGACGTCGCTCAGCTCGGGGATGTGGACGACCTCGTGGCCCTGCCCTCGGAGCATGTTGACGACGAACTCGGTGTCGACACCCGGGATGGGGTCTTCGTTCGCCGCGTACATCGTTGTGATCACGACCTGGTCCGAGCCTCGGAATGCGGTCGCGTATTCGTCCTTAAGGTAGTGGGTCAGCGTGTAACGGTAGGGCTTGAACACGCTGATGATGCGGCCGGACGCGAGATCGCGAGCGCTCTCCAGGACTTTGCGAATCGCAGTCGGGTGACTGTTGTAGTCCTTGACGATCGTGATGCCCGCGGCCTCCTCGATCGAGAACCGGTTCTCGAGGCCATTGAAGTCCGCCAGCGCCCGACGCATGGCGTCCGGATCGACGTCGAGGTGCGCGGCGACGGCAATCGCTCCCATCGCGTTGACGACGTTGTAGCGCCCGGGCAGCGGTAGCTCGAACTCACCGAGGGCGCGATCCCCGTGCCATGCGCGGAAACGGATCGGCAACTGTCCGTTGTCGAGAAGCTCGCCGCGATAGTCCACGTCGGTCTCCACGCCATAGGTCGTGAACGGGCAGTCGACGGCTTCGACGAGCCGTCGGTTCCCATCGCAGTCGCCGTTGACGAAGAGGTGCTCCAGTCGCGGGTTCTCGGCGACCGCCTCGGCCATCGACCGGATGATGTGGGCCAGGTCGTCGTAGTAGTTCAGGTGGTCTGCCTCGAGGAAATTGCAGACCAGTAGCGTCGGCGAGACGTTTCGATGCGATCCGTCGGACTCGTCGACCTCGGCGACCATGTAGCGTCCGGCCCCGGCGCGCGCGTTGATCCCGTAGTCGTTGAGCAGGCCGCCGATCACGAAACCCGGGTCCAGACCCCCGATGTCTAGGATTCGCGTGATCATCGCGGAGGTCGTGCCCTTTCCGTGCGTCCCGGTGACGCCGATGCTCACCCCCTGCGCGACGAAGTGGGCGAGCATGTCGGAGCGGTGGATCAGGCGGGTCCCGCGCGCCTTGGCCTCTTGCAACTCGACGTTGTGCTCGGGGATGGCCGTCGAGACGACGACGACATCGACGCCGTCGACGTTCTCTGGTGCGTGACCGATCGTCACCTGCGCGCCGAGCGCGACCATCGCGTCGGTGAGTTGCGACTGGCGAACGTCGGAGCCGCTGACCTCGAAACCGCGTCCGACGGCGATCCGGGCTACCGCCGACACGCCGATGCCGCCGATCCCGATGAAGTGAATGCGCGCGCCTGGCTCGAGCATGGTCGCGTAGTCTGAAGTCGGCCCCGTTCCTAGCACGGCACCGACGTCGGCGCAAAGCCGCTCTGTCCGGGGGGGTGCGCAGGTTGATGCGGCGTCCGAAGTGGACTAATGCGGCGCCTGGAAACGAACGCCGGCTCGAAGACGTCGCGCGGACCCCCAGCAGCCTTGAGGCGCAGCCTTGAGGCGCCGCCCGACGGTTGGTCCGCAGACGCCCGCCCGACGGCACCGACACCACGTCACCCAAACCGTATCAACCGACCCGACCTCATCGGGTCGCCCCACGCCCCTCATCTCATGAACGCATCCCGGTCCGCCCTCCTGACCTCCGTGTTGTTGATCGCCACCGCGTTCGCGTCGTGTCAGCGAATCCAGGAACCGGTCCCCACACCGACAGCGGATCAATGGCGCCGGGTGCAGGAGAACATCCTCGGCGAGGCTCCGGTCCCGCAACATCCGGTCGACGCGACGTTTGGCGCGCGCTTTCGCTTGATCGGTTGGGACATCGAACCGGCCGCCGTCGAGCTCGGCTCGGAGTTTGTGCTCACGTTCTACTGGGAGGCTCTCACGGCCGAGCCGAATCGCTGGCAGATTTTCGTTCACCTCGACGGGAACACCCGGCAGAACGTGGACCACGACGCGATCGAGAACCTCTATCCGACGGTCAACTGGCAGCCGGGCGAGATCATCCGAGACGCGGTGCCCATCGACCTCGGCGACGGGTTCGAGCCGGGCGAGATCACCGTCTTCGTCGGGTTCTTCGCCGCCGATGTCCGTTTGCCGGTCAACGACCCGGGTGCAGGCCGTCTCGAAGAAGACGGCAGACTGGCGGTCGGCACGTTCGAGGCGACCTGGACGCCGCCCGCGTACGAGGTTCGCCGGGCGACCAGCCGGATCTTGATCGACGGCCGCCCAACGGATCGCGCCTGGTCCCGCGCGCAGCGGACCGACGATTGGGTGCACCCGAACAGCGGCGACGCCCTGGAGTCGATGGACACCTGGGCGAAGATGCTCTGGGACGACACGTACCTCTACGTGTTGATGAACGGGCGGGACACCGACGTGTGGGCGACGCTCCAAGAACGCGACAGCGACCTGTGGTCCGAGGAGGTGCTCGAACTCTACGTCGACGCGGGGGACGACGGCCGCGACTACCTCGAGCTTCAGGTCAACCCGCTGGGCGTGGTCTTCGACGCGATGTTCCCCGACCCGTCCAACCGGAATCTGGATGTTGCGCGCGGCTTCGACATCGCCGGGCTCGAGTCCGCGGTGTACGTGTCCGGGACGACCGACGACCGCGAGGACCGGGATCGAAGCTGGTCGGCCGAGCTGCGGATTCCGCTGACCAGCATCCCGGGTCTGGCGCCGGCACCACCGAACGACGGCGACGCGATGCGCGTGAACTTCTACCGCTACGACCGTCCCGACGCGGAGACGACGCGTACAGCGGCGTGGAGCCCGATCGGCGGCGGCTCCTTCCACCAGCCGCGCCGGTTTGGCATGGCGACTTTCCGCGGGCAGGCGGGCGGCGGCTCGCCGGGCACACCCGTCGACGCGGATCCGGACGCAGCGAACCCGGAAGTGAGCCCGACACCACCGCGGCTACGCGTCGAACAGCTTCGTCAAGTCCCGACGCCAGCGGTGGTCGGGGGTGGCGAAGAGTAGTCAGGTGTACGAGATGTCGTGAGCGTTGACATCGCGTAGCGACTCGGCGTTGAATGTGGCATTCGTAAGGTATCCCGCGAGCCGATCGGAGGCGAAATTGGCCAAGTCCGACAAGCGTAAGCAGAGTCTCTACTTCCCCGACCAGATGCTGAAGGAGATCCAGTACGAAGCGAACCGGCAGGACCGGTCTCTTTCGTGGATCGTCCAGAAAGCGTGGCAGATCGCACGCGGGGAGATTGCCAAGTACCCGTCGGTCAACGACCTACTGCCGGACGAGGACGTCGGAGACGACCCCCGGGGCGCCGTCGATTGACCCGAACGCGGCGCGGCCCGAAGCCGCAGCCGGTCTGAGGCGGGCGTGCCCGCCTCTCTTCGTTTTTGCCCCAGCCACACGCCACGAGACCACCGGTAGCGCGGGACCGCAGTCACGCCGGATCGCCGGCCCGCCAACGGCTCTCTCCGGGAGCCTGACGGCACCACACCGATCCGCCCCCCGGCGGACGAGCCCGGGGCTGCTCCTGGGGTGCCGGCCTACTCGCGCGGATGCACCTGAACGCTGAGCACGTCCCAGTCGATCGAGCGACTCATCAGGTCCATCTCGCCCCGCCCGTAGCCGTCGGCGATCCAGAGCTCGTCCTTGAACGCCGAGGAGATCGAATCCCCGACCAACGCGACGGTGTTCCCCGTCTCCGAAACCGCCATGTCGGAGATCTCGATGAAGCAGTCGGCCGGCGACCAGCATTCCTCGACCGGGTCCCAGCAACTCTCACCGCCGTGGTTCTGCGACGGGTTCTCGATGATCCGCTCGACGGCTGCACCGGCGAACAGGTTGAGCGCGACGACATCGGTCACCGGGATGTTCCCAGAGGTGCAGTCCTGTGCGAGCAGAGCCACGACCGACTCCTCGGTCCGCCACCCCAACTCGCCGCGGATGTTCGCGTATTGTCCGGGCGCGAGGAACTGGCATGCGGTCGGCCCGGACGGCCCCAGCTCGAAACGCCCCGGTATGCAGCGTCCCTGGCCCTCGCCGTCTAGCGCGGTCAGGTCGCACAGGTGGGCGTCGCCGCATTCCGCGTCGGAGCTGCACGGCAGATCCAGGCGATCGGTCGCGGAGAGGTTGATCAGATTGAGGGTCAGCTCCTGGCGTACGCACCGCGGCGGCGCTGCGCTGCTCAGGCAGGTGTAGCCCGGGTCGACGCAGTCTGCGTTGGAGTTGCACAACGACCGCGATGTTCGCGCATTGGTGACCACCGCGAGGTGCCCACCATCCGGAGAAACCGCCATCGGTTCGCGCCCGGAGTAGAACGACCCCGTGCCCTGCTCCTCGCCGGACACGAAATGGTGGACCCGGGTGAGGTTGTCGGTCGCCAGATCGATCACGTCGACGTCCATCGCGGTCAGGGTGGCCACGTTGTTGACGAAGAGCCGTGTCGCGTCACCGCTGAGATGGAACGCGCCGCGCCCCGCCCCAGCAAAGGCGGCGACCACGCGATCCGCCCCGCTGTCCAGCTCGTGGACGTGCAGGTCGTCGCCAACCCGATAAGCCACGGTCCGCTGCTCCACGGCGTAGTCCGCGACCTCGGTGGCGACGATCGAACTGTCTGCGGTGAGCTGGTAGTCGGGCCCGATCGGGGCCTTGCGCAGCGTGCGCGCCTCTTCCGGGTCCAGGAACACGATCCAGCTCAGATCGCTGCTGATTCGGCAGCCGTTGTTGCACAGGGGCTCCGACGCGTTTCGCGGGGCGATCTCGATCGGTTCGCACGATCCCGGATCGCAGAGCTCGACATTGGGCGGCCGACAGGTCTCGTCGACGACCATCACCTGGACGTAGTCCGGCAGGCCGCCGTCCAGACTCGTGGCCTCGCGCGTGAACGTGATGAGCAACGGCTCGCCAGCCGGTGGCAGGTCGCGGCCCGCGTCCGTCGTCCCGATGTCGACGACGCCGATGTCGCCGCCCGCATCGACCTGGATCGCGTCCTCGGTCCCGCCCGCTGACGCTACAGGATCCTCGTCTCCACAGGCCACGACTGTCGCGATCAGCGACATCGCGGCGATTCGAAGCAGCATCCGGCCCCTGCCCGGCGAGAATTCGGTCACAACGAACCTCATAATATTCAAGGAGTTTCTGTCACTACTGGCGACGGCGCGGATTCTAGACGGGTTGCCCACCCGGAATCAAGGACGCCAACGCCCCGTGCCCGCGGCCGATTCGTCGCGCGTCCAGACGCACATCCCCCGCAACGGACACGCACCGCAGGCGGCCGGGTCGAACCTGTGCAGACACCGACCGGCGATCCCGAGGTGGCAGAGCGGCATGTCGAAGCGCAACGGGTCCGCCGCGTCGATGCGCCGCAGGCCGTCCGTCGCCTCGCGTGCCATCCGATAGTCCACCGTGCGCCGCGCGGTCAGCCCGAGATAGCGGACGAGCCGCGAGGTATGGGCGTCCAACGGCAGCACCAGTCGCGACGGCCCGATCGGAGACCACAAGCCCAGGTCGGCGCCGTCGTCGAGCCGCACCAGCCAGCGGAGCAGCAGGTACCAGCGCTTGGTGGCCGACCCGGTCGCCGGATCCGGAGTCAGAAACCGGGCTCCTCGCCCGGCGCCGGCCGGCATCCGGCTGCGGATCGCGCGAACGTAGTGGCCGAGCGCGTCCCGAACGTCACCGTGTCCCGGGTCGCCGGCGCGAAAGGCCGCGAAGAGGGTCCCATGCTCTCGCAGGAGGCTGCCGAGCGCCACCAGGTATGCGTCGATGTCGACCGCTCGCGTCATCCGGTAGACGAAGGTCGGCCGAAGGGCGACGAAGTCCCCGGGGGCGAGGTCCCGGACAGCGTCCGTCGGCGAGGGCCCGAGCGCGTCGAGGATCTCTCCGATCGCCCGCCGCAGCAGTCCCACCGCTCCGTAGGATATCGGTGCTGCGATATGAGCAACCACCTCGCGTTCGGCGAGCGGCTGTCCGCGAACGAGACCGAGGGGATCATGCGGCAGACGGGTTGCCGGATCGAAGCCTTCGGCGACGCCCTCGAGGGCACGGCGCAGGACGTCCCCGTCGTCCGTCCCGTGGACCTCAGTCACGGGTAGGAGACGACTTCCAGTCGGAAGAACGGTCTGCCGAAACCGACATCGAACACGAGCCACGCTACGCAGAGGAGCAGCGCGAAGCAGATGCCGAACAGGGCGAGCAACTCCAGCGGACGCCGTCCCCGGCTGAACATGGAGACGATCGCGATCGAGAAGAAGAGGTCCATCGGGAGCAGGTAGACCAGTACGGACTTGTCCACCGATAGGATGAGAGCAACGAGCGCCTCGTACGGCGTGCCGTGCATCTACCCTCGCTCCGGGCCGGTAATCGCCAACAGGTTGAAGTAGTTGATCGTCAGGTGGGCCAATATAGCCGCCATGACGTCGCCCGTGGCAAGCGTCACGCCGCCGAACGCGAACCCCATCCCGAGCGCCATCAGCGTCCACGGCCAGAAGTCGCGGCGGGGGCCGATGTGCAGCGCGCCGAATAGGACGGATGATGCCACCAGCCCGATCAGCGGCAAGAGAAAGCCTCGGAAGAGGAGCTCCTCGCCCAGCGCTGAGAACGTGGCGATCACCGCTACCTCGCCCGTACTCAACGGACCCAGGATCTGTCGCATCCTGGCGCTGATCCGACGGGACCACTCGAACCGGGCGTCCAGCACACGGCTGACCACGATGACCGCCAGGGCCAGGCCCAGCCCTACGAGCACCGACGTCCACGTCGCCAACCGCTGCTCCGCGATGACCAGGGGAGCCCGGTGGTAGACCAGATGACTGAGCAGCCACGCCACCGCGACCATCGCACCGTAGGAGACGACGACCGCCGCCATCGAGATGCGCCTGCCCTTCGGGTCGCTCATTCGTCCGCTTCGCCCTGCCCCTCCGCGAGCAACGCGTCAGCCATCGCCTCCAGCTTGTCGTTGCGCACGGCACCGCAGAAGAAGACCTCGATCCCCTCGAAGGTGTAAGCTTTCCAGTCCAGGTGCGGGTGCGGCCATCGACCGTCTTTGAGGTAGCGGTGGATCATCCCGCCGAGGAACTCGACCGCGTGGGCGCGTGCCGCGACCAGGTCGAGTTCGGACTCCGCGTGCACCTCGTGGCCGGCTTCGAAGACCTGCACCTCCTCGCGCTCCGGACCCGCGAGCTCGACAGTCACCGTCAACCGCTCGTCTTCCAGCTGACCTGCGGCGCGAAAGCGCTCCCCGGGTTTCAGCGACGCCCGGAACGCCTCGAAGAGCGATGTCGCGATGGCGTCGCGCTCGCTGTCCGTGAAGATCTCCGAGCCCGTGTTCGGCTCGCTCATGGCATGCTCCGGACTCGTCGTGCCCTCATCGCCGTCCTCGACGACGAGACCGCTCGAGGGTGTTCGCGTAGACCACCGTCTCGCCGTCGGCGGCCACGGACACCTCCTGGCGGAAGGTCTCGTAGCCTTGTCGCCGGACCTCGACGGTATGTTCTCCCGGGGTCACACCGACCTCGAATTCTCCGGGCGCCTCGCCGACCGAGCGACCATCGACGAAGATCTCGCCGTAGAGCAACTCGGTGACGATCCGCAGGATACCGATCCGGATGTCCAGGGTCGGGGCCAGATCCTGGTCCTGCAGGTGCACGGTGAACTCGAGAATGCCGTCCTCCTCCTCCGGCGGTTCGAGCGTCATGGAGACGCGCCGGTCGCGCCCGCCCTGCTGGACGATGAACGCGCCAGGGCCGGCAGGCAGAGAGCCTTCGTACCCGCCGAGTCCGAGATCCTGGCGATCTCCGTCTTCGCTCACGTAGGTGACCGTGGCGGTCACGGGCTCGACGGAGATGGTGACCAACAGCTGGACCCGCTCGAGCTCGAACCGAACGGTCGGGATCGCCTCGCCACGACCCGGTGGCGCCACGTTGACGATCCGACGGGCCGGCTCGAAATACGGTTTCCTCACTTCGATCATGTGGGGCCCGGTGAACAGCGGCGTCTCCATCGGCGTAATCCCGAACGAGCCGAACTCCATCCCGTCGATGTAGACCTCGGCCGCGCGAGGGGTCGACAGAATCTGAACCGTCACGTCGCGCATCTCCGTGCCGAGCGACTGGCGCAAGGTCTGTCGGGAAGGCGGTTGCTCCCCTCGGGCGCGGGAAAGCGCTTCTCCGACTCCGTGCCGGACGAGCTGCCCGACGAAGCCCTGGCGCTCGGCGATCAGGTTGGCCAGGGTCTCGGCGACCTCGGCCTCGGCCTCGACCGAGGTGTCAGCGTATCGCTGGTAGTGTTCGATCGCCTGCTCGTACTGTTGCAGGTTCGCGTGGCAGCGCCCGATGTAGTCGAGGAGGCGGGGCGTAGGAGCGATGCCGTACGCCCGTTCGAAGTGCCCGATCGCGTCCTCGTACTCTCCCGCAGCGTAGGCCTCGTTGCCCTCCCAGAACGCCTGCCGGGCACGATCATCGTCGGACCCGCCGTCGCCGGCAGGTTGCGCCCGGGCTACGGCGCTCGCCACGAGTATCGCCGCGACCAGCGCAAACACCGGTTGAAGTCTCATCGCTACCCTTGTGGTTCGGGGTTCAATACCTCGGCGGGAGCAGCTCGAACGTCGCTCCCGCGCGGCGATAATAGTATGGCGTGTCGTACGACGGGAAGGCCAAGGCGCGCCGCCCGACCAGTCCGTCCTCTGGCAGACGCACGAGGGCGTCCGGATATGCACGGTGTCGGAGCCGGAACACCTCGAGGGCGGCTTCGAGTTCCTCCATGTGTTCGACCGTCTGGAGCCATTCCAGAGATGTCGGGGGGGCACTCACGCCCGAACCAACCGGCTCGGGCGCCCAGAAGCGATCGAGGTAGATCCGGGTCCCCACCGAGAGAAACGCCAGCACCAGCAGCGCGGTCGCCGTCGCCCGAAGCGCTGCGAACGACGTCGTGCGGACGAACGCGCGCAGCCGGGCTCGTTGGCGGGTGCGAACCAGGCTCATGACGCCTTCCGGCGACGGATCGCGTAGTCGGCGACCGAGACGACGTACGCGAGCCCGAGCACGGCCGCGCCGGCTTGGAACCTCCCGTCGAACAGGCTGCCGGCACCGATGGAGTAGGGGACGACGAGTCCATAGCCCGGCAGCGCCACGGCGACCGCGCCCACGCACACCGCCGCGAGCAGCAGCGTCCCGACCAGGGTGCGACCGACGCCGAGCTGACCGGCCCCGGGGAAGGCGATCGTCGTCAGCAGCTCCAGCTGTTCCCAGAAGACCTCCCAGCGTTCGGAGCGTTCTTCACGGGCGCGACGCTGGTCCTGCGTCAGCACCGCCGGGATCGATCGGAATTGGTAGCAGAGCACGCAGCGGCGCTCCCGGTAGGCCGGCATCGACACGTAGCGACTGACCGGGGTCGCGCACTCGCGGCACCGGATCGACGTCCAACGGAATCTGCCCAACAATCCCCAGAGCGCGACCCAGATCACCGCGCCGCCGACCGCCGAGCGTGTCGCGGCGACATCGAGCGCGCCGTACCAGGGCCGAAGCAACTCGCGCGTCGCGTCTTCGATCACGGGTCGGTCCGTCGCTGTGAGCAGCTCGTCGGCCATCACGTCGCTCAGCGTCGGACTGACGGCGAGGATCAAGTTCTGAGACCGCCCGCGGAAGTCGACCTGGCGATTGACGAGGGCCGAATCCTCACGCAAGGCGCTCGACAACGCCTCCTCCGCCGCGGCACGCCGTCCGTCGGCGGAGTGCAGGCGATAGAGGTTGAACAACGCCGCCGCCCGCTGGGTCGACGTGACCGCGAGATCGTGGGCCCGTAGGTAATGCGCCTCGGCCCCCCCGGGGTCGTCCACCACGTATGCCAGGTTGCCGCGCAACACCTCGGCCGACGCTTGCGCCGCAGGCGAGAAGGTCCGCCCCTCGAGCAGCTCGGCGGCGAGGCGTCGCTGGGTATGGGTTCCCCGT
>CAZFPM010000143.1:0-15571 GCA_964520965.1 uncultured Myxococcales bacterium
CGTGATGTTGCTGTCCCAGTTCAACGTCGGCGCGGTAGTCACCCGCCGGCCCATGTCGATCAGGGTCTGAATGGAGTCGGTGAGTTCGACCTCTCCACGGAGCGGCGAGGCCTCGGTCCGGTCGATCGCGTCGAAGATCGCGTCGCTGAAGAAGTAGACCCCGCAGGGTTTCCACTCGCTGAGCGGCTGCTGCGGCTTCTCTACGATGCGTGCGACGTCACCGTCGGCGTCGAGCTCGATGGTGCATTCCCGGCGGATCAGCGCCGGGTCGGTGACGCGTCGGGTGGAGAGGACGGCGGCCGGGCGCGGCGATCCCTCGGCCAACCGGTCCAGGCCGAGCATGGGCTGGGCGGGCTCGTAGAAGGTGTCTGCGAGCACCAACACGAGTTCCGGGGTCTCGACCAGCGGGCGGGCGAGGGCCAGCGCGTGGGCGATGCCGCGGCGCTTGGGCTGCTCGACCATGCGGATTCGCATGCAGCCGTCGGCCGCGGCGTCGAGCGCCGCCTGTACGGCCTCTCGGCGATGTCCGACGACGACGACCACTTCGCGCACCCCGAGCTCCCGGAGCAGGTCGATGTGGTGTGCGATCAGCGGACGGTTGGCGACTGGCAGGCAGGCTTTGGGCAGGTGGTCGCCGATGCGGCCCATCCGCTTTCCCTCGCCGGCGGCGAGCAGGACGCCGGTCGGCGGGCCCCTCATCGCTCGCGCTCCAGGATGTTTCGCGCCGCGCGGCGCCCCGAGAGGATGGTGTGGTCCATGTTGAAGAAGGCCCACTGCCCGAATCGTCCGGCCGGTTCGATTCCGTGTCCACGGAGAAACTGGTGGCACGTCCGGACCGCATCGGCACGCGCGTGGTCGTATACGACGTAGGCGGGGTCGAGCACCTCGACGGCCAGGGGGTCGAGCAGCTCGCCGCGGTGCAGCAACCCGGCGGTGACGAGGCCTTCGACGACCTGCTCGGCCAGCTGGTCCAGATCCGGAACGTCGCCAGGATTCACGGCGACCTCGGCGATGAGTGAGGCGTGGCCCGATGGGACGGTAGACTCGGCCATGTTGCCAGGGAAACTCACCCGATAGAACGGGTATCGAGGCTCCGGGAAATACATCCAATGCCAGTCGGCGAGGTCGTCGCGGGCCACGCCGATGTGCACGGTGATCACGGTCCGGTAGACCAGCTGTGCGGCCGCCTCGGCGACCGACTCCGGGAGGTCCGGAACCAGGGTCGGCAGGGAGGGCAGGGGCAGGGTCCAGACGGCGGCGGCGAAGGGGTGACGGCCCCCATCGCGCGTGCGCACTTCTCGCTGCCCCACGTCCACGGCTGCGACGTCGGCCTCGAGCCTGAGTCCGCTCGCCCGGTCGGCGAGCGTATCGGTGAGGCGCTGGATGCCGCCGCTGGAGGGGTATCCGAAGCGACGGTTGGGAAGGTCTTCGTACGTCCGGTCGCGTAGGGCACCCTCGACGGCGTCCCGGAAGTCGGGGCGGATCACCTTGTTCGCGACCCAGTCCGTGCTCATCTCCTCGGGCTCCAGCCCCCAGAGCTTGCGGTTGTACGGAAAGAGGAAGTGCCGGGAGATCCCTTCGCCGAAGAAGGCGAGTGCCCACGCACGGAAGTCGGACACCGGGCTCGGTGGCGGCGTATGTTCGGCCTCGGCGAGGCCGACCAGGCAATCGGCGACCACGTCGGTGGGAAGACCGAAAAGCGAGGCCTGGAAGGGGAAGCGCGTCAGCGACTCGTAACTGAACACGCGGGCGTCGGCATCGTGGAATACCGCCGCGTTCCCGAGCATGTCGATGAAGAGCGCCCGGGCGTCGGCGCTCTGCGTGAAGAAGATGTGCGGCGCCAGGTCGATCCAGAACGAGCCCGAGGCCACGTCGTAGCGCCGGGTTGCGAGCAACCCTCCCGGCTGCCCTGCCCGCTCGAGCACGATCGGTGGGTCGGCGCCACCCTCTGTGAGGTAATGGGCGGCGGACAGCCCCGCGAGCCCGCCTCCCAGGACCACGGTCGCGGACTCGTTCACAGGCTCCACTCCGTGCCGCAACGGCGGCAGCAGGACCAGGGGTCGTCGGACTCGAACGCGTCACGGAACGCCTCGGCTGCGGGCCCGGCCCAGACCTCGGCGAACGGGGCTTCGAACACGTTGCCCATCTCCCAGGCTGCGGGCACGGGGCTCACGATCATCGGGGCGATGCAGCACGGCAGGAGCGCACCGTCGACGCGCACGTAGGCCGTCTCGTAGGGCCGCCGGCAGATGCTCCACGGTCGAGAAGGGGCCGGGGCCTCGTCGGTGCCCCAGGCGGCGATGTCGGGGGCGTCGTCTCCGGCGCCCCACAGGCGGATGCCCAACGCCTCGGCGAGGGCCTTCGCTTCGGCCAGCGCGGATCGCGTCGCCGGGTCGTGGCGACGGAAGATGCGCTCGCGATCGGTGGCGCTTCCCTGGTCCGAGAGCACGAGGCGGGTCAGGTAGACCTCTTCGACGCCGCAGTCGGCCGCGAGGCGGACGAGCAGCGGCAGCTCGGCGATCCTGTCCGCGCCGCCGGTCATCCACAGCGACACTCGGGGCGACCGGAGCCCGAGCTCGTCGCGCCGCGCCAGGACCCTGCGCACGTTCTCGACCACGCGGTCGAGCTCTCCGCCGACCCGAACGGCGCGGTACGCTTCCGGCGTGGCTGCGTCGATCGAGACCCGGAGCTCCGCGAGGCCGCCCTGCAGCAGACCGTCGATGACCTCGGAGGCGAGACGTCGCGCGTTGGTGTTGAAGAGGACGCGGCGGTCATTCTGGGCGGCGAGCCGCACGACCTCGACGATCTCGGGGTGCAGCAGGGGCTCGCCGATGCCGTGCAGCACGACCCGTCGGACCGACGGGAGCTGCGCGAGGAGCTTCTCGACGTCGCCGACGCTCATGTCCTGGGCCCGGATCCCCGCGTCGAAGGTCCGACTGCAGGTCGTGCACCGCAGATCACAGCGGTTGGTGACCTCGAGGTAGAGGTGCTCTGGGCTTGCTCGTCGAGTCAACACGGGCTCCGTGGGGTGCGCCGGAAGCGCTCCGCGGGGCGGTCATCATTAACATCAGACCTGCCGTAGCGACAACACTACCGCCGTGTTCCGTCGGCCCGTCGCGCGTGCCTTATGGCCGGGCGATCCGCTCACCGTGGAAGGCGCCCGGGAACTCGCCGAAGCTCGTGTCGTCCTCGACCAGCTGGCCCTCCCACACGCCATCGACCAGCGTGACCGCCTCGAAGCGGTCGTCGAGCTCGCCGGCGTCGCACGTTCCTTCGAGGCCGAGGATGGTCTCGGCGTCGATCGCGCGCGCCAGCTCTTCCTCGATCGTCGCACCGCCCCAGTCGACGCCTGCGTGGCAGAAGCCCTCCCAGATGCTCGCCGACACGAAGGTGAACGACTCCTCGAGGGAGCGACCGACGTCGGCGCAGTCGATCCAGGTGCCGAGCAGGTCGGCGGTGCTCTCGCAGGGATTCGTCCGGCCGTCGTGATCGCGGTCACACTCCAGCATCGGGATCAGGATGTCCGTGAAGATGAACCGGAGCAGCAGCCCGAAGTCGAGACGGAACGTGTGATAGGGGATCTCCAGCGTCACGCCGTCGGTGGTGGTCGTCTCGGCGGAGTACTCGAGGTTGGTCAGGCCGGCGTCCTCGAGGTCGAACTCGAAGACGTTGTCCTCTCCGTCCAGGCCGCGGATCGACACGATCATCGTCTTCAAGGTGTGGGTGAACCGACCGTTCTTCCCGACGAGGATCTCGCCGACCTCGAGCTCGGAGATGATGTGCATGTCGGTGATGGCGCGGGCGAGGTCGCCGGTCATGTCCAGCAGTGCGAGGCCGAGCTCCGGCACGTTCGCGTCGATGAAGTCCTGGATGCTGGTCTGTACGAGCTCGTTGGTGCCTAACTCGAGCATGCCGCAGAGCGACGGCTGGAGCGGCTGCGCGCCCTCCCAGACGTTGAACGACTCGGTGTAGAGCTGGGTCAGGTCGCCGAGGGGGTGGGTGAACGGCTGGGCGTTGCAGCTGTCCCAATCCGGCGACGGACCGGTCGCTTCCCAGCAGCAGAACTGGCGGAAGACGATGTCGGCGAGGAACGCGGCCGGGTCGATGCCGTAGGACTCGCGCAGGTGGTCGCCCTCGAGGGAGTCGTCGTCGGTCAGCTCGTCGAGCACGCGGAGGGTCTCCTCGACCGAGGGTGGCAGCACGCCGGCGAGGTCGAACTGGTTCTCCAGCTCGTAGACGCCGTTGAACACGACCGGCATATCGGAGACGGTCACGATCACCTCGGTGATCTCCCCGTCGAGCACCTCGATCGCCTCGACGCAGCCGAAGCCGGTCACCGAGGAGCGGGCGAACGACTGGACCAGTACGGCGTAGTCGTCGCGGGCCTCGATGAAGTCGAACGCGACCGGATCGGCGATGCTGTCGACCGGCTCCACGACCGCGAGCGCCCCGAAGGGATCGAAGCGGTCGAGCTCTTCGCAGTTCGCGCCCGCGAAGAGGAAGACGGAGAAGTGGGTGGAGACCCCGGACGTGGCCTCGTCGATCTCGACCTCGATCCCGCCGACCGGCTCACTGCTGACGACGATGTCGAACCCGATCGGCTCGACGCCGGGGCCGACGACGTCGACGCGGAGGCGCATGTTCGACGAGCTGGCCTGCAGCTCGACCGACGCGAGGCCGTCGTCGTCCGTGAATGCGCGGCGCGTGCGCAGCGTTGCGTCCCCGAATGGGCCGGTGAACGCGTAGTCGATCTGCACGTCTTCGGCCGGGTCACCCAGGCAGTCGATGTAGCGGACATCGAGGTCGACGCGGGCGTCGCGGGCGACGCGCATCGGGCTCAGCGTCACGGCCTGGAGGCGACCCGGGCACAACTCGTCTGGGGCGTCGGGGCCGATCTCCGGCGTGGCGTCCGGCGCGTCGAGGCGCGTGTCCGGACCGGCATCGGGCGCGGTGTCCGGGGCCGCGTCGGGCCTGTCGATGGGCCGGACGTCGCCGGCGTCGCCGGCCAACGAGTTGCCGGAGTTCTTGTCGCGATCACAGCCGACGAACGCGACGGCGGCGAGGAGCAGGACGGAGATTCGGATGTTCATCGGGTTTCCAGCAGTTTACGGGGCGCGATGCGCCCTACCCCACGCGGCCCGTCGGATCCAGTCAAAAAATCCGCCGACTGCGGCTTTCGACCGCCGAAATCGAAGAAATATCGCCCTACGGGCTCCCGGTGATCTGACGCCGGAGAGGCCCAAAAACGCGAAATCACCCGGAACGCCGACTGCGGGGCTGCGACCCACCTTGTCCGGGTGATTCGGTCCCGGGCGAACCCGGGTTTGGAGCGCGTCCTACTCGTCGTGGCAGATGCATTCGGCGGTCGGATCACCCTGGCAGCGGGCGCACTGCTCGTGGAGGCTCTGCTCCTCGGGCGCGGTCTCGGGGCCAGCGGCCTCGTCAGCGCCTTCGTCGTCGCCGTGGCAGGTGCAGGGGGCGTCCGCGTCGCCGGCGCAGTGCGCGCAACCGGCCGCCTCGGCCTCGTCGTCGCCGTGGCAGGTGCAGGGGGCGTCCGCGTCGCCAGCGCAGTGCGCGCAGGGCTCGGCGGCGGCCTCTTCACCGTGGTGGCAGGTGCAGGGCGCCTCAGCGTCGCCCGCACAGTGCGCGCAAGGCGCTTCTTCGGCGGCGGCCTCGTCGCCAGCGCAGGAGCCGCAGTTCGCGGAGGCGGTCAGGGGGAAAGCGAGGCAGAGAAACGCCGTCGCGCAGAAGATCGTCAGTAGCTTGAGCATGGGTTCCTTGATGGAGTGGGGACGGGAGACGCAACGTTGTAGCGCGATCTCGCCGCGACGCACAGATCGTTCTTGGCGGCCTACCCCCCGGAACTCCACCGTCCGTCCGTGGTGCACGAGCACGCGGCGTTCGGCGTGGGCCCGCACGGTGTCGGCGAGCACGATCCGCTCGATGTCGCGCCCCTATGGACGAGCGGGATCGCGCTCTTCATCGCGTTCGCACCCAGGACACCTGCAGGTTCTCGCGCGCATGTCCGGCACCGCCGCGGCACGCCAGGACGTGCCGGTACTCCGAGTCCGGGGTGACTTCGGACACCCGCCACTCCTCGCGCAACGGCGTTTCGAACGACTGACGACTCCAGCTCACTCCGTCGGCGGAGGTGAAAACGACGATGCCCATCGACGTGCCGCACGCGTCGCCCGAGCACGAGTCGCCGACGATCGGAGTCGCCGTCTGGCGATAGCGCATCGCCAGCGGGGTCGTGTGTGCGGCCTCGAACTCCCAGTGCGCACACGAACTCAGCGCGGCGCCGTCGAGCTCGACGAGCGCGGTGTCCGAAGGCCTGTACAGGCCGGTCCAGGCAGCGGGGCCGGTGCTGCCCCAGAGCCGGAACACCGGGAGCCCCCGCCATGCCGACGCATGCGCCGGGTAGACGTTCTCGTCGGGGGCGTAGCGGAGCAGCATCGCCCGCGCGAGCAGGTGATTCCCGTCGGCGTTGAACCGGATGTAGCGGGCGCGATGCCAGACGTTCGGGTCGACGCCCGCGAGCGGTGTCCACCGGGTCGCGGCCTGCTGCCACCGCCGATCGACACCGCCGCCGTAATCCGGGACCAGGTGCGAGCGGACGGCGTGCGGGTTCGTGGTCAGATAGCGCAGATAGGTGTTTGCGAAGCGCTCCAGATGTGTGGCCGAGAAGAAGAGCCCGGCTTCGTGCATGCGGACGGCGACGCGCATATCGAGCGAGCCGTGGGCCGCGTCCTCGGGGCGACCCTCGACGGCGTAGAGCCATTGATACCCGTCGTAGTCCGACTCCCGGGAGAGATTGTCCTCGAAGAAGCGGGCCAACCGCACTGCGCGGTCGAGATGTTGAGCCGCCCGGTCGTCGCCGAGCGCCTCATACGCCCGGCCGAGCGACAGGTGAGCCCGACCGATGGCGAGCATCATGTTGAACGGCAGCGGTTCGTTTGCGCGGTCGCCGTAGTCCGTGCCGTCGCAGGTGCCGAACTCGCCGATATTCCCGGGATGCCGGTACCGCCCGGTGTCGTCGCTCTGCGCCCATTGACTATCGTGCACGCCGAGGGCGCGCTCGACGACGTCGATGTAGCGCCGCGCCACCTCTTCGTAGACGCAGCGGAGATCTTCGTCAGCGAGCACCGTCTCGGCGAGCCAGGCCATCGGCCAGGCGACGATCGCCGTGTGGACCGCGTGCGCGTAGAAGTGACCGCAGGCGTACCCATCGGTCGGCCACGCCGGAGGGGCCCCGCCGAGGAGCTCGTCCTCGAGGTCCCGAGCCTCGGCCGTGTTCGCCGCGATCACGTCGAGCTCGGCGATCATCGCGTCGAGCAGGCGGGAGTCGCCGGTCGCTTCGAAGGCGAAGATCAACGCCTCGTGCATCCCCCCCTGCGACCAGACGATCGGCGTCGTGCCGGAGCGGAACGAGTCCAGGTATCGGCCGTCGGCCACCGCGACGAACTCGTCGGCGCGCGGATCCGGGTCGGCGAGTGGACAGGACGGAACGTCCGGCGCGGTATCCGTCGTGCCGTCGGTGACCTCTCGGCCGCCGTCACCAGCATCCGCATCCGATGGCGCGTCGTCGGGGCCGGCGTCGTCGGGCAGCTCGGACCCGTCGAAGTCCCCACCGTCCGCTGCGCCATCGGCGGCGTCACCCGGCCCATCGCCGTCGCCGCCAACGTCCGAGACCGGGGCGTTGGTCGCGTCGGATGCGTCGGTCGAGCCGGCGTCGTGGATGTCATCCACGTCCGAGGCGCTGTCGACATCGTCGGAGGCCACTACGGCCGCATCGGCCGCGTCGGGCGCTGCTCCGTCCGGTGCCGTGGGCTCCGCATCCGAGGCGCCGTCATCTCTCGCTGCGTCGGGCGCGGCATCCGAGGCGCCGTCACCACTGCCGACCTCCCCGTTGCCACCCGACCCGTGCGGCGAGGCCGTCGGCCCCGTCCCGCACGCGAGTGTTGTCGCGCAGAGGAGCGCGAAAGCCAGACACGGAATCCAGGGAATCATCGGGCGCATGAGCGAACCTCATCGGTGCGTCCAAGGTAGCGGATCGCTCCCCGGCCCGGAACCGCCACTCACCCGGCACTCGACAATCGGCGGAGGACGCCTATGATTCCGGGGACCCATCCACCCGAGGTTCCGATGACCCGACGGCTTTCGTTCGCCTTCCTGTGCGCCACGCTCTGCTTTGCCACCGCGTGCAGCGGCAGTGACTCCGACGACTCCACTGACGACGCCTCCCAGGCCGACGCGGCGGTCGACGTTTCCGCCGATGCCGGCGGCGACACGGCCGAAGACACCGGCGATGACGCGACTGGCGACGACACCGGCGGCGACGATACCGGCGGCGACGACGCGGCGGACAGCACGGAAGACGCCAGCGACGACGCAGCCCCAGACACCGCGGACGGTGCCGGTGACGCTGCCGGCGACACCGCAGCAGACACCGCGGAGGACGCCGGCAGCGACGCTCCGACGGACGGTGACACGACTGATTCGTCCGACACCGACGACGACACGGCCCCGGATACGTCGGAGGACACCGCGGACGATACGCCGACGGACACCGCGGAAGAACGGCTGGCGTCGAACGGCTGCACCTACGATGCGGCGACGGACATGACTGACGTCCCCGCCGTCAACATCACCGGCATCCAGTCCTGGAACATCCCCCACGAGGTCTGCGTCATCGTGTCCGCGGGCACGGTAGTGACCTGGACGGGCAACTTCACGTCGCACCCCCTGGCCGGTGGCGAGACCGGGACCGTCGACGACGCCAGTCCGATCACCGAGGCGGGCCCCGGCTCCGGCAGCGCCACGATCACGGCGATCCTCGCCGATGCCGGCGACTACCCCTACTTCTGCACGGTCCACCTCGACTCGATGCAGGGCCTGATCTACGTCGACTGAGTCCGGGCATCCGCGGGCGTGGCTTTCGGCCGCACCCGCCTACAATCTCCGGGCGCAGACGTACGCGCGCGGCCGCGCTCCCGCCCCGGCCGTCGCCAATGCTACCTTCTGCTCATGTTCGGCTTCTTCCGACGTCGACGGCGCCGTCGCCTGCTCGCACGACCCTTCCCCGAGGGGTGGCAGACGATCGTCGACCGCCGCCTCCGCTTCTACGCCGAGCTGTCGCCCGAGCTGCAGCAGCGTTTCCGTGACGAGCTCCAGGTCTTCCTCGGTCGGGTGCGCTTCTTCGGGGCCGGCGGTCTGGAGGTCACCGACGAGATCCGGGTGACGATAGGGGGCTGCGCGGTGCGGCTGATCCTGCACCTCGACGAGAGCTACTACGACCGGTTGAAGGAGATCGTGGTCTACCCCCACGACTACAAGCACCCGGACGACGATGGGCACATGCTCGGAGAGGCGCACGACTTCGGCACGGTCGTGCTTTCGTGGCCGGCGGTACTCGTCGGCCTCAGCCGACCGACCGACGGCCACGACACGGCGGTCCACGAGTTCGCCCACGTGCTCGACAAGACCAGTCTCGGCTTCGACGGCACGCCGCGCCTGCGCGCCCGCGAAGACTACCGCGTCTGGGGCGAGGTGATGAGCGAGCACTTCTTCCGCCTCCAGCGCGGCGACCGCGACACCCTCGCGGTCCTGGACGACTACGGCGCCGAGAACGAAGCCGAGTTCTTCGCCGTGGCCACCGAGGCCTTCTTCGAACACCCCGACGATCTCCGCGAACGCGCTCCCGACCTCCACGAAGTCCTCGCCCGCTTCTATTGGGGCGAGGGGTAAAGCATGACCTCGCCCCTGCAACACCCCAGCCGACGTCACGCACCGCGGTGGACGACCCCCTGCCCCCCTGCCCCTTTGCGCCTTTGCGCCTTTGCGCCCCTGCCCCTTTGCGCCTTTGCGCGAACCGATCGGCTCCTTCGCGCGAACGGAACCGCCCCTCAGCCCCTTCGTGCGAACCCCAAAATGAGCCCAAGCTGTTCAGCACGCGCAACCTCGACGGCGAGGTCAGCTTCGTGCGGTCGCGCCCGCCGTTGTCCCGGGCGGCGTGGTCCGCTACCAAGACAGGGTCTCATGCTCGGAGCTCCGATGCGCGTCACCTCTCTGCTCCCGTTGGCGGTCCTCTGCGTCGTCATCGGCGCCTGCGAGAGCGAGGGGACGTTCGCGGCCTCTGGCACGACCGGCCCCAACGCCGCCGACGTTGGCGCGGACAGCGCTGGGGCCGGGAGCGGCGACGTGAGGGACACGGGCGGAGTGCCGGACGCGGTGAACGAAGACGCCACGCCGGACGTCGAGCCGACGCTTCCTGACCTCCCGGAGGGGTGGACGATCATCGAGCCGGGCGGGGACACGATCTGCAGCCGCGGCACCCCGTTCCGGTACGCCGTCCGTCGCGGGAGCGTGAACCGGGTGTTGGTCGAGTTCATGGGCGGCGGCGCGTGCTGGGACGACACCACCTGCAGCTTCGCCGGCGCCATCTTCAACGAGGACACCGAATTCCTCGTGGACATCGTCGACCAGGTCGGCGGCACCGGGCGCGGCATCTACGACGACACCGACCCGCGGAACCCCTTCGGAGACTGGTATCACGTGTTCATCCCCTACTGCACCGGGGACCTCCATTGGGGTGACGCGGTCGCGACGTACGGGTCCGGCGGCGCGGCGGTGACGATCGAGCATCGGGGCGCGGTCAACGTGCGCGCCGTGATGGACTGGTTGACGGCCGGATTCTCGGCTCCCGAGCAGGTCTTCGTCACCGGCTGCAGCGCTGGCGCCTACGGCTCCGCGGGGTGGACGCCGCGAATCATCGAGGCCTTCCCCGACGCGCGGGTGGCGCAGATGGGGGACTGCGGGGTGGGGATCATCACCGAACGCTTCTTCGAGGACAGCTTCCCCTCGTGGAACGCCGAGCCGTTGCTCCCGGACTGGATCCCCGGGCTCGACCCGGACGAGATCGACATCTACGAACTGAACCTCTCCGACCTCTACGGACGGGTGGCGAACCACTACGCAGACTACGTCTTCAGCCAGTACACCACGGCCTTCGACGAGAACCAGACCTTCTACTTCGAGGCGATGGGCGGCAGCGGCCAGGACGAGTGGTCTGACCGGATGTACGAGATGATCGCGCAGGCCGTCGGGCTCGCGCCGAACTTCGCCTCGTACATCGCGCCGGGCGAGCGGCACTGCATCCTTCCCTTCGACGAACTTTACACGGTCGAAGCCGACGGTGTGTTGTTGATCGACTGGATCGACGCGCTCGTCGCCGGCGAGAATCCAGGCCACGTTCGGTGCACGAACTGCGCGCCGTAGCGAGCCGTTCGACCCTCCTCACGTCCCCCGAACCGCGCATGCCCGGGACCCTCTCGACCCACTTCGCCAACCGCAAGCCTTCTCCGATACGCCAGGCGCAGATCGCCTTTGCCGAACGTCCGGACCGCGACGAGGTCCACGTCGTCAACCTGGCCATCGGGAACGTGTCGTTGCCCATGCACCCGGCGATGCAGGCGCGGATGCGCGACCTCGGCGCGGCCGACAGTCCCTTCGCGGACGGCGTCGTGAAATACACCGCCAGCGTCGGCACCGAAGAGGCGCAGCGGGCGTTTCTCCACGTGATCGGCTCGGCCGGCGTCGACACGACGGGGCTCGGGTGCGTCGTCACCGACGGCGGCTCCCAGGCGATGGAGCTGATGATCCTCGGCACGTGCGGGCCGAAGGGCGAGCGGCCCCTCGCGCTCCTCGACCCCGCCTACACGAACTACATGGACATCGCCCGCCGGGTGGGGGCCCGCACGGTGTCCGTCCGTCGCGAGTTCGGCGACGACGGGAGTTTCTCCCTGCCGGACCTCGCCCGCCTCGAAGGTCTGCTCGCTCGGGAGAAGCCTGCTGCGGTCGTGATCATCCCGGCCGACAACCCGACCGGCCAGCTGATGCGACAGGAGGACATCGGCGCCGCCGCCCGGCTCTGCGTCGCGCACGACGCCTGGCTGGTCAGCGACGAGGCGTACCGACAGCTCCACTACGTCGGCGGCGAGCCGACCAGCGTGTGGCGCGTCACCGAGGCCGAAGCCCCCGGGATCAGCGGGCGTCGGATCTCGATCGAGTCGGCGTCGAAGGTATGGAACGCCTGCGGACTGCGCGTCGGCGCGCTGGTCACCGACCACGCCGAGTTCCGCGCCCGCGCCGTGGCCGAGTACACCGCGAATCTGAGCAGCAACGCGATCGGCCAGTACATCTTCGGCGCCCTCGCGCACGAGAGGGGCGCCGACCTCCGCGCGTGGTACGACCGCCAACGGGGTTATTACGCCGCGATGATGCGTGAGGTCGCGACCGGATTGCGGGCGGAGCTCCCGGGCCTGATCGTGACGAAACCCGAAGCGTCGCTTTACGCGATCATCGACGTGCGGAACGTCGCTCCTCCCGACTTCCAGGCCTCCGCGTTCGTCCACCATTGCGCGACGGTCGGCCGGGTTCCGCTGGGAGCCGAGGGCGACCACACACTGCTCATATCACCGCTCGGCGGGTTCTACGGCGAGCAGCGCGACCCGGACCCGGCCGCAACCCAGATGCGACTGGCGTTCGTCGCCCCACCCGACGAGATGAAGAAGGTCCCCCGCCTGTTCGCGGCCCTCTTTCGCGCCTACTGCGCCGACTGAGCCGAAGTCCACAACCAGGCGCGCGTGGCCCTTTGCGCGTGCCCCTTTGCGCGTGACCCATTCGTGCCTTTGCGCCTCTGCGCGAACCCCTGATTCCCCCTTGCGCGACCCCCGCCGCACCCCCCTCAACCCTCCGCGGTCTCTTCCACCATCTGGTCTGCGGTCGCTTCCACACCGCTCGGCGTCGTTGCGCGGACCCCGTCCCCCAGCGCCATCTCCGTCTCTTCGCTCGCGTCCGGAGACGAGATCGCCAAGGGCGCGAACGTCGCCGCCCGCGTGGCCAGGATCGCGACGAGCCGCTCCGCCTCGCTGACGTCTGGCCTCTCGAGCGGCCTCGCCGAGAAGCGTATGCGGTCGCCCCAGACCCTGATCTTCGGGTTCCCGTCCAGCTCGAGCAGCTGCGCCCATGCGTCACCGGTCGTCTCGTCGGCGAGGAAGGTCTCGACGGTCCGAGCGGTCGAGGCCCGCGCGCCGCGACTGTCGAAGAAGACCTGAACCGGCGCCGGAAGATCGGCCGAGACCCAGATACGCCACCGCCGTTCCGTTCCACTCTCGACGTTCACGCAGTCGGATTCGAGCCGGCCTCCGAGCTGTTTGAGCGTCCGATGCGGCGTCTGGGGGAAGATCCCGAATCGGGCGGCGAGGAATCGGAGCAGCGTGCCGCCACGGCCCTGGTCCCGCCGGCGGTGCGGCGCGCGGATCCGAGGCCAGATCTGGCCGAGCAGCGCGGCGGCCTGGTCGCCTTCGATTCCGTTCGTCTCCAGGCGACGCACCCCGTTCGTGGTCTCGAATCGGATCTTCAGGTGGGTCTTCTCGTTGCCGGTGGTCTCGACGTCGACCTGCGCACCGCGGATCGTCCGCCACGACACCCGGATCGCGTCGCCGGTCGCAGTGGACTCGACCTCGATGCCCTCGCCGTCGACGGTCAGGAGCTGTGGCTGGAACTTCTTGGCGATCTGCCGGCGCAGCCAGGGCACACCCTTCCAGAGACCCGCCGCGATCGCGCCGAGCGTGAACACCGTCGGCACGCTGAACGCGGCGCCGACGCACGCGGTGAGCCCGGCGAAGACCGTCGATCCGGCGACCGTGCCGCCGTCCATGGACACCCGCACCATCGCTGGCGGATGGGTCGAGGGGAGCCGTATGCGGAGGGAGCCTCGACCGGCGTCGACGAGGTCCGTCCCGAACACCTCGGGCGAAGGCGGAACATCGCCGAGGAGTCGGACCGCGGACGCCGGGACCAGGGCGGAGGCCACGTCGGGCGACAGCGGCGTGGGCGCGGTTCCGAGGGCGTCGAGTGCCTCGACCGCGCTGGCAAACCGACCGGCGGGCTCCGGGCTGGTCGCCTGCTCCAACCAGCGCCTGAACGCGGCGGAGATCGGCAGCTCCTCGGGCAGCCGCACCGACAGCCCGTCGCGCTCCAGCTCCTCGGGCTCGACCCCGGAGAGCGCGAATACCGCGGTCATGCCGACGCCGAACACGTCGGTCGCGTTCGAGGCCTCGCCCCAGAGCTGCTCGGGCGCCATGAACCCGAACGTGCCCACGACCGTGCTCTTCGAGCGCGACGGATCCAGGTCTGCGCCTCGGACGGCGCCGAAGTCGACGAGATGGACACCGTCTTGCGCCAGGATCACGTTCGCCGGCTTCACGTCGCGGTGGTAGAGCGGCGGCGAGCGCCCCTGGAGGGCTACGAGCACCTGCAGCAGCGCCGCGGCGACCTCCTTCGCCCCGGCCTCGCCGAGGGGCCGGCGGCGGGTCCGCTCGCGGAGCGTGTCGCCGACAATCAGCTCCTGGGCGAGATAGACGACCTTGCCGTCGGCCGAGTTTCCGAAGTCGACGAAGCGTGGAATCCCGGGGTGATCGAGCTGGGCGAGCGCGCGCGCCTCCCTCTCGAACAGGTCGTGGCCCTTCCAGTCTTCGAGGCGGTCGAAGCGTAGGATCTTGAGCGCGACCAGCCCGCCGTCGGCGAGGTCGGTCGCTGCGTACGTCGTCGCGGCGCCGCCGTCGCCCAACACGCGTTCGAGCCGCCAACGTCCCGCCAGATCGCCGGGAAGCACGTCGTCGATGTCGGGTCCGCTCACCAGGTTCGATGCCGAGGCTGGAGACCTCGTGAGCGTCGACGCAGGCGGCAGAGTCGTCAACCTGATTCCGTGTACGCCTTCGCCGGTGGATGCACCGAGGGGCACTCGCTGCGAACCTGGCGACGAGCAATCGTGTATTGCCGGGGCGCGGCGGCGCACCCAGGGCAGGCAGGGACCACCGGTTGTCGGAGCGCGGCCCCTCCACTTGTCATGCGGCGATGTTCCGGCTGTCGACAATCACCGCACGTCCGACAGCGGCGGCCACCGTCACGACTTCACGTACCGCCAGTGGGTCCTCACGCGACCATTCGAACTCCGCTACCACGTTGCCGACGACAGCCCGGCTGGGTTGACCTGTGCTGCAGCGTTCGACGATGACCGGACCGGGGGGCGGTCGCGACTACTCCTGGATCGGGTCGGGTATGTCGGCGATCTCTGGAATCGACAGGTCGTCAGTCGCGATGTCGCACCGGTTGCCGATGACCCGGACGTTGTCGAACGGAGCATCGATAGCGCCACGATCATGGAAGCCGACGTGGTCAGAGCGATGTCTGAGGGCCGAGGGCCTGCCTGTCGAAGCGTCCTTCATCCACCCGTCACGTGGACCTCCCGATGCGGAGATCTTCGAGGTCTGGTAGAACTGAACAGACAGACGACTTAGAGTGGTATGATGGTGTGGGGAGAGCGCCCCCTGGGTGGTCCCCGCGAACGTCCTGAGGCCCCTTCTCGTTCCGCCTCAGGCTCCTTTCATCGTGTGATGGCGCCCAACAGTGCCGACGAGCACGCGCGCCGAGGCTGCTGGGATAGAAGAAAGAGGGTAAGCGTTCAGGGGGGAGTGAGCCCGCGCCGCCGCCGTCAGCTGATGCCTAC
>CAZFPM010000144.1:0-15566 GCA_964520965.1 uncultured Myxococcales bacterium
CATGATGCAGCCCAGGGTGAGCACGGCCGTGACCACGATCGCGCGGCGCGGATTGCCGTCGGCTGCCGTCTCCGCCATCTCGTCCGCGTAGGGAATGACCCTGTGCTGCCCCATCGCCATCAGGATTCGCGGACCTCCGACCAACCCAGCGAGGGCGGACGAAGCGGTGGCACCGAGGAGCCCGGCGAGGACGATCGGCGGCCAGAACGCCAGGTCGATGACGATGTTGTAGTTCGTGGACAGTTCGTCGGCGGTCGCGGCGCGGGCGCACCACCACGCGATCAGGAAGTAGACGACCGAGCTGATGCCGATCGCCCACAGCGTCCCGACGGGGATCGCCCGTCGCGGGTTCTCGAGGTCGCCGCTCATGTTCGCGCCGGCGAGAATGCCGGTGGTGGCGGGGAAGAACACGGCGAACACACCCCAGAAGTTCGTACCCCGGAACCCGTCCTCGATGAACCCGGGGAAGTCGCCCCACCAGACGATCTCCGTCACCCGCGGCTCGAAGGTCACCGGGCTGAGGAGAATCGACACGAGGGAGCCCACGATGACCGCCATGATCAGATACTGCAGCCGGAAGGCGAACTCCGCGCTGATGTACGAGATGGCGGCGAGGACGGCGAAGACGATCAGGTCGACCGCCATCGGGGGGTGCTCGGGGAAGATCCAGAGCCAGCCCTCTCGAAACCCGATGACGTACATCGCGACGCCCAGCGGCCGGGTCAGGAAGAGCGGCGCACCGATGCTCCCGCCGACCTCGAGGCCGAGGGAACGGGCCATGATCGCGTAGGGGCCGCCGGCACCGATGCGGGTATTCGTCGCGATCGAAGACAGCGACAGACCAGTCGCCGTCGTGATGCCCATCGCCAGGAACATGACGAGCCAGGTGCCCAGCAGGCCCGCGTTGCCGACCGCCCAGCCGACGCGGACGTACATGATGACGCCGAAGATCGTCAGCAGGGTCGGCGTGAACACCCCGGTGAACGTCCCGAACTTCACGGGCTGCGGGAGCGAATCGACCAGGCCGAACTCACCGCTGGGGGCGTCCGACCGGCGGTGCGGGCCGGAGGCGTCGCTCCCGCCGCTCACACTGGGTGTACTTCCGCTCACCGCACCCGTCGATTCAGGTGTGTCATGGCAACTCGTCTCCGTTGCAGGACCCATCAGTCATACCCGCCTTCGGCCCTTTCGCCTACTCGCCGGCGCATGGTCGGGTCCCACGCCAGCCCGCGAGGCGCCGCTCGAAATGGGCCGGAGCACCGCGATCTGCGGGACGGTAAGGCGCGATCGGCCCCAGGTATGATACGCTGCGCACCGATGTGGACGTTCCCGGGTATTTCCGCGCGCGAGCGCGGCCCGGTGTATCGCATGCCCGTCCATCCTTCCCAGCTGCCGCCGTCGCGCACTTCGAACATCGCATGCCTACCGAGCCCGAGTTCGGCCTCAACTTGTCCGAGGCCTTTCACGACCTCCCCGCCGGTGTAACTCGCGAGCTCAGGTCGATCTCCCGGGTCGTCGAGTTCGCAGCCGGTGAGCGGATCATGCGCCGCGGCGAGGTAGGCAATGCGCTGTACATCGTTCAGGACGGAACCGCCTTCGTGACCGTGCCCGGACCGGGAGACATCGTCTTCGAAGACGACCTCGAGGTCGGGGCGGTATTCGGAGAGATGTCCCTGCTCAGCGGCACGACCCGCTCCGCCGACATCACGGCACGCACCGATTGCAGCTTGCTGGAGATCCCGTTCTCGGGCCTGCGGGCGGCGATCGCGGAGTACCCGAAGGTGGCGCAATTCCTGACCACCCTCGTCGGCGAGCGCCTGAGCCGTCGAGACGGCATCCGGCGAGTCGGCCGATACACGGTGGAGGATGGGCTCGGAAAAGGCGGATTCGCGATGGTGTACCGGGCGCGACACGACGATTCGAGCGAGCCCGTCGCACTCAAGATGTTGCAGCACGACCACGTCTGGCGCTCGGACTTCGCCAAGCGATTCCGAGCCGAGGCAGCGATCATCGAGAAGCTCCGGCACCCCAACATCGTGCGAGTCCACGAACTCGTCGAGGCATACGCCACCCTCTTCATCGCCATGGAGCTGGTCGAAGGTGGGGACCTTGGAGAGCTCGTCTTCGCGCGCGGGCCCCAGGAACACGAAGTGGTTCGCTACGTGCTGAGGCGCACCGCCTCCGCGCTCCACCACGCCCACGAGCACGGGATCGTCCACCGCGACGTGAAGCCCGCGAACATCCTGATGGCGCCGGGAGGCGAGCTGAAGCTCGTCGACTTCGGCATCGCCTGCGGGGTAGACGACGGCAAGACGACGGGGTTCTTCGGCACGCCGCACTACGCCGCGCCCGAGCATCTGCGGCGCGAGCACGTCGACGGGCGCGCAGACGTCTACATGCTCGGCGTCACGGCGTTCGAGCTGTTGACGGGCGACGTGCCTTTCGGGACGGACACGCCGAAGAAGGCGGCGAAGCGCCATATCCACGAGCAGATCCCTCACCTGCCCCTCGACGGCCAGTACCCCGACGATCTGACCCAGTTCGTCTGGCGGGCCACGCGACGCGAGCCGGACAACCGATTCCAGTCGTGCCTCGCGGCACAGGAGTTCCTCGACGAGCAGGGTCTGCCGGAGAAGCCGCCCGAGACCCTCGGGGCCATTCCGCGGCGAGATCGGACGCTGGTGGAGTTCGAGCTGACCGTGTCCGAGGCATCGGTGGCGGTCGATCCAGCGGCGGAGCCACCGCAGTCCCGAAACCCACGGCGACCGACCGAGCGTACGGTCGAGCTCGATCTCAGCGAGCTCGCCAGCGAACTCTGACGCTGCGCGCCGCGCAGCCCCGCCTCACTCGCGCGCGAACGTCAGGCGCAGCTGTCCTCGCATCGCCTCTGCCCGCTCTGGCTCGACGCCCGCCCCGTCGGCGAAATCCAGCCACCGACCGACGACGGCGGCGACGTCGTCGAGGATCGCGTCCGCCCGACCGCGCCTCAGCCGGGCGATGCGGGCACACGCGCGGAAATCAGCGCGGGTGAAGCCGTCGCGCTTGCCTTCGATCGTCATCTGGTGCCGCGACGTCCATGCGCCGTCGGGGTTGTGGGCATAGGTCACGTCGAAGGCCGGTGAAAGCGACCACCGGCCGCCGCGATCCATCAGGAAGGCGATGTTCTTGACGTGGTCGTCCTGGTTTCGCGCCACGACGTTGAACACCATGCGACGGAACTGCTGCTCGACCGCCGTCGTCGGGAGATCGAGACGGCGCATGACGTCGAAGACCTGCTCGTATCCAACGACGCCGGCGGCGTTGAAGTCGAAGTGGCCGAGCGCAGCCAGCGACTGCATATGTCGCTTGCCACCGGCCGCCGTGCGGTCGAAACGGCGGGTCATGAAGTGGCGGCGACCGCCCTCCTCGAAGAGGCGACACGGCATCATCTCGATGCCTGCGGCGACGGCCATGCGGTGGTAAGCGTACTCGATCGCGCCGTAGCCCAGCGGGTCGGCGAGCTCACGGTCCCGGTTCGCGTCGACGCCGTCGAACTTCAGTATCCAATGCTCCCAGCCGGCGCCGCAGTCGACCTGGCCCGAGCGAACCTCGCCGGTGCCCGGATGGTAGGCGATCACGGCCTTGGCCCGTGCGCCGCCCGCCGACGTGCCGACGCGCAGGATGTCGGCGAGCGTAGCGCCGGCCTCGTCGTCGTCGGTGAGTGCACCGCGCATCTCGTCGCGCGCCCGCAGGACCCTCGAAGCCAACTCCACGAGCGCGGCGACCTGCAGTGGAGCAGACGGGGCAGCGTCCGGTCCGAGCGCCGGGACGTACTCGAGCGCTCCCATACCGCGCGACCCGGTATAACAAAGGCGTTCGACGGCATCGAAGCTGTCCGCCGTCCGCCCCTGCCGGGCCAGCCAGGCGTTGATCAACGCGTGGCCGAACCGATCGGGGAGCGAGTCGGCGACCAGGCCGGGCAGCCCGTGAAACGCCGCCCGCGGCAACGCCTCGAACGCGTAGACGCGGTCGGAGAGCGGCATGGCGAGCGGCGACACTTCGATGCCACTGCGGGCGAACTCGGGCGTGTATTGGAAGCTGGCGGTCCGCTCCCCGTCGAGGAGCGAGACCGCGCCGATGCGACGGCCCCAGAGCACGACCTCGGCGACCGTGGTCACCTGGCCTCGGGGTCGTCGGAGTCGGGAGCGCGACGGGCGATCCGGGGCGGGCCGGAGGGCCCCGGTTCATCGTCCCACGTCCAGGGCTCGGCTCCAGGGTCTGCGGACGACGGCCGCACCCTTCGGGCCACCCGCCCCGCTTGCTCGAGGAGCGCGAGCGGACTCGGCCTCGGCGACGGCACGGCGGCCTCGAGGCCCGGGACGAGCCCGAGCACCCGTAGCACGCGCACGAGATTGGTGAGCTGGGTCGATGCGCCGGCCTCGATGCGCTCGACCGTGCGTTTGGACACGCCGGCCTCAGCGGCGAGTGCGGCCTGGGTGAGCCGCTGCTCGATGCGGTGCCGGGCGAGCCGGCGGCCGATCTCACGAAGGACGGTGTCGTCGGCGAGGGCAGCTTCGAATTTCATGATTCGCCATAATTGACGAGTTACACGCGCAAGTGCATCTTACTCGCCATATAAGACGAATTATATCCCGCCTCCCCCCGCGTCAAGTCGTGCGGGCGTCGAGGCGAACAATCGCCTCGATGTGATCGCCAATGTGTCGAACTCGTCCTCCCACCGCTCCACTTCGTCTTCGTCGAAGCGTGGGTATGAGTTGCCGTCGGTTCGGTCGACGAGCAGGCGCTCCAACCGCACGCCCGTGCCATCGAGGGTGGCGAACACCACGACCTTCGAGCCCCGGCCCGCGCCCCAGGACAACTCCTCGATGTCTCCCGTCTGGAGCTCGTATCGACGTGTAGCCCCGAGGGCCGCGTATCCGTCGCCAGAGCGCGCGCCGGCCTCGGCGCGATCCAGGCAACGGCGCCCGTCGGTGAGCGAGGTCGGTCCGTAACGGGTGACGTACGCCGACAACGTCGTGGTGATCGCGGCCTCCCCATGCGCCCCGATGACGGCCTCCGAGAACGCAGACGGCGCCTGTTCCGGGGCCGAGCCAAGGGCGCTGAGCAGCTCGATCACCTGCGCACAGCTCGCGCCTGCAGGGGGCAACGCGTCCACGACGCTGAAGAGCCGATAGGAGCTCAGGTTCAACAGGTCGAGGCGATCGTCGAAGTCGGGCACGGTCTCGGGGGTATCCCCCGGCAGCAGCGGCCGCCCGGTATGCTGGCTGCCGATCCGGGTGAACACCACACCGTCGGGGCCGATGCGCCCCTCACAACGGGTCAGGACGGTGCCACGCTCACCTGCAACGTCGCGCGCCTCTCCACGGCCGCTGCCGGCGAACGTCCCATCGTCGTCGGCAGCGCGTCCACACGCCGCTCCGAGCGCCTCGTCGCCGAGGCGGGCGAGGTGGCGGGTCAGGAGATCGAGGGCCGAGTCGCCGTGGGCGGCGAGCACCTCGGGAGCGAGCAGCCTGCCTGCCGCCTCGGTGTCGCCGGCGCGCGCCGCGTCCAACAGGGCCGCGTACGACCGGGCGATCGACTGGGCGGTCGTCGGCGCTCGCGTCGGGAAATCCGGCAACACGGGCCCGTCGCACGCACCGATCAACCGGAGCTCGGACACCGTGATCTGCTCTCCGCGGATGCGGACCCCGATCGTGGACCCGAACCCCGAAACCAGGTCGACCAGCGGGTCGTTCGTGCGCACACCATCGGGCACCGGCATCGGCACCCGTGCCGAGCCCGTGCCGTGGGAAGTGCGCGCGGCGTGCAGCACGCGCCCGCTGGCCAGCACGACGGTGCGGCTGTCTGCATCTACGGTGCTTCGCGACCGGAAGTGGGCACGCTCCCGCGCAGAAACGTGACCGCGCAGAACCACTGCCGCGTGCCCATCGACGTCGATCCACTCGGCGACCCGGACCGTCGCCTGCTGCGATGCCTCGGGGCCACGGTCGATCGACCAGGGTCGGCGGCTACCGACACGACCGTCGTCGGGGATCGGCGGTATCAGCACCCCCAGACCGACGACTCCGTGGCCGTGCCGCCATATCGACGGTCCGGGCCGGCGGGCGACGATCTCGCGATCATCGGCGGTCAGCGCCAGGGGCACGGGGTCCCCGCCCATCCGCCCGGAGACGCTCGGTTCCCCTTCGCCGAAGAAGGACAAGAGGACCGCGAAGTCGTCCAGCCACGGGCCGTCCTGGTCGGTCATCACGAACTCGACCGCGATCTCGGCCTCCGGCACCGCCTCCAGCGGGTCGCTGCCGACCGCAGACGAATCGCGGATGCGCGTGACGAAGCTGTAGCGCAGCGGACAAGCCGGGTCGACGACGAACCGCGGTGCCTCGCCGGCCGTGCCCGGTCGAAGGGAGAGCCCCTCCGCCGCCTCGTCCCAGAGATCGTCGTTGGCCCGTTGAGAGGGGATCCGCGCCCGTACCGAGTCGATGCCATCGGTGACCGCCGCCGCACCGGCCCCGTCGTCGGATTGTCCGCTGTCGCCGCTGCCGGAACCGCGCACGCCGACGATCACCAGCACGATGCCGAGCAACATGAGGAGTGCCACGGCGGTGGCGAACCGCTTTGCGCTGCGATTGAGGGCCATATGACGACTCGGGCCGGGTCGAGGGGGCTACAGTCTCCCTGATCTCGCCGTGCCCACGCAACGCCGGCGCGAGCCCGTCAGCGCACCTCGAGCGCCGTCGCCCAGGGAAGGCTGTTCCGAATCTCGAACCACGTGACGCCCTCTTCCACCAGGTCGAGTTGCACATGGTACGCCCCCGACTCGCCCGGGATCGGGAGGTCGCCGATCACCGTGACGGTCTCGCCGGGGGCGACGTCGTGCGGGATCGAGAAACGGTGGGGGTAGCCGTCAGGCCCGATCGGGAGTGAGCGCGGCGGGATCGGGGTCGGTGAGAAGTGGAAGCCGAGGAGGAAGGCTCCGGGCGTCCATGTGTCGAGACCGTCGTTGCGGACCGTGACGCTCAGCCCGTGCGTCGAGCCCCGGGGCGCGTCGGCGGGCAGGTTGTCGCTCACGAAGGTCGCCTGGTGGTCGAGGTCGTCGCCATGTTGAACGCCGATCAGCGCGAAGAGGACGTCAGATGACACGACGGTGATCCGGCGCGGCGTCGGGCCCAGGGTCGTCCGGACCCTCGTCGCGAAGCACATCCGAAGCCGTCTCCTCTTCCAGGTCCGCCCGATCGGCGGGGTCGGTGTCGACCGGGGCGTCGTGCGGGTCCGCGGCGCCGGCACTGTAGTCATCGGGCTCGGCGGTGTCCGCCGTCCCGGGAGCTGGGCGCGACCCGCAGCCGCCAATGACGAGGACGAGCAAGAGCCCGAACACCCAAACGACCCTCGCCCCGTCCATCTCCGCTCCCAAGAGCTTCGCTACATATTCACGCCGAGGCGAGACTTCGACACGTGTGGCAGATCGGCACCACAACGTTGTGGTGTACCGGGTGTACTCCGCAAGATGTCGTGGCGCCGAAATGGCGTGCCTGTCGAAGTCTGGCCCGTCGGGCATTTCGTGGGGAAGCTCCTAAAGCCACGAGTTCGCCTTCCGTGCCCGAACGGTAGCACCGGGTGCCCCGTCTCGGCAACGCAGCACTTCGACCGGTACACGCGCGCCGCGCCATGTGGTACGAACGGGCATCCCACCCCAACCCGGAGACGCCATGACTGCCTTCCTCTTCCGTGCGACTCTGATCGCTTCGCTGGTCCTCTTCGTGCTCGGCTGCCAGAGCGGCGGTGACGACACGGAAAGCGCCGAACCGACCGCCGCTGCGGGCGAGGCGTCCGCGGGCTCCGAAGGCACCGAGGGCGAAGGCGGCACCGTCAATGTCGAGACCGCCGAAGGGACCGTCGCCGTGACCGGCAACGAAGGTGGCGGCTCCGTCAACGTGCAGACGCCCGAGGGAACCGTCCAGGTCCAGGGCGGGGAGGGCGGCGGTACCGTCAACATCCAGACGCCGAGTGGCTCGATCCAGATCCAGGGCGGCAACGAGGGCGGCAACGTCAACATCCAGACGCCGAATGGCACGAACACCATCGACACGGCAGCACTCGCCGCCGCGGCCAATGCGATCGCGCAAAACGCGAATGCCGCAGCCCTCGGACAGGCCCAGGGCGGGGCCGCCGACGGCTTGTGCGCCGCCGGTGGCAACTGCCACGAGGCGTGCTCGTCAGGTGGCTGCGATCTGGTCTGTCAGGGGCGCTCGAACTGCAACGGCACCTGCTCGGGCGGCGGCTGCACCCACACGTGCGAGACTGCGGCGACGTGCAACTTCGCCTGCTCTGGCGGCGGATGCACCCAGAACTGCATGGTGGGCGCGACGTGCAACCTCGCCTGCTCCGGCGGCGGCTGCACCCAGACATGCCCGCCCGGCGCCACCTGCGCGCAGACCTGCTCCGGCGGCGGCTGCGGCTGACCGCACACCGCCCCCAATATCGGACCGGTCCCGCCGATGATCACCGCTCTATCCCACGTCATGGTCTTCGCCGCCGACCCTATCGCCGCGACCCGCTGGTACGAAAGCCATCTCGGCTTCGTCGGCCGGTACGCGTCGAGGCATTACGCGACCCTCGACCACCCCTCGGGGGTCGGCCTCCACATCCACGGGGCCGAGGCGGATTCTCCGGACATCAGTCGCGGCGCCCAGCCCTACTTCGCCGTCGCCGACATCGATGCAGCCGTCTCGATGCTGCGGGCCGCCGGCATCACCGTCACCGATCCGCGCAGCGAAGAGGGCAGCCCCCGCTTCGCGATGCTCGACGACCCGGAGGGCAACACGATCGGGCTGAGCGAGGTTCGATGACCGCCGACCGCCTGAGCGCGTCTGACCTGCTGGGAATGAGCCGGCGGCAGCTCGCCGGCATCATGGCCGACGGCCACCCGATCGACCCGCGGGCCCTCGAGGGCACCGAGTACAAGGGGGTCTCCCTCGGCCTGCCCGGATTCGTGGACAAGCTCCTCTGGAAGACCTTCCGCAAGACCTTCCTCTGGGACAATGACACGAAGCTCCTGCGGGGCTGGAACGTGCGCATGCGCCAGACCGGCCTCGACGGGCCGCGCGAGCCGATGACCCGCAACGGCGAACCCATCACCTTCGGCCACTACGTCGTAACCCCCGCCGGCGACCGTAAGATGCTCCGCCCATGGAACCGCGGGCTCTTCCTCGACTACGGCCCCGCCGCTTTCAACACCCCCTTCGACCTCGGCCGCATCATGCGCGCCCCCGTGGTCGCCGTGAACCCAGGCGACGCCGAGCTCCTCCTCGGCTGGGACTACGTCCAACTAGGCTCCCTCCAACTCCCCACCCCAGCGTACTGGACCCTCGAATACGAAGGCCCCATCTCGTCGCACCGCCGCGGCGACCCACCGCGCTGTTGCCGGCTGGGGCTCCGCCGCAGACCCCGGCAGGAAACTAGTTTCCTGCACCTTCCATCTGTTTGGGAACCCTGCGGATTTCCAAACAGGACGGAGCAGGCGGGGCGAACTCTGTCGACGTGACCGGGGCCATGCGCGAGCGAAGCGAGACGACCATCGGGGCTCGAGCCACGACGGGTCGGGGGAACGCTCCCGGTCCCCAATAGGGAATCGCAACGCGATTCCCGTGGGGGTCCGGGGGTAGAATCCCCGGCGGGGTCCGGGGCAGCGCCCCGGCGGGGTCCGGGGCAGCGCCCCGGCCGGGCCCGACGCGACGCCCCGCGGTCCTCAGCGCGGGCCGCAGTCGGTGCAGTCGCTGCCGAGGGCGCAGATGGCGAAGGCCGCGTCGCGGCCGCCGTCGTCGCATTCGCCGTCGAAGGCGAAGAGGCAGGTGTCGCTGCAGGTGCCGGAGTCGCTGCCCGGGCCGGGGTGCGGGTCGTCGGCGGGGTTGCGGGGGCCGCAATCGGTGCAGTCGCTGCCGAAGGCACAGACGGCGAAGTCCGAGGACGGGCCACCATCATCGCACTGACCGTCGAAGGAGAACGCGCACACGTCTTCGCAGAGATAGCCGTCGGGAACGGGGTCGGAGGACGGGCGGTCGTCCGAGGAGTCGGCACCGCTGCCGGGCGTGCCGCTGGAGCGTCCGTCGTCGCCGGGGCTGCCGAAGCCGCCGCTGGTGGGCGGCGACTCGTCGTAGACCCGCGAGACGGTCAGCTGGTACGAGCCGTTGGCGTCGGACGCATCGGCGGCGACGACGACCTCGAGGAACCCGGAGCCCGGGACGATCAGGCCTTCGAGCTCGCCGGAGAAGACGTCCGTCACGGCGCCGACGCGTGCGCAGGTGGCGACGCCAGCGTCGAGGGCACCCGGTCCGAACGCGAAGAGGCTGCCGCTCGGGAGGGTGAGCGACACGCCGTTCTCGGCCGTCCTCAGGGCGACCCGCACCTCGACGTCCGCCGTGTCCGGGTTGACGAGTTGGTAGGGCACGGCGGCGACCATCGTCCCAGAGCGGCCGCTGCAATCGGGCAGCGGTCGGTCGAAGATCCAGGGCTCGGTCCCGACGTGGTCGGTACGGGCGTCTACGCCGTCGAGGGGCACGCCGAGCTCGCGGAACTCCACCGGGGTCTCGGGCGGCGATCCACCGGGGTTCGGATCCTCGGCGCCCGGATCGGTCAGGGTGCCGGCGTCGTCCGCGACGCTCCCCTCGTCTCCCCCGGCCCCGGCGTTCGTGCCGGGGGCCCACCCCTGCTCGTCGGGAATGGTCTCGAGGCCGCGCCGAGGCGGCGTCTCGTCCTGGACCCACGGCTCGGCGAACGGATCGTAGGTCTCCTCCTCACCGCATCCAGCCGCAACGGCCGAGATGGTGAGCAGAGCGATCGACAACAGACAGACCCTACGCACGGTGCCTCTGGGTGGTGATTCGGAAGGCCGTGGACGGGACGATGGAGCGGAACCCTACCCTCGATGACAGGATCGCTTCAAGCCCGAATCCGAAAAAATGACGCAGTGCGCCATGCGGCGACCACGGGGCGAGAGATACCGCGACCGCGCAGGCTCGAGAATCCAGCGCTGGCGGCCGGCTGAGGGCGGCGCGGAGCAGGTCAGCGCGTCGACGACACCGCGCCGGGTTCCGAGTCGCGGCTCGGTAGCGTTGACCCGCGAGCGGGTTTCTCCCAGGGTGGCGCGTCCGCTTCGAAACACCCTGCCCCCGGGAACTCGCCGTGCACCACCGACTCCTTGCCCTGGTGCCGTTCGCCGTCTCGTTGCTCGCCTGCCCGGGCGGCGACGGAGGCGATGTCGACGACACCAGCCACGACGCCACCGCCGACGTGGTCGATGACGTCAGCGCAGGCGACGGCGGCGCGGAGACCACGCCGGACGGCTCATCGACTGCGGACACCACCCCCGACGGCTCATCGACTGCGGACACCACCCCCGACGGAGCGACCGACGCGAGCGCGGACGGTGGCGCGGACGTCGACGACGGCAGTGGCGACGCCCCGGACGCGGACGCCGTTCCGGACACCGACGCGGAGGCGCCCTGCGACGAGGGCGCGGTCACCTGCAGCGACGATGGGAACATCGCCCGTGCGTGCGTCGACGGAGACTGGGTCGACACCGCTTGCATGGCCGACCATGGGCAGCTCTGCGCGGACGGGGCGTGCGTCGACCCCTGGCGGCTCGGCGACCCGGTCTGGAGCACGTGCCCCGACGAGCCCCGGGACGCCGGTGTGTCTCTCGCCGACAAGGCCGCCTATTACGACGAGATCGCGACGCGGCTGCACATCCACCCCGAGTTGGGCTGGATGACCACCGTGTCCTTGGCCACCGAAGAGGTCGAGTGCCCGGAGGGCGAGGCTCCGCCTTGCATCGCGCCCGTGCGCGATGTGGACGAGGCGACCTGGGAGGACGTGGTGACCTGGCACTCCGGGGCGAACGACGGGCTCTGGAGCGCGCTCTACCTGACGTCGCAGGCATTCCGATACGCGGTGACGGGGTCGGACGAGGCGCTGGAGACCGTGCGGATGATGGTGAATGCCGAGCGCCAACGGGCGGGCATCGCTGGGGTCCCGGGCATCTTGGTGCGGTCGCTGCGACCGCCGGACTTCCCCGGCCTCGCGTGCCCCCCGGACCCGATGTCGTACGTGCCAGACGTCGAGAAGGACGACGAACGCTGGGTGCGCATCGACGACGCCGGCTGCGCGAGCGTCTACGATCCCGACGCCACCGAGTTCCGCAGCACCGACCACTGCGGCCTCGAGGAGTTTGCGGGCTGGTGCTTCCTCGACAACGTCTCCCAGGACGAATACGCCGGCCACATGATGGCGCTGACGGCGGTCTGGCGCCTGGTCGACGACCCCGAGATCCAAGGCTGGGTGGCCGAGCTGGCCGACGAGATCGGCACGCACCTGGTGGAGAACGAGCTGACCTTCGTCGACTGGGACGGACGGGTCACCGAGCACGGCAAACTCTACGCGACGGCGCTGGTCGACAGCCCCGGATTCCTGGCGGCGCAGGCCCTGGCGTGGGTCAAGTTCTCCGCCGAGGTGACGGGCCGCGAAGACCTGCACGACTTCTACGAAGAATGCCTGCTCCAACAGACGGATACGGGCCGATGCATGTCGTGGCCTCTCGAAACCGGCGACCCCTATCACACCGACAAACTGCCGGTGATGATTCTCTACGTAGGAACAGACGGTTGCGTGACGAACTTCAACCGATTGTCGATGGTTTCTGCAAACCTGTGGACCTTGCTTCAGGTGGAGCGCGACCCCGCGGTCCGCGCGGTCGTGCAGGACGTGCTCGACGCAGAGGTCTACCACGACGACAGCTCGCGCAGCATCGACCGCCAGGGGAACGCCTGGTTCGACTTCATGTGGGCCGCGACCAAGGCGCTGGGGCCCGAGAGCAGCGGGCCGGCGCACGACGCCGTCGAGTCCGCCATCTGCTCGTTGCGGCAGTTCCCCGCGCGGAAGACACGCCCGAACATCGACCATAGCGAGCGCTACGAGCGCCACTGTGCGGCCCGGCTCGGCGACGACGCGACACTCGACCCCATTCCGGTCGCAGACCGCTGCCCATCGGGCTTCCTGTGGTGGCGCTCTCCGTACGGAATCGGTGGATGCTCGGAGAGCGAGACCCTGATCGAGATGCCCGGCGACTACCTCCTCGCCTATTGGATGGGCCGCTACTACGGGTTCATCGGTCCGGACCTCTGAGAGCGGGTCGACTCCCAGCCGGAGACGACCACCCTCCCCGTGGGCCAGCCCGCTTGCGGGGCGGGTCGGTGTCAGCGCGGGCGCACCGAGCGGTGCCCCAACGACCGCTCGTTACCGTCGCCGTCGACGGCGACGACTTCGATTCCGTGCGCACACCGGGCGCCGCCCGCCACGGCTCGGAGGTCGACCTCACCCGAGAATCCGACGGTGCCGCAGCCCGGGTAGCCCGGCCACACGAGACAGACATCTGGGCGCGCGTCCCCGTAGGTGAGCGGAACCTCGACGGCGCCGTCGATCCGCGCGAACACCTGCGAGACTCCGCGATTGTCCAGCGCCCACCCCTGCACGGACACGGTCCCGTCGAAGGCGGCTCCCTCCGCGGGCGCGTCGACGGCGCCGAACGGAGGCAGGTGACTCTGAAGCCAGTCGGCTTCGCTCGTGATCGTCCCGAGCGATCCGATCAACAGATAGACCCGCGCCCGCACTGTCCCGCGCGCCGGGATGCCGAACTCGAACCGACCGCGGAAGTTGTTGAACGGGACGCCGCGATGTTGCCACCCCTGGAACGCGCTCAGTCCGTTCTCGTGCAAGAGGCCGACGCCGTACTCCGACGTGTCGTTCTGCAGCGTCGACCAGGGCCCCGGGCTCTCGTAGTTCTCGTAGAAGAAGCCATCGAGACTCCCCGAGGTAGGCGTGTCGATCGGCACGTGGCGCCCGCTGGCGTCGAACAGACGCCAGAGGTCGGGGCCCCCACGGCCGTTGCTGGAGTACAACGTCGGCAGCTCCTGGTTCGTCGGGGCGTGGTCCAGGTCGGACAGATTCTCCAGGGTGTAGTCGAACTCGACGACGTGCATGCTGACGAAGCGCATTCGCTGGGTCACCCGGACATCGGACGGGCGCGACCGACGGCCGGGGTCACCGCAACCATCACCGCTGCACTCCGAGAGGTCCCAGTCCGGGTTCCAATGGCGTGGAATCGTCGTCGCGGTCATCACCCCACCGCTGTGGGACAGACCCTCGACGCCGGAGCCGACGTTGCACCGATTGCCGCCCTGCACCGGGTTCCAGCCCAGGTAACGGATCCCCGTCGGGCAGGCGACCCCACCCGAGCGGCACGAGGCGTTCCACGCGCACCCCTGCATGATGCGGTCGGGGTCGTAGAAGGCGACCTGGAGCTCGCGCCCGGTGTCGTTGGCGTCGATCGTGTTCGCCGGCCCCATCCCGGGGGTGCCGTCGGTCAACCCGAAGAAGACCACCGAGCCGCCCCACTCGCGCCGAACGCCGACCTTGATCGTGCCCCCCGCGTCGTAGAGGTAGTCGTCCTGGAACCCGTCGCGCGTCGTGGCTTCGTACCGGCCGATCTCGGTCGGCAGCCCGTATTCGGCGATCGCAGTCGGCGTGACCTCCGGGCAGACCGGCGGCGCGATATCGTGGCCCGCGTCGTCGGCGGCGTCCGGCGGTGACGTGTCGCTGTCCGGGCCACCGGCGTCGCCATCGACGGCACCAGAGTCGCTGTCCACAGCACCGGTGTCGCCGTCGACGGCACTAGAGTCGGCGTCCCGGACGCCGGAGTCGACGTCCGCGGCATCCGGCGGCGAGGTGTCGGCGTCCGCGGCACCTGAGTCGGCATCCGAACCGCCACTGGCGTCGGCGGAGCCGTCGGGGGCTTCCGCATCGGTCGTGTCACCCGGCATCGTGTCCGGTGAATCGGCGTCCCCCACGTCTTGCGGGCCCTCGGACGCGTCCGAGGGCCCAACCTCCGGCTGGGGGTCGGCGCTCGAGTCTCCGAAGGCCCCGTCCCGGACGCCGTCGGGCGGCGTATCGGACGCGGCGTCCGCGGAGCGTTCGGCCGCGCACGCCGAGACCAGGAGGCACAGGATCGCACAGGCTAAGACGCGCATCGGTCGACACAATTCGGGGTGGCCGTCACTTCGACCCGACACAGCGTAGCGCGCCGGAAGCGACCCCGCGACCGGGCGGGCTACGTCTGGCCCCACAGCCCCCATCGGGTCCGCGGTCACCATGTGGCGCGGGCGCGGATGGGAAAGTGGGCGCCGCGTGCCATGTTGGGGGTGCAGTAGCGGCGGTCGCTCAGGATCTCGACCTCCCACGCCCAGGTCTCGGCGCCTCGGCCGGCGAAGACTAGATCGAGCATGTCGTTCAGGTCTGTCCGGCAGGTCGTGTCGGCGCGTTGGACCGGCTCGATCCAGGTCACGAATCCATCGCCGGCGAGCGCGTCGAAGGCCTCTGCGCACCCTTCCGGTGCCGTCTGCTGTGGGCAGTCCATGTTCGCGTCGCCCAGAACGACAACGGGGACGTCGTCGCGCTCCAGCGCGACGCGCATGTCCGCGGCTTCCTGCGCCCGGCGTCGGGCTCCTTCGGCGCCGCTT
>CAZFPM010000145.1:0-12360 GCA_964520965.1 uncultured Myxococcales bacterium
GAGGACGATGGGCTCGCCGAGGTGCTCGGAGACCTGCGTCGCATCCACGACGCCGGGAACCACCTGCTCGCGCTGATCAACCAGATCCTGGACATCTCGAAGATCGAGGCCGGACGCGTCGACCTCTTCTACGAGAAGATCGCGGTGCCCGAGGTGGTCGACAGCGTCGTTCGCACCGTCGAGCCGTTGCTCGCCCGCAACGGAAATACGCTCTCGATCCAGGTCGCCGCCGTCCAGCCGATCCAGACCGACCGAACGAAGCTGCGGCAGATACTGCTCAATCTGGTCGAGAACGCGACGAAGTTCACCGAGAACGGTGAGGTTCGGGTGACGGTGGCGGCCGCCGCCGACGGTCGTATCCAGTTCGAGGTGAGCGACAACGGCATCGGCATGACCGCCGCCGAGGTGAAGCACATCTTCGAGCCGTTCGGACAGGCCGACAAGTCGACGACTCGCCGCTTCGGCGGCACCGGTCTCGGGCTCACGATCAGTCAGCGTTTCTGCCATCTGCTCGGAGGCGAATTCGTCGTCGATAGCACCCCGGCCGAGGGCACGACGTTCCGCTTCGTCCTGCCGCTCGACGCTCCGGGACGACGCGACGCCCCGGGGACGATGCACGTACGGGACGTGACCGGTGGCACGGTCGTCACGGTGGAGAGCCCGGCGACCGGCAGCCTTCCGGCCGTAAGCGAACCTCGCGACAGGCCGCCCTCGGACGAGGAGATCTCGGCCGCGCTACCGTGGCGTCGCGTCCTTCTGATCGAGGACGACTCCGATGCTCGGGAGCTCCTGACTCGGGTCCTGACCACGGCGGGCTACGAGGTGAGCGCCGCCCACTCCGGCGAGTCGGGGCTGGACCTCGCTCGCCGCATCCGACCGAGCGTGATCATCGTCGATGTGATGATGACCCATGAGCGCGGGTGGTCGGTGCTGACGGCCCTGGACGCCGACCCGGAGCTGCGCGCGGTGCCGGTCGTGATGCTGTCGCACGATGCCGAGGGGCGCGTCGGCTTCGCAATGGGAATCGGCGACCACCTGACGAAACCCGTCGGTCGCGAGCGTCTGCTCGAGATTACGGAGAACTACCGGGCCAAGGGTCGGACCTCCGTCGCGCTCGTCGTCGACGACGATCGCTCGGTTCGCATGGTGGTCGAGCGGGTGCTGTCAAGGCAGGGTTGGGAGGTTCGCGAAGCCGAGAACGGCCTGTCGGGATTGGAGTCCTTGTCGGAAAGCGTGCCGGATGTGATTCTTCTGGACCTCGCGATGCCGGAGATGGACGGGTTCGAGTTCGTCGCCCGCCTACGCGGCCGCCCCGAGTGGGCCCAAGTCCCAGTGGTCGTGGTGACATCGAAGGAACTGACCGAACACGACAGGATGCGCCTCAGCACAGGTGTCCACGACCTGGTCAGCAAGGGAGACCACGCGCTCAAAGGCCTGCTCGCCGAGGTAGGTCGAGCGGTGACACGCCAGTTGATGAACATCGTGGGTCGTCCCAGCGAGTGAGACCAACGTGATGAAGCTACTGCTGGTCGAAGACAACGAGATGAATCGCGACATGCTGACCCGGCGCCTGCAGCGCAAGGGGTACGAAGTCGTGATCGCCGTCAACGGCCGCGAGGCCATCGAACGGGCCCGCGAGGACACTCCGGATCTCGTGCTCATGGACCTGAGCCTGCCCGAGGTCGACGGGTGGGAGGCAACGCGGATCCTGAAGGAGGACCCCGCGACGCGGTCAATCCCGATCATCGCGCTGACCGCGCACGCAATGGCCGGAGAGAAGGAACGGGCGCTCGCCGCCGGCTGTAATGACTACGACACCAAGCCGATCGAGTTGCCGCGACTCCTGTCCAAGATCCAGCGCCAGCTCGGCGAGGACGACGGCTGAGGGCAACCGGAGGTGGTGTGCCAAAGATCCTGATCGCGGAGGACGACGACCTCTCTCGGGACATGTTGTCGCGCCGCCTGTCCCGGAAAGGCTACGAGGTCGTGACGGCCGAAGACGGACGACAGGCCGTCGCGTTGGCACGCGAGCATCGCCCGGATCTGATCCTGATGGATCTCGCGATGCCCGAGGTCGACGGCTGGGAAGCCACGCAATGGCTGCGTCGGGACGAGCGCACCCAGGACATCCCGCTGATCGCATTGACCGCCTACCAGTTCGACGGGATGCGAGACGCCGTGGTCTCGGCGGGGTTCGATGACTTCGAGCCCAAGCCGATCGAGCTTCCGCGCCTGCTCGAGAAGATCAGGGCACACCTGGCCGGCCCCGAGCCCGAGCCCTGACCTCGACGTCGATGATGTCTCAGGTCCCCTACGACAACGACTCCACGGGGGCTCCCCGCGCGCCGTGATGGCGGGCCAGCTGGAGTCAGTCAGTCAGTCGACCCTGTCGTTGATGGAACGAGAGCGCCTGGCGCGCATCGCGCGGCGCAAGCGCCTGTGGGTGATTCGGAGGGGTCCTGCTCGTCGCGTTCGTCGTGATCCGACTGATCTGCCGACCCGATCGCGCGGCGCCGCCAGGGAGTTGACCACGACGGGCGTCTCTTGTTCCAGGCCGCGCCGGTGCGGTGTCGGCGCAACCCGATCTCCGCAAAATTACTGATCAACGGGAGGTTCTGATCAACGGGAGGTTGGGGTGTATGGTGACCTACATGCGGGCCGACAAAGACCGAGGCGAGGTGAGCGCGAAGGAGGACAAGCAACGGGGGTCCAGGACCGCGGCATCGAGCGGTCCCCGCGCCACGTGGGACGACGGAGCGTTCGAGGAGCCCGTGCCGACGAAGATGTTCGACGGGAAGCTCGAGGGGGAGGATTGGGGACGCCAGGGCACCCAGATCTCCGGGCCCCGCGCTGTGCTGGAGCAGCAACCCGCGGTTCCCTTCGACTTCCGTGAGGCGACGCCGGTGGCGTTCGTCCCCTTGCCCCCGGTTTCGTTCGATCTGGACCACGACATCGACCCGGGGGAGTTCGACGGGCTGCGAGAGACGTCGTCGCCCGGCATCCGGACCGTCCCGTCGAGCACAGCGCACACGCCGGTGTCGGACCCCGCGAAGCCGCCGCCGCCCACGGACCCGGAGCCGGACGTCGACGACGACGAATTCGACGAGTACGAGGACACCGTCGCGCTTCCTTCGGCGGATGCCGACGAGTTTCTTCGAGACCTCTCCGAACATCCGGTGGATGTGGCCTTGGAAGGCGATCCGGATCCGGCCGCCAAGGCGCCGCGGTCGGGAATGCTCAGCCGATTCATCGACCAGCTCCGAGACAGTGGGCCGGAATCCGAATCGACCGCGGACGATGCACCGGAAGCTCCGTCCGACCCTGAGCCGACTGCGGCCGAGTCGCCGAAGTGCGACATCGACCGGCTTCTCGAGTCCTATCTGAACGACGGCGAGATTTCGGCGCGGGACGCGTCGATGGAGGCGTTGCTGGCCGACTACCTCGTCGGCGGTCGGCCCGCGCCGGCATTGCCCGACGTGCCGGTGAAAGACCCCCGCAAGCGTCGCCGCTGACCGGCCGCCGCCGTCGGAACAGGCTTGCGGCGTGCGGCGTGTTCGTTATTGTCGGTGGTGGCCGATGGTGAGTTGGCGATTCACCGGCTACCCGGGTGACACCGCTCGGGTCGCGGTCGCGAATGCGGCCACAGCGACGGCTGATGCCACGGCAGCAAGGTCGTACGCGCGGATGGGAATCCGCAACCCACCCCGACTTGCCGAACAAGGAGGTGATCCAGTGTCTAGCTGTACCAACACGACCGGTGAGGTGGTGTCTATCTAGCAGGCTGCGCTGGTGCGTCGGCGACTTCGGCTCGAGGCGGGCCCCGAGGCCCCTCAAGCGCGACAGCAGCGTGAGCCGCAGACGCTAGATCATCCCAGGCACCACCGGCCCCGGCTGGTGCGGTTTTCAGGTCGGACCGCGAGTCCTTCGAGCCGCCAGCCGGGGTCTCCCGTTTTTGCCCGTACGACGCGACGCCGTGGCCCGGCAGGGGGATCGCACAGTCGCGGGTCTTGGGTTGGCTCGGGGGTGTGGACCGGCTCTGCGAGCGGGGGCGAGACCGGCTCTGCGCGCCGGGGGCGAGACCGGCTCTGCGCGCCGGGGGCGAGATAGGATCTCGCCCTTGATGGGGGATGGGCCGGTGTTTTTGACCGCCCTGCGTGGCCCGGGGTGCCGCTTTGACAGCACTCGGCCCCCCTCCTATCATCAGTCGGCCGCCCCATGTCGGGGGCCGCGTTCCCGGACCAGCACGGTATCAGCCATGAAGACGCCCGCCCACCGCCCCGGAGTCGTGGCGTTCATCGCGGTGGTGACGCTCGCGCTCGCCGCCTCGCCCGGACGCGCGGAGACCTATCGGGTCGACGGCTTCGAAGACGGCCAGCTGGCCGGCTTCCAGGCCGGCTTCATCGCGAACGAGATGGCGGCGGTCTGTTTCAACCCCCCAGAGGACCACTACCCGATCCGCCTTGGCGCGATGCAGATCCTCTATGGGAGTGCTGACGAAGGCGTCACCCTCGAGGTCGACCTGAAGCTCTGGACGTCCGGCGGCAACGGAAACCCACCGAGCGAGCTCGAGCGCGACTTCATCGACATCGAGGTGACGTCGTCGATCAACGACTTCAACGAGTTCGACCTGACGGCCGAGGGCATCAGCGTCGACCAACCGTGGTGCGTCGGCATCGCTTTCAGGCGCGACGGGCTTCCCTCGATCGCCCGCGACAACGACGGCACGATCGACAGCGGAAACAACTGGATATGGGCCATCGATCCGATAACCGGCGCCAGTCACGGCTGGCGGCAGAGCAGCTCGCTCGGGCTCACCGGCGACTGGATCATTCGGACCATCGGGACTCCGTCGGGCAGTGGTCCGAGTCCGGACGCTGGCGGCGTGGACACCGGCGACGCCGACACCGGGGTCCCTCCGGACTCCGGCGAGGGAGGCCCAGACGCAGATGACGGTCCCCCGCGCATCGACCTCGTCGAACAGGACGGCGACAATCCTTCGAACGATATCCTGGTTACCCTCACCGGGCGCGGGTTCAGGCCGAGTTACCGATACCGGGTGGGCCCGGAGCCGCTCGACGGCATCGACGTCCTCGATGACGGGGACACGGCGACCGGCACGCTCGAAGGTGGGGCCCTCGAGGCGGGGGTCTACAGCGTGGTCGTCAGCGGCGATTTCGGAGAGGTGGCCTACACCGACGGCGTCGTTCTCCGCGATGCGGAGCTTCCACCGATCACCGTCCGCAGCGTGACGCCGAACGAGACCGACCTCGGCGAATCCCAGGACATCGTCATCATCGGGGACAACTTCGTCGACAACATGACCGTCACGCTCGGCGGCCGCCCGCTGCCGAGCGCCGCGCTGGACGGACCCACCACGCTCCGGTCCTTCGTGCCGGGCGATCTCTTCGACAGCGCCGGGGCATACGACCTGGTCGTTCGCGGCCCCGACGGACGGGAGGGGAGGCTGGCTCAAGCGTTCGAGTTCCTGTCCAAAGGCGGCGATGGTGGCTGCGGATGTGCCGTCTCCGCCGGCCCGCGGTCGGGCTTCGTTGCCCTCCTCACCGCTGTGGGCGCTCTCCTGCTCCGCAGGCGGAAGCGGTGATTCCGATGCGAATCGCCGTCGCCGCCGTCGCTCTGTTCGCGGCGAGCGTCGCGCACGCGACCTCCGTCGTCCCCCTGACCGACGAGCAGCTCGCCGCCGGGGCATCGTCCGTGGTCGTCGGCACCGTGATCGATGTCCAGGCGGCGACCCACGATATCGGGCCCGGCGTCTTCACCGAGTATGTCGTCGCCGTCGAGGAGGTGTTGCTCGGGGCACCGGCCGAGGAGCTGGTCATCCGGGTCCCCGGTGGTGCCGCCGGCGACTACCGCACGGTCGTTCCCGGCATGCCGGCGATGCGGATGGGCGAACGCGTGGTGCTCTTCCTCGAGCCGTTGCCGACAGCCCCGTTCGGCGACGCTCGGCCGGCCTGGATCCCCTTCGGGTTGGAGCAGGGCGTCTGGCGCGAGGAAGGAGGGCGATGGATTCGAGGCGATCAGGAAGGGCTCCTGCCGACGACGACCGGGCCACCGCCCGTCGTGCCCCGAACGTTGGACGAGCTGCGAACCCTCGTCGCCCCGGTGATCCCGTGACCGAGTCGCTGCGTCGGGCGGCCGTCGCGACGTTGTTCGTCGCCCTGTGCGTCGGCGTATCGCCCCAGCGCGCACACGCTTGGGAGCACAACATCGCCGATTGGCCGGACCATCGGTTCCCGCTGCCGGTCTCGCTCCGACCCGAACCCGCCCGGCACCTCGACACCGAGGGCCTCGTCGAAGTGGTCGAGGCCGCATTCGCCGAGTGGAATCGGGTGCCCTGTTCCTACGCCGAGCTCGACTTCATCGGCGTCGCCGACACACCGTTCGCGGTCGATGATCGGCAGGTGATCGGCTGGGTCAGCGATCCGGAGGCATGGGTCTATGGCAGCGCGGCCGCGGGAGCGACGGATATCGATGTGTTCGGCGACGATGGACCTCGAGTCGACATCAGGTTCAATGACGTCAACTTCGATTGGGTCGTCGGCGCGAACACCTTCGTGACTCCGGACTACGAGTTCGGGGTCGACCCGAACCTGGAGGTCGACCCGGCGTCGGTCGTCGTGCACGAGGTCGGCCATTTTCTCGGGCTGGGACACCCGAACCCCGTGGTCGACGGCTCCCAGCCCGACGGGCTGGCGACGATGGTGTTCGCCCTGCTTCCGAATGCTCAACAATCGTCTCTCGCAGCGGACGACAAGCTCGGCTTGTGCACGAAATACCCGGTGGCGGACGGACACGAGTGCGACGACGACGACGCGTGTCGCGATGGGGAGTACTGCGCCACCTACGAAGCCGCCTTCGGGTCGGTGCGACTCTGCGAGGAGGAACGGGGCACGTTCGGCGATCTCTGCGGACGCGAAGCCTATGTCTGCGGCGGGATCTGCATCTTCACCGTAGCCGACTACTCGGAGGGGTTCTGCACGGAGTTCTGTGAGACCGACGACGACTGCCCGACGGAGCCCATTCGGTGGGAGTGCCAGTCGTTGCCCGCGACCACCGGAGACACCCTCGACATCTGCGTACCCGATGACGGGGAGCCGGAGGACACCGGCGTCGGCGTCGTCGACAGCGGTGGATTCACGCCGGTCGAAGACCCGCCGGAGCCGGCGCCCGACGCGGGCGATAGCGGTGCGCCGTCGGTGGACGTCGACGCGGCGCTCGACAGTCCGTCGGCGGACGTCGACGCGGCCGCTGACGACTCCGGGGAGTCGGACTCCGGTCGACGGCGGGGTCGGGTCTGCGCGTCGGCGTCAGCCAGTCCCGTGGGGGGCTTGGGGCTGATCGTGTGTGTCGTGGCATTGCGGCGGAGGAGACGATGATGCCTCGCTTGTTGCTCGTGCTCGGTGCGCTCGCGCTCGCTGCGTGCAGCGGGTCGTCTTCGCCGGCAGCCGGCGGGCGCGACGACGCGGCCCGCACCGGCGGCCCAGCGGACGTCACCGTCGACGGTACCGACGACGCCGACGCGACCGACACCGACGACTCGGCCGACGAAGGCGATGCCGCCGAAGACGCCGACGCCGATGCGACCGACACCGACGACTCGGCCGACGAAGGCGATGCCGCCGAAGACGCCGACGCGCTGCGGGTCGACACGATCGTCGAAGACGGGTTCACCCGCCCACCGTTGGACACGACGCCGAGTGACCCCGCGGTCGACGCTCCGCCCGGTGACACCGCAGAGGTCGACGATGATTCGGGGCCGGAGCTTCCGGACGCATCGGAAGATCCGGGCGGCGACCCGGGCGCCTCGGACACGATGGACGCCGCGGACATCCGCGACGTGGGCGTCGGTGAGCTGTGGCGGGTCGGCACGAGCGATTGCCTGCGCTGGGAGATCCTCGCCGAGAGCCTGATCTTCGACTTCAAGGAGGAGGACTTCCTGGTCAGCTACAACGTGACGAACGTCTGCGCGGCGCCGTTGAGCTTCCGGGTGCGGCACTTCAACGATTTCTTCCCGATGGCGGTTCACCAGGACGGTGAGCTCTGGACCTACCTGGGACTCTGTCCGGGAGAGGGCCCCGAGCACGAGTGGACCTTCCGGACCACCGAGGCGGTGCGTCGTGCGTTCCCGTGGAGCGCCGCGGACCACGAGTCGCTGCTCAGCCGTTGTGGATCCGTGCCTTTCGACCCTGAGGCGAGTCACACGCTGGTGGGATATGGGCTGACGGAGTTGGGTCTCGACGGAACGGGGTACAGCGACGTCATTCGGCTGACCGACGAGATTCCGATCGTGATCACTGACTGATACCCTGGTCGGGTCCGCCAACTCCGAGGCCGCGAGGAAGAGCCGATGACCCGCCCCCCGTCGACATGCCTGCTGATCGCCGCGATCGCGATCGTCGGGCTCGTCGCGTGTGGCGACTCCGGCCCGCCAGGCATCGTCGGCACGCCTACAGACGTGACGCGGGACGCCGGTCCGCGCGACACCGGTGGCCGCGACATCGCGCCGCTCGAAGACGCGACGGACGCCGACTCGGAGTCGACGGCGGAGGTCACCGCGAACGAGCCACCGATCGCGGTCGCGGGCGACGACATCTCCTCGGTCGCCGGGCAGCCGATTCGGTTCGACGGGTCGGAGTCACACGATCGTGACGGCGCGGTCGTGGCCTGGCGGTGGCAGCTCGGCAACGGCGTCGAGCTCGAAGGGGAGTCGATCGACTACACGTATCCCGACCCGGGTGTCTTCACGGTGACGCTGACCGTCGAGGACGATGCCGGGGCCTCCGGATCCGACACGCTGACGGTCGACCTCGTCGAGGACAACGAGGCGCCCGAGGCGCTCATCGCCGGACCTTTCGAGGTCGTGCTCGGCGACGAGGAGGAGTGGGACGGGCGCGGCTCGGACGACGATGTCGGTGTGGTCGACTGGCGCTGGTCGACCGGCGTGCCTGAAGAGCCAGAGCATGCCGGGCAGGTGTTGCGATATGCCTATCCCGAGTGGGAGGGGCGGCCCTACCGGCTGGAGTTGACGGTGGTCGACACCGACGGTGTCGAGTCGATCGACGTGCTCGAGGTCGACGTCCTGGCCCCGCCGGTCGGCGTCGTGACCGGCCCGAGCGAGGCGTTCGTCGGCGACGAGGTCGAGTTCGACGCGACCGAGAGCTACGACCAGGACGACGACACACTCGGGGCGCTACAGGCGGTTCAGTGGAGCTTCGGGGACGGCGAGACGACCGGGGAGCTGGAGTTCTTCCCGATCCACACCCGTCCGACCCACGTCTACGCGGAGGCGGGACGCTTCGACGTCGTGGCGAGCGTACGCGACCGCGACGAGATCTGGCGAGACTCGCCGAGCCACAAGATCGACGTGTTCGAGCGTCCGAACGTGCCGCCCTCACCGATCATCGATGCGGACTCGTTCGCCGTCGACGAGTGCGAGACGGTCTTGTTCACCGGTGTTCTGACGGTCGATGACACAGACGGCATCGACGACATGGATTTCTTCTGGGACTTCGGCGATGGCGCCAGCCTTCCGGGGATCGAGGTCGAACACGAGTACGAGCGCGAGGGAACGTACGAGGTCGTGCTCCGTGTCGAGGACTCGGAGCGGGCGACCGGGCGCTCGTCGGTCTTCGTGACGGTCTCCAACGTCGCGCCCACCGCGGCCTTCGACTCCGATCCGTCACCGGGAATCGTCGACGCCTCCACCAACTTCGACGCCGGGACCTCCACCGATGCCTGCGTCGGGGCGGTCACGCGCTATCGGTGGGACTTTGGCGACGGTGTACTCGGGACGCCGTCGTCGTCACCGGTCACGTCGCACACCTACGACGCACCCGGCACGTACGAGGTGCGTCTGACCGTAGAGGACGACGGCGAGCCGGCCCTGGAGGGGACGACGACCGGCCGGGTGACGGTGATCGACGATGGCGGAGAGGGCGTCGACTACAGCGGCTTCTTCGACCTGGATCCCGTGGTCGCCTACTCGTGTTTCTCGGACTTCGTAACCTATGGGGCCAGCAACCTGACCTTCATCGACAGCGGTACCGCGCTGACGGTCAACGGATTCACGCGCGGCTTCCTGTCGACGGAGTCGATTCCATTGAGCGGGGAGATCGACGACGACGGCACGTTCTTCGCGACGGCCACCCTGCCGGGTCCGTGCGCCGAGGACTTCACGGTGACGGGGGCGTTCACCGACTCGGAGCACTGGTCGGGGCTCTTCGAGATCGGCTTCCGGCCCGCGGGCTGTGCGGGAGACTGTACCGATCAGGCGATCGAGATCGACGGGGTACCTCGCTGACGTGATGGACGCCGAGACGCAATCCAACCCCCCTGACACGCCGGGGTTCGAGGTTGAGTAGTCAGGGGATCGGCCTGGTCTTCACGCCCGGTCCGGGCGGACGTCCGCACGTGGCGTGGATGCGGGACATCGAGGCTCACTGTTCGGCGTGCGGGCTCGAGGGTATCCGGCGCTACTACAGCGCGACGCCGTTCCACTCGTTGACGTGTCGTCGACTCGAGTCGTTGCTCACGATGGCGCCGGAGGCTCTCGACGGCCGCTGCGAGCAATGCGACGCGCCGTTCGGTCCCGGCGACGCTGTCCGCTGGGTCGTGCATTACGGGTTTCCGAGCGGGCGCGGCCTGATCCAGGGGTTCGGCGCGCCCTCCGTCGAGCGCCGGTGGCTGCTGAGTCCGCACGATGCATTCGACGTGCAGCTCGTGCCGTGCTTCTTCCCCGCGGAAGACGCGGCGAACGTGAGTCTGGACGCCCTGTCCGTCGAAGCGGTGGAGGCGGCGTTCGGTCGCTGCCTGAACCCGAAGGAGGAGGCGCGCAGATTCGTCGCCGACGGCGCAGCTGCAGCGGGGCCGCGGCAGCGGCGGCTCGCGTGCGGTCTCTGGGTGGCGACGGTTCCGTCGGGCTCCGGCGCCATCGCCCTGCGGGTGCGTGGAGAAGAGGGGCACGACGACGAGGATCACGTGATCGTCCCGCTCTGCGTGGCCGGCGTGCCCCTCGCCGGCTTTCCGGGTGCGCCCGCGGAGTGGCTCGATTCGGCGCCGGCCGACGTCGACGTCTTCGGCGTGGCGGCGCCGAGCGTGGTCGAGACGGCGGTCAGGGACATCGTCGAGACGTTCCCGATCGAGATGACGCCCGTCGCCGAAGAACGCTCGTCGCTTCGGCTGGTTCTGCCGGATCGCGACGATCGTCGAGACGACCCCTTGTTGAGCACCGCCGAAATGGCGTATGAGGCAGCACGCGGGCTGGTCGCTCCAGGCGACATCGCGCGGCTCGAGATCGACCGAGTGCTGCACGCGCTGACCGGATTGTCCGGCTGCGAAGAGGAGGTAGGTCCCGGAGTGAATGGATGACGGTGAAGACCTGGCGGAACGGCAGCCCCGTCGCAGGGGTGCGGTTCGACCCGGCCCACCGGTCGCTCCTCCAGGGTGACGGACTGTACGAGACCATCCGCGTCCGGAAGGGCGTGCCGCTCTACCTGAACCGGCACCTGGATCGGCTCGTGTTGTCCGCTCAGCGGTGCGGCTATCCGTGGATCGGTTCCGGCGAGTACCTCGACGGGCCGCTCAACGAGCCGCTGAGGTCTGCACAGATCATGCGCTCGGCGGTGATGCGGATATACGCGTTTCCCTCCGCCAGGGACGGCAGCCCGGAGATCTACGTCACGCTGGGCGACTTCGACCCGCCCGCGGAATCCGAGTACTGGCGCGGCTTCCGTATGAAGGTCAGCTCGGTCCCCCATCCGATGCTCGGGCGTTACGGAAAGACGGTCAGCCGTCACTGGGCGCGGACGTCGCGCCGGCTCTCCCAGCAGGCCGGGTACGACGACGGAATCCTGCTCTCGGATGGCCTGTGCGTCGAGACGTCCGACGCGACCCTGCTCTGGAGCCGCGGCGGATACTGGTACTCCGCACCTCAGCACGCCGGCGGACTCGAGAGCACGACGCTCGCCGAGATGGAGAGCCGAGGCCTGCTCGTCGATCAGGAGCTCGTCGACCCGGACACGCTCAAGCAATCCGAGGCCGTCGTGCTGCTGAGCTCGCTCCGGGTGGCGATGGGGGTGAAGTCGATCGACGACGTCGAATACGAGAACCCGGACGTCAACGCGATGATGCTCCGGGCCCTGATTCTCGACTGACGTCGCCCTCGGCCGGGCGCCGGATGAAGATCGCCGACGCGTCTGCGTCTGTGAACCACTGCCGTCTGTGTACCATCGCCGTCTGTGACCCACTGCCGTCTGTGACCCACCGCCGTCTGTGACCCACTGTCGTCTGTGACCCACTGTCGTCTGTGACCCACTGTCGTCTGTGACCCACTGCCGTCTGTGA
>CAZFPM010000145.1:12460-15280 GCA_964520965.1 uncultured Myxococcales bacterium
CGTCTGTGACCCACTGCCGTCTGTGAACCACTGCCGTCGGTGGTATCATGACCCCGCCGACCCGTTTCCCCCGACAAAATGCTCGTGTCCTTGAGCCGCCCGGTCGCGTTCGCAGTGTTGCTGTCCTGGACCGCCCTGGGTGGCGGGGCCGCGTGGGCCGACGAGCCGTCGCTTCCGGCCGCCGACTGGGCGGAGCGCTACAGGTGGGGCGGCGAAGAGCTCTATTACTCGATCGAGATCCTCGAAGCAGAGGCCGCCCGGTGCGCGATCGCGCTCGGACACCCGATCGAGACCGAGGAGTGGGGGATCGCGGTCCCGATGGAGGGTCTGGCGATGAGCGTCGGGCTCTTCGGCGCCGTGTATTCGATGCACGACACGGCGACGACCTATGTCTCTCCGACGACGGGCCTGCCTCTGTCGGCGACCAAGGAGATCGACGAGCGGGGTCTGTGGCGCCAGTACGAGGTGACGTACGACCGCGAGCACTTCCACACTGATGTGGCGCGCACGCGGGAGGGCCGGACCGACCGCTCCCGCCGGTACACGCCGAGCGACATCCACGACGCGATCTCCTGGATGGTCGATCTCCGGAGCCGGGATCTCAGCGTGGGACGCGAGTACGTCTATCACGTCTTCGATGGTTGGAAACTGAGTCGGCTCACCGGCCGCGTCATCGGCCACACCGATGTCTACACCGAGTTGGGCATGATCGAGGTGGCGGAGATCGAGTTCGAGCGTGAGGTGCTCGCGTCGCACCACCCGACACCCTACGCCGACGAGATCGTCGACCTTCCGCCGGTGTACATCGTCAGCGGAGAGCCGGAACGACTCGGGGTGGGGTGGTTCTCGCTCGACGAGCGGCGGTTGCCGGTCGGGGTCGAGATCGAGTCGCCGATCGGGCATCTACGGATGATCCTCGACCGCTGGGAACCGCCGAGCCCGTGACGACGTCCGGATTACGTCCGGCGTCCCCGATGTCTCAGCTCGGCCAGGATCGTCGAAAGGCCTAAGAGCTTTCCTACAGATTCACGCCGAGGCGAGACTTCGAAGTCTGGCCCGGCGGGCATTTTGTGGGGAAGCTCCTAAACTCGCGCCGTCGGGGGCCGTTGTTCTCCACGTAGGATCACCTTCGACCTGCTGACGAGCCTCGCTCGCATCCAGTGACCGGTCCGGAATCCCCACGGAGAACACCATGACCCCCCCCAAACACGAAAGAGCACTGGTCGTCGGCGTCAGCGTCGCGGAACGCGAGGAGCTCGAGCTCTGGATCGCGCGCCGCAGCTGGGACGCATGGTTCGCGATGTCCGGCCTCGAGGCGATGCGGCTGCTCGACGAGGTCGACCCCACGGTCGTCGTCATCGACACGCTGCTCGGTGACATCGACCCGGAGCGTCTGGCTCGCGTCATCCGTACGGCACGTCCGAGCACGCGGATCGTGTTCGTGACGAACCACGGCGTCGAGGTGCCCTATCACGCGGGCCTGACCGGACTCGGTAACGTCGGCGCGTGCTACCGACCGATCGATCCGGAGGAGATCTTCGGCGTGGAAGGCACCGAGGAGAGCATCGACGGAATCGCGACCCGCGGGACCGCCAACCCGAGCGTGATGTCCGGCCTCTTGCTGTCGATCCTTCGTCAGGAGCTCTCCGGGGTGCTCTATGTCGGCTCCGGCCCGCGTCGGCGGGTGGTGTACTTCCGCGGCGGCCGTCCGGTCTGGGTGGACACCCGCATGTCGAACGAGACCTTCGGCCGCTTCCTGCTGGAGCGGGGCGTGATCACGCCGATCGAGTTCGGCTGGGCTCGGAACTTCCAGATGCGGGAGCAGATTCGCCAGGGCGAGGCTCTGGTGAAGATCGGCGTGCTGTCCCACGCAGACGTGGAGCGCCTGGTCCGCGAGCAGATCCGCATGAAGATCACGCGCCTGGTGCGCATGACCGGCGACGCGTACCACTTCGACCCGTACACCGTCGGTCCAGCGCGGCCGAGGAACAAGTTCAACGTCATCGACCTGGTGGTGAGCGGGCTGTCGGACATCGCCGCGCCCTGTCCGCCGCCCGGAGAGGTGCGGTTGCCTCTCGACCTCGGCGACCCGGTGACCGACGAGCTCTGCGCCTTCGTCGGGAGCGACGTCGTGGCCGAGCTTCGCGTCGGCGTCGAGTGGTCGGTGTTGGAGACGTACGCGGGTTCGCCGGAACGCGCTGCGACCCTGGTCCGCGTGCTCCAATCGTGGGGAGCGCGCTCGGACGACTTCATCGCGCCCATGGCCGTGGCGGTGTAGGCCCGGGGCGGCCGATCGGGGTCGTGCCGCGAGGCGCCTCCTTGCCTGAGCCGACATCGCGTCCTAGTGTTGTCCCCGTCGCGTTAGAGGGAGATTGCGTTGGCCGTAGATGCGCGGACAATCCGAGAGTCGATGGGGTCACCCCTTCGGTTGCGCCTCGTCGCCGAGCTCTTGGACGCGCCGGAGGGACTGACACTGCAGCGAGCGGTGTTTCTGACCGGCCGGCACGTGCAGGACGTCGAGACGGTGCTGCGCCCGATGGTCGCGTGGGGCCTCGTCATCAGGGTCGAAGGTGAGGAGCTGTACCGTATCGATCGGTCGGCGCCGACGGAACACGTCGAAGCGATGGCGGAGGTCGTGGAGCGGCGCCACGATGTCGTGGAGCGAGAACGGCGGGTTCGGCAGGGCGCGCTGTGTGGGATGATCGGGTTGCATCCGAAGATGGCCGTCGTGTTCGAGAACGTGATGCAGCTCGCGCGCCTCGACGTTCCGGTCCTCGTCACCGGAGAGACCGGCACCGGCAAGGAGTTGGTCGCGCGGGC
>CAZFPM010000146.1:0-15227 GCA_964520965.1 uncultured Myxococcales bacterium
TCCACGTTTTTTGTCGAAAATTTGGTCGTTTTTTGACGTTTTTCGTCCCAAATGGGCGAGAACGGGGAAAACGGGAAAAGCTAACAAAAAAGTGCCAAAAATGGGTGAAAGCACCTGGAAGTCCCCGAAATTCGAGCACGACGAGATCTCCCGATAGCGCTCCTGCGACGGGATCCAGACCTCGATGTCGAAACAGCGCGCGGCGCCGAAGCCGACGTCGGCCGAGCAGAGCTCCACGACCCGGTACGGAAGCTCTAGCTGATCGAGCACCGTGCACGCGTGGCTGGTCAGCAGCTCGTGCTCGGCGTCGCTCTCCTCGGGACGGGTGAACTTGACCAGCTCCACCTTGTCGAACTGGTGCTGCCTGATCAGCCCACGGGTGTCCTTTCCGTGGCTGCCCGCCTCGCTGCGGAAACACGGCGTGTACGCGCAGTAGTTCTTCGTCTCGGTCAGCTCTGGAAGGAGCTGATCGCGATAGTAGTTCGTGACCGGAACCTCGGCCGTCGGGATCAGGTAGAAAGGACCGGCCCGGAAGAGGTCCGCCTCGAACTTCGGGAGCTGCCCGGTGCCGATCATCGCGTCGGCGTTGACCAGGAAGGGGGGGAGCATCTCCACGTATCCGTGCTCTCGGGTGTGGAGGTCGAGCATGAACGACGTGAGGGCCCGCTCGAGGCGCGCGCCGGCACCGATGAGGAATGCGAAACGGGCGCCCGCGACCCGGCCTGCCGACTCCTGGTCGAGGATGCCGAGTTTCTCGCCGAGGGCTACGTGGTCGGCGACGTCGAAGTCGAAGTTCGGGGGTGTGCCGACGTTGCGCAGCAGCACGTTGTCTTCCTCGGTGTCCCCGACGGGGACCACGTCGTCGATCAGGTTCGGCAGCGTGAGGAGTACGCCGTCGAGCTCGGCTTCGACCGACTTCTTCTGCTCCTCGAGCTGCTTCGCCCGCTGAGACATCTCCTTGAGCTCGCCTCGTCGACCGATGAACTCGTCGCTGCCCGGTGTGAGCGTCTTCATGCTCTCGCTGGCGCGCTTCTGTTCGGCGCGCAGGGACTCGAAATCGCCGATGGCTCGCCGTCGATCGGCGGCGAGCTGTTCCACTGCGTCGAAGTCGAATTCGACCTTCCGGGCGGCGGTCTTCGCCTTCACCAGGTCGAGGTTCGCGAGGACGTGCTTCCGGTCGTGCATGTTGGGCGGGTGTCAGGGGGCACGAAGCCGGCCAATCCTACTCTTCGTCGAGCCGACGGCAACCCGTTCGCCCAGCGCGGCACCCCCGCACGAAAACGAAAGCCCCGGTCCGTGGTGACCGGGGCCAGTGCGAGAGGCGGGAGTCGAACCCGCACGCCTTTATCAGGCACAGGAACCTTAATCCTGCGTGTCTGCCAGTTCCACCACTCTCGCGTGGGGATCCGCCGTTTCAGGCGGGACGGCTTGATAACCCGGCTCCTTCCGGGCGGTCAAGAGGTTTTGAGCGCCGTTCCGCCGGGGTCAGGTCACTCCGTCGTCGCGCCTTCGTCACCCGCCGCGGCCTCGTCCGAGGGCGCTGCTTCTTCGTCCGGCGCTGCCTCTTCTGCCGGTGCTGATTCGCCCGTGGGCGCTGCCTCTTCTGCCGGTGCCGCTTCTTCTGCCGGTGCCGCCTCTTCTGCCGGCGCCTCTTCCTCTGCGCCGGTGGTCGAAGTGCTCGACGTCGCGCCTTCCTCGCCGGCCGCACCGAGCGTCTCGGTCGTGTCGGGATCGACGAAGATTCCGTCATCGACGGCCGAACGGCCGGACGACAGGTGAGCGAGCACCATGCTCAGGACCATGAAGAGCGCAGCCGATCCGACGGTGAGCTTCTGTAGGAAGGTCGCCGCGCCCCGGTTCCCGAAGACGGTGGCCGAGCCGCCGCCACCCCCGATGGACAGGCCGCCGCCTCGCCCCGCCTGGAGCAGGACGACCATCATCAGGAAGAAGCAGTTGAGGATGTAGATCGTGGTGAACGCGATGGTCATGACAACCTGAGGAGTCCGGTGCCGGATGGCTCGATTCGTCGTGTTTTCACGAGCTTACCAGCCTGAGCCCGCGGGCCCGGGGGCAGGGCGCGGCACTATAAGCAGAGTCCCGCTGAAGGGGCAAGTACAAAGGCCGCTCCGGCGGTGGTGCGCATCGACCCATCGCACCCGACCGTTCGCCCCGAGGAAGAGGCGAAGCCTCTGTCTCGCAGAGATGGTGCACGCAGGGTGCTTCGAGACGCGCCTGACGGCGCTCCTCAGCACGAACGGGACAGCCAGCCACCGACACACGAGCGCGACAGGGGGCTCCGACCCCGGGTGACGGCTGGGCGCGGGCGGGCGATTCAACCAGCCGCGACGATCGGACCGAACCCGTCGGCCGAGAGGCTCGCCCCGCCGACCAGAGCGCCGTCGATGTCGGGCATTCCCAGGAGTCCGGTGGCGTTGGCGGCCTTCACCGATCCGCCATACTGGATCCGCGTCGCCGCCCCGGCAGCGCCGCCGAAGCGTTGCCCCAGCCATGCGCGGATCTGCGCGTGGACGTCCTGCGCCTGCTCCGGCGTCGCGGTCCGGCCGGTACCGATCGCCCACACCGGCTCGTACGCGATCACGAGGTCGGTCGCGTCGTCGAGCCCGGCGGCTCCGGTCTCGAGTTGCCGACGAACGACGTCCCAGGTCTGTCCGGCGTCGCGGTCGTCGAGTTGCTCGCCGACGCAGAGGATCACGTGCAGTCCGGCTGCACGTGCTGCACGGACCTTGTCGCCGATCGTGTCGTCCGACTCGCCGAAGACGTGTCGCCGCTCGGAGTGCCCGACGATCACGCCATCGACGCCGAGATCGACGAGCATCCCGCAGGAGATGTCCCCAGTGAATGCGCCGCTGGAGTGTTGCGACGCGTTCTGTGCGTAGACGAGCAGCGGGGCATCACTGCGGGCTCGGAGCACGCGATCGAGCCAAAGCGCGGGTGGTGCCACGCCGACATCGGTGCGCCCTGCGTGTTCGCGGGCCAGCTCGGCGACCGAGGATGCGAGGGCGACGGCCTCGTCTCCGGTGGTGTTCATCTTCCAATTGCCGACGATCGTGGGTCGACGCATCCGTTGTCCTCTCCCGCGGGTGGGTGTGTTCGCTCTCTCAGCCGAACTTGTGGCCAGCGCGCAACGCGGCGATGCCGGGCAGCTCGCGACCCTCGATGAACTCCAGGCTCGCGCCGCCGCCGGTGGAGACGTGAGATACCTCGTCGGAGTGGCCGGACTCGCGGAGCGCGGCGGCCGAATCGCCGCCGCCGACGACCACGGTCGCCTTGGCGTCGGCGAGCGCCGCCGCGATCGCGAACGTGCCGGCTGAGAACGCGGGGTTCTCGAAGACGCCCACGGGCCCGTTCCAGAACACCGTCCGGGCGCGCGCGACCTCTTGGCGATAGCGTTCGATGGTCTTCGGGCCGATGTCGAACGCGGCGAGGTCGCCCCCGATCTCCTCGTCGTTCGTCGTATCGCCACCCTCCGCATCGATCGTCGGGGCGACGATGTGATCGGATGGGAGAATGATCCGCGTCCTTCGCGTTTCAGCCGAACGGAGCAGGCCGCGTGCGGTGTCGAACATGTTGCTTTCGACACGGCTCGCGCCGACATCGACGCCCTGCGCAGCCAGGAACGTGTTGGCCATCGCGCCGCCGATCAGCAAGACATCGATGTGCCCGAGTAGGTTCTCGATCACCGAGAGCTTGTCGGAGACCTTCGCGCCCCCGAGGATGCCCACGTACGGCCTCTCCGCGTCGAGCAAGAGCGGGCCGAGGAACCGGAGCTCCTTCTCGATGAGGGCCCCGGCGACCCGGTGTTTCTCGTCGAAGTGCTGCGCCATCGTGTAGGTCGACGCGTGGGCGCGGTGGGCGGTACCGAACGCGTCGTTGACGTAGACGTCGGCCATCGCGGCGAGCTCGCTCGCGAATACGGGATCGCCCTGGGTCTCCGCCTTGTAGAAGCGGAGGTTCTCGAGCAGGAGCACGCCGCCGCCGGGCAGGTCCCTGGCCTGCTTCCGGACCGCGTCACCGACGCAGTCGTCGGCGAAGATCACCTCGGCGTCGAGGAGCTCGGCGAGGCGAGCCCCCGCCGGGAGCAGCGACAGAGCAGGGTCCTTCGCGCCCTTCGGTCGGCCGAGATGGCTGGCGAGGACGAGCGAGCCGCCCTGGTCCTGGATCTGTCGAAGGGTGGGGAGGGCTGCTGCGATCCGGGCATCATCCGTGATCTCGCCGCCCGACATCGGGACGTTGAAGTCGACGCGCACGAAGGCCGTCCGGCGCTCGAAGTCGATGTCCTGGACGTATCGGATGCCGCTGAGTTCCATGCCGCCCTCAGCCCGCGAGTTTCATCGCGAGATCGACCATGCGTGCCGAGAAGCCGGCCTCGTTGTCGTACCACGACAGGGCCTTGACCATGTTGCCGTTCATCACGCGCGTGAGCGGCGCGTCGAAGATCGACGAGTGCCGGTCACCGTTCAGGTCGATGCTGACGACGGGGTCGGTGCTGTAGCGGAGGATGCCTGCGAGCTCGCCCGCGGCGGCTTCGCGGACGGCGTTGTTGATCTCCTCGACCGTGGTGGCGCGCTCGGCCTCGAAGGTCAGGTCGACGAGGCTGACGTTCGGCGTCGGGACGCGGATCGCCATGCCGTCGAGGCGCCCCTTCAGCTCGGGCAGGACCTGGGACACCGCGACCGCCGCACCGGTGGTCGTCGGCACCATCGAGAGCGCCGCGCTGCGGGCTCGCCGCAGGTCTTTGTGGGGGGCGTCCAGCAGCCGCTGATCCGAGGTGTAGGCGTGGATCGTGGTCATGAGCCCCTGCTTGATCCCGACGGTGCCGTGCAGCACCTTGGCGAGCGGGGCCAGGCAGTTCGTCGTGCACGAGCCGCACGAGACGACCTCGTGGCTGGCCGGGTCGAGCGCGTGGTCGTTGACCCCGAGGACGATGGTCGAGTCGACCCCCTTTCCGGGAGCCGAGATGATGACCTTGCGGGCGCCGGCGGCGATGTGCTTCGCGGCCGTATCGCGGGTCCGGAAGAGACCGGTGCACTCGAGGACGACGTCGATGCCGAGGTCCCGCCACGGCAGCTCGGCCGGATCCTTGATCGACAGATCGCGCACCGTCTTTCCGTTGATCACCAGGTTGCCACCGACGACCTCGGCCTTGCCGTCGAAGCGGCCGTGCACGGAGTCATACTGGAAGAGGTGCGCCAGGGTATCGACATCGGTGAGATCGTTCGCCGCGACCAGCTGGATGTCGTCACGGTCGGCGATCAGGCGGGCGATGTTGCGGCCGATGCGGCCGAAGCCGTTGATTGCGATGCGGATCGTCATTTGCCTTGCTCGCTTGGAGAGGGTTGAAGCGGGGGGACGTCGACCTGAATGCCGACGCATATGCCGGCCCCGCCCGGGCGTCAAGGCGCCGTCCCGCCTGGGTCCGGGGTCAGTTCAGATAGTCCGACCCGGACTCCGCCCGGCCGCCCTCGAGGGCCCGGAGCCGGCGCTTCAGGAACTTGAGCCGGAGCGCCGACCAGGCCGTTCGCGGATCGATCCAACCGGAGATCCAGAGCAGGCCGAACGCCGTCCCGCCCAGGTGGCACTCGACGGCGATGGGCGAGGGGCCGAGCGCGCGCACGACATCGATCACCACCAGGGCCGCGAGCAGATGCCACCCCTTGAGCCGGACGAAGAAGAGGTGGAGCCAACGGTCCCAGTGGAGCCAGCAATAGGCGGCGACCAGACCCGAGGTCGCCCCAGATGCGCCCAAGACCGTGTGCCCGACCGCCCCGGGAACCAGCGATGCCGTGACGCCCTGGGCCACCAGCACGGCGAACGCGCCGGCGAGTCCGGAGCCGAAGAACACCTTGAGGAACGCATTGCGCCCGATCGTCCCCTCGAGCTGCGCGCCGAAGAGGTAGAGGACCAGGCAGTTCACGAGCACGTGGCCGAACCCGTCTGCCGAGTGCACGAACATGTACGTCAGCGGCTGCCAGAGCCAGCCGCGAAGGACCGAGTCCAGGCGGAGCCCGAGCGTGCCCGGGATCCATCGAGCGTATTGAACGGGATCGAACCCGGTAGCTGCGCTGAACGCGATCTGTGCGACGAAGACGACCGCGATCGCCATCAGCAGGATCCTGACCGCGGGCGTGAGGCTGGGGAAGCCGTATCGGAGCTGAGACCGCACCACTACAGGTAGTCGCAGCAGACGGTGACGATGTCGACGCAGTCGGTCAATTCGAGGCCGTCGCCGGAGAACAGGGTGCCGCAGAGCCGATGGGAGCGGCCGTCGAGCGTTTCGGGGATGATCGTCATGCCGAGGAACACGGTGACGGCGGAGAGGACCCAACCTCCCTCGTGTTCGTCGAAGCCTCCGTCCGCCCACACCGCACCCACGAGGGTGGAATCCGCATCGGTGAGCCGGTACTCGACGGTAGCCTCTTCGCGGTCGAACCCGTCGCCGATGGCGCCGCCCCAGACGTGGAACCCGCCCTGGATACCCTGTGTGATGAGCATCTCGTCGCCATCGGAGAGAGGCTCGTAGGTCCCGACACCGGTTCCGATCTCGAACCATATGTCGGGGCGGGCGTCCGGGATGTCGATGTCCGCATCAGCGTCGGTCTCCACCGGTGAATCGGTCTCCACCGGTGGATCGGTCTCCTCGTCGGTGTCGACCTCGAGATCCGCCGGCGTCTCGTCGGTGGGCGGGTCGTCGCGGTCGTCCGAATCCGCGTCGTTGGTTTCGGGGGGAGGGTCGGCGGTGTCCGGGGTATCCACGTCGGGTTCCGCGTCCCCCTCGTCCGGGGCGTCCTCGTCCGCCGACCCGGCGTCGGTGTCGGACGACACGGCGTCACCGTCCGCGTCGAGGTCCGCGGGGGGATCTTCTCCGCACGAAACGCATGCGGCGAGCAGGGTGGCAATGGCCGCCAGGCGAATCCAACGCACGCCTGACACCTATCCACGTATGCGGTTTGCTGCAAGTTGCCTCGTCGGACCACCGGCGCATCGTCCGGCTTGCCGCGTGGCGCGACGGCGCCTTGACGCGAGGCCGTCGGCCAGAGAACCATGCGCACTTCGCCACCGATCGCGTGCGCGTGTTGACCCGACCCCAAGCCATCTTCGTTCGCCTGGTCCTGCTCGCGGCCCTCAGCGCGTTCGCGGGTGTGCTCGGCCCGTCGACGGCGCGAGCCCAGACACTCGTCGACACGGTCACGGCGGAGCGAGACGGCCGGTGTGATGTCACCGGGAGCCCGGCGCCGAGCGCGATTGAGCGAGCGCTCGTCGCCGCTCACGAGGCGCGCTGCCTCATGGCCACCGAGCGTCCGACAGACGCGATGGATCGTCTCCGGGCCGTGGACCACGAGTCCGCAGCCGCCGGGGTCCGACTCGACGAACGACTCGACTGGTTGCCCGAGCTGCGGGCGCGCGCATTGCTCCATGCCGGCCGTTCGGCGGAGGCTGCGCGGGCGTTCGAGGTGCTCGCCGCCGGCAATTCCGGGACGCTGAGCGTCGCGACCCGGGCGCGCCTCACGTACTACCGGGGCATGTCTCTGGAGGCGGCGGGACGGCACGAGGCCGCCGCAACGGTCTATCGCTCTCTCGCCCGGCGCTACCCGGGAAGCGAATACGCCTCGCGGGTGGCGCTGCACGTGCTCGGCGATCGGCGGACGGTGGAGCAGTCGCTGTCGATGGGGCTCGCGGCGCTCGAGGGTCGACATTACGTAGCTGCCGAGCAGCTCCTGACCCACGCGGCTTGCGACGGCCCGGCCTGCTCACCATTCGCGGCCGTCCGCTCCGGGGAGGCTACGCGCTACGAGGCAGCCTTCCAGCTCGGCTTCATGCTCTACCGCTACCGTCGTGAGCACGTGGCGCGCGCGCTGCCGTGGCTCGAGACCATCGCGGACGCGAGCGGCCCGCGGAGGGCGGACGCCCGTTTCTTCTACGCGCGCGCGGTCATGCGCATGGAGAGGCACGACGAGGCTCGTCGGGCGTGGACCGAGTTCCGGCGCCGTCATCCCGACGACGTGCGCGCGGAAGAGGCAGAGTACCTGTCGGCGTGGCTCTATCTCGACGACGATCGGCACGCCGCGGCGGTCTCCGCCATGGGCGACTACGTGGCGCGGCATCCGACGAGTCCGCGGTTGGAGTCGGCGCGCTGGTGGTTGGGCTGGGCGCACTTCCGCTCGGGGGACTGTGTGCGTGCGGCTCGGCAATGGGACGACCTCACGGGCGGAAACGCGGGGCGGGCCGCGCAAGCTCGCTACTGGCGCGCGGTATGTCTGTCGGAGGTCGGTCGCCCGGAGGATGCGGCGGCGATCTGGACCGGGATCCGAGCTGCCGCGCCATTCTCGTACTTCGGCGTCCTCTCGGCGCGCCGGCTCGGGGACGCGCTCCTGCCCGACGTCCAGGCCCGACCCGACCCGGAGGCCGCGCGCGCGCCGGTCGAGCCGCCCCGCACGCCGGCGGTCGAGGCTGCCGACCTCGGGCTCGTCGACGAGGCACGATTGCTCGCCGAGCACGATCCGGGGTCGTTCTTTCGCGGAGACAGTGCGGCCCGCTCGGCATGGGAACTGCGGGTCGAGGCCGACGTCTACGACTGGATCGAGTGGAAGGGCCGCCATCGCGACCAGCTCGGGTCGATGCCGCGCGATCTGGACGCCCTTCGGGCCTGGCAGCTGATGAGCCCCGAGTTCTACCGGACGACCGTCCGCGGGCTCGCGGCGGACAACGAGGTTCCGCCGTCGCTCCTCTGGGCGATCATGCAGAAGGAGAGTTCCTTCGAGCCGCACGCACTGAGCAGCAGCGATGCGATGGGGCTCATGCAGGTGATCCCCCAGACCGCGGAGGCGATCGCCGGACGGCTCGGCGAGCGCTACGTCGATGGGATGCTCTTCGAACCGTACCATTCCATCCGCTATGGGGCCTGGTACCTCGGCGCGCTGGCGCGCAAGTTCGACGGTCAGCTCCCGCTCGCGATCGCGGCTTACAACGCCGGCCCGGTCGCCGTAGAGGCGTGGGTGGATCGCAACGCCGGCATGCCTTTCGACGAGTTCGTCGAGGAGATCTCGTACGACCAGGCGCGGGACTACGTGCGGCGGGTGTTGACGGTGATGGTCGGATACGAGGTGGCGTCTGGCCGCCGCGATGTGCTCGCATCGGATACCCTCGCGGGGCTCTTCCCTCTCGTGATCCGGCCGGACTACGACGACTTCGTGTCGTTCTGAGCGCGGCCCGTCTTCTGGCGCCAGCGGGTGATCGCGGTCGCGGCCCGCGGGGCGGCGGTCTCGACGAGCTGAATCAACCACTCCCAGCGGGGCCCGCGCGGTAGCTCGGTGAGCTGGTGGAGGGTCGCCCCGAGGTCCGCCGGTCCGGGGGGATCGCTCGCGCTCGCCATCGTGTCGAGGAGCTCGCGCAGCTGGTCGACCGCCTGGGTCACGTCGCCGACGGCCGCGTAGGCACGGGTGAGTTCGAACCGGGTCTCCGCCGAGTCGCCGTCCAGGATCAGCGCCCCCTTGAGGGGGAGGAGGGCGTCTCGGGGTTCCGGTCCGGCCAGTAGCCACCGCCCTTTGCGGAGCAGGAGTTGCCTGCGCAGATCGGGGCGGCGAGCCCGAGGGAGCCACGCGGCGAGGTGCGCGAGGGCGGCGTCCCGCTCGCCGGACTCGGCCTGGCGATCGAGCAGCCGAAGCTGCGTCACCTCGTCGACCGATTCCCAGGAGTCGGTCTCGAACGGTCCGGTGAACACGGAGCGTTGCGTGCCGTCCGGCTCGTCGAGCTTCTCTGGTCGTGACGGCTTCTCCGCCGCCGGCTGCGGTTCGGCCTGCGCCGGGAGAGGTCGGGCCAGGTCGCCGGGGGATTCCAAGGGCGGTTCTGCCTCGGCGTCCGACCGGCGCGGCTCGGTGCGATGATCGTCCACGGTCGCGGGCGGTTGCGCCGCAGCAGCGACCGGCTGACTCGATCGTCCGATCGTCCGTCCGGCGCGCACCTCGGCGTCCGCCGCCTCTTGGAGCAATGCCTGCCGTTCGTCGGCCGACAGGAGCATCGGGACCAGCGCGCGCAACGCGGCGGCGAGGGCGTCGTCGTCGCCGACCTTGCGGGCGAGCGAGGCGCGCGCCTCGTGGATGGCGGGATCGTCCGGTGCCCGCTGCGCCGCCGCTGTGGCCAGGGCCAGCGCGAGAGTCGGGTCCGCGACCCGGCGGTCCAGCACGTCGGCGGCCTCGACCAGAATCGTTGCGAAGGTCCCCTGGAGCGGATCGGGCACGATGTCGCCTCGCGCCGAGAGCACGTCGTCGACGGACCCGAACCGGTCGATCGCTCCGGCGAGGATCCCGAGCTCGCGCAGGAGCAGATCCACATAGTCGGTCCAGCGTTCCGACTCTCCGTAGATCTGCTTCAACGCGGACAGCGCGTCCGTGTCGCCGGGGATTTCGCCGAGCAACGTCTCGAAGCGTGACGCCGCCGATTCGTGGTCTCGCAGGTCTTGCCACTCCAGCGCGCCGAGCATCCGGAGAACGTCCTGGCGCTCGAACGGGTCGATCTCGGGCATCGCCACCAACGAACGCAGCCCGGTCGCGGCGGCGTCGAAGCGCTCGGCGCCAGCGTCGATCGCAGCGTGGAGGCGCAACGCAGCAACGTTCCGGGGGTCACGAGCCAGGATCTCGTCCAGGAACTCACAGGCCTCGTCGGGCTGTCCGAGGCGCTCGAAAAGGACGCCGGCGATCAGCAAGCCGTAGACGTTTCGAATCTCGTCGTCCTGGGCTTGCGAGAGCTTGCGGCGATAGACGTCGACCAGCCCGTCGGGGGCGGACATCTCATCGTAGATCGCCTCGAGGGCGGAGAGCAGGGCGAACTCGCTCCCTGCCCGGTCGGGATCGAGGCGCCGAGCTTCCTCCAGGTAATCCCGCGCGCGCGGGGCGTCCTCGAACTCGAAGTAGAGCAGCTGGCCGAGCTCCGACAGGTAGGCGGCGCGGCGATTCCCGTCGGTCTCGACGGCGGCGACCTCGGTGAGCGCGTCGGCGAGCGCCTTCGGATCGTCGACGGTGCGTGCGTCCTCGAGGGCCCGCTTCGCCACCGTCAGCGCTTCGGCGACGCGCCGTGCGCCGGTATCCTGGAGCGGCAGCGCGTCGCCTGCGGAATCGTTCGGAGCCGCGCCGCCGGTGTCTGCCGGACCGTCCGGCGCCGTGGACGCGGTCTCCGCCGCCGGGCCAGGCGTCCGGTGCCCGGGTTGCGGCGTGTCCCCCTCGGAGACGGGTTTCCCTTCTTCGGGCCCCGGGATCGCCCAGCCGGGGGAAGGCTGCGCGATGCCAGCGCGTTCTCGCAGACGCGGCGCAACGTCGGCCGGTGCGTCCGCGGCTGCGCCCTCGACGATCGCCGCGAGATCCCCCGCCCGCCCCATCGAGGTCAGGTAGCTCTGCAGCGCGTCGAGCACCGCGTCGTCCTCCGGGACGATCGCCAGGAGCCTGGCCCGCGTGTGCGCCGCCGCGTCGCTACGTCCGCGCCGGTCGTCGAGCGCAGCAGATGCCGACAACACCCGGCCCAGCCGAGCGCGATGCTCGTCGGTCGGAGACTCGACCCACGCGCTCTCCGCCAGGGTGAGGGCGATGTCGAGCGACCGGAGTGCGTCGTCGACGCGGTCGAGCGCCACGGCGAGGTGCACCGCGCGCTCCGCGGCCGCCGCGTTCCCGGGCTGAGCGGTGATCGCCCTGCGCACGTCGAGCGATGCGTTCTCCCGGTCGTCGAGACGCTCTTCCCACAATACCGACGCGGCGAGCCAGGCATCGGCCGCAGCCGCCGGGTTGTCGGCTCGGAACCGGTCCGCCGCCCGGTGGTAGGCGTGGATGGCCTCGACCGTGCGCCCCTCTGATGCGAGCAGCGCGGCCAGCTCGGAGACCAGTGACGGGTCGTCGGGCCCCAGCTCCATTGCCCGCTCGAGGTGCAGGCGCGCGGCTGCGGCATCTCCCCGCCGCTCCCAACTCACCCGCGCCAGCTCCTCGAGTACGCGGATCCGGGCTCGGCGGCCCCGCAAGACGGATGCGAGCCGTTTCAGGGCATCTTCGAGCAGGGTGAAATCTGCGCTCCGGCGCGCGACACCCGCGAGCACACGTAGCGCGGTCGCGTGGCGTGGTGCGTGCTTGAGCGCTTCGTCGACCCAGCGTCGCGCCTGGTCCGGTTCCTCGTCGACGAGAACCTCGGCGAGGTGGACCAGGGTCATCATGTGCTCGGTCGCGCGCCCGGTCGTCGCGAGGACGCGCAGCAGCGCTTCGCACGCGGCGACGTAGTCCTGGCGCTCCCCCCGGATCATCTGAGCTCGCGCAGCGAACGCCCGACCGCCGAGGTCGTCGCCGTCGGCGACGAGACGCTGGCTGATCAGCTCCTCTGCCTCGGCCAGCGCCGCGGGAGATCCGCCCGAGACGAGTGTGTCGAGGAGCCGATCGGCGAGAAAGGGATGGGCCCCGTACCGGCGGATCGCGTCCCGGTACGCGTCCGCAGCCGCTTCGAGGTCGCCGCTCATTTCGGCGTCTCGCGCGGCGGTCGCGATCGCCTTCGACTCCAGCGCCGCGAGGGCGCGGCCCCGGTCGCCGGTCACGCTCTCCGTGTCGTCGGCATCCGCCGGGGTGTCGGCCGTGGCGACGAGGGTGAGTCGCCCCGGGCGGATATCGACCCGCATGCGGTGGAGATCCTCCACCCCGGGCAGCTTCCATCCGCGACGCACGAGCAGCTCCGACGCGAGCAGGCGGACCGCCGGAATCTCGATCGTGTCGCCGTCCACCGATGGCAGGAAGCGTTCGACCAGCGGGGACAGCCGTGGATCCGTGACCAACCGCGACAGGAGCTCCCGGACCAGCACCGGTGTTGGGCACGGGAGGGTGCCGAGCGAGAAATAGTCGTAGGCCGTCAACCGCAGGAGCGCGGGGTCGTCGTGAGAAGGGACGACGCCGAGACGGCAGGCGAACCAACCGGATGCCGACAGGATGGTCGAGCGGGCCGACAGTTCTATCGCGCCGTCGAGGAAGACGACGTGCACGTCGGAGAACCCTTCGACCCCGTCCTCGATCTGCGCGATGCGGTCGCGCAGCGCCGGCTCGGGGATGCTGAGCCGCACGTGTCGGGCCTGACAGCGGACGTGACGGAAACGATCGAACCCACCGCCTACGCTCACCGGAAAGCGGAGGTCCGGGATCTCCAGGCGCAGCTCTTCGACCAACGCCCACTCGGCGAGTCGATGGTCGCGCGCGGCGAGGTAGCCCCTGCCGAAGAGGAAGTCCAACGAGAGGCGGAGGGCCCCGGGCACGGTCTGATCTGTCCGGGGTTCTGACACCGGTCGACTCAAGTCAGGCGATGGACCCGGAATGCGTGCGAGATGTCCTCGTACTCCAAGCCCACCAGCTCGTCGAAGACCATACCGCCAAGGTCGTACTCGCCTTCCGGGATGGCGGCGAGGTCGAGATGGCGGAGCCGCTCGTGCAATGTCGTCAGCGCTTCGGCCACAGCCTCTCGCGAGAACGCACCGCTTCCGAACCGCGACTCTCCGAGGTGGCCGTCGTAGGCGGCCGCGAGCGCCTCGCCGACGCCGCTCTCCCCGATGGTGCTGTCTCGGTGGATCTCCGGCAGCAGGCGGGTGGGCACGGTGTCGAAGTTCGCGCCTATCCACTCGAGATAGCGCATCAACAGCGACTCGAAGCCGGTCGACCCGGGAGCGAGCGTGACGAAGTAGACGGCACGTGTGAGGCTGGAGACGTAGGCGCGGAGCCCGCGCTCCGTCACCTGCTCGAACACTACGTCGGCCAGCGACCGGTCGAGGTGCTCGACGACGGACCGCCAGCGCCAGCCGGGCACGAGGTCCAACATCACGGCACGCGCGTCGTGGTCGGCCTCGGCCAGTGTCTCTTCCCACATGGTGACATCGGACGGCGGCCTTCCGAGGACGTTGAGCCGGACTCCGGCGTGCTGCTCGAGCCAGTGGGCGATCGCGACCAGCCCTTCACCGGGTGCTGACAACGACTCGGCGACGGCGCGGTCGAAGGACATGTCCTTCGGCTCTTCTACGTCGGCCTCGCGCTTCGACATGAAGCACAGGATCTGTTCCTCGTAGAACAGGTTGCGCTCGTTGTTCCGCCGCGTCGCCGCGTCGGTATCGAAGAGCTGCAGCAGAAGGCGGGCCTGACCGAAGCGGCCCTCGGTGAAGCGTTGCTCGATGAATCGGAGGACGGTCTGCGCTTCGCGCTGAATCGTGCCGGCGCCGGTGAAGAAGCTCAGCAGGAGGTTGCGGGGTCGCACCAGATCGTCGCCGCCGATCTGCAGGCCCGGGACCGACTTGTCGTTGTCGAGGAGCAGCGTCGCGTACGTTCGAAGGAACTGCTCGCGGGCCATCCCCGACGTCGGGGGCGGCGACAGGCCCTTGGACACTTCGCCGTCGACCAGCGCCTTGCCCAAGGTCACGAGCGGATCGGTCGCCGTGCCCGCGCGAAGAGCGTCCGCGACCACGTCGCGGGCTGGTTCGAGCAGGGTCTCGGCATACGTCGGTCGACGTCCGGGGACCTCGTCCTGACCACCGAAGCTGCGAAGGAGGCGGCGGAGCATCGAGTTACTCTACTGCAGGACGTACGTCTTCTGAAGGGTCACCCGCTCGCCGTCGAAACCCGGGAACAGCCAGCGCTCCCGGTGGGTCTGCAGACACCGTTCGAACGCGGTGTCTCGCAGCGTCCTGTCCAGGCGCACCGCAGTCACGCGACCGCTCGGCTGGACGTCGATGTCGATCGAGATCCGAGACTGGCCCAACTCCCCCTCTGTCATCACCTGACGTTGGTTGCATCGAATCAGCGAGTTCTGGACGAAGGTACGCATTCCCTCGGCGAAGTGCTCCTGACCGGGCCCCGAGCGGGTCGGGCGCTCGTCGATCGCCACGCCTACGGTCGGCGTCGCGGCCCCCGTTCCGACCTGGCCGAAGAACCCGTGTCGGGGGGCCTCGGCGGACGCGGTCTCCCGCCGGCGCGATCCGGTCTCCCCCGCGCCTTCGGACCGGGCCCCGCGTAGGTTGGGTCCATTGCCGTTGCCACGCTCGCCGCGATCCTGCTCCGCAGCGCTCGCCACGATCACGGGGACGACGGGCTCCGGCACGGGCAACGCCGCCTCGCCGGCAACGACCGCGTGCTCGACCGCGCGGATGGCCCGCACTATGGCCACGTTCCGGTTGCGTGTTATCGCCGCCGCCGCCTCGCGAGACACCTCGATCT
>CAZFPM010000147.1:0-4433 GCA_964520965.1 uncultured Myxococcales bacterium
ACCGCCCTCGGTGACATCTGCCTCGACGGCGCGTGTGTCGACGCGTGCATGGGCATTGTCTGCAATACGCCCCCGGATGATGTCTGCGAAGGGACCATCGCTCGCGACTACCGGGAGACCGGCGTGTGCGAATTCGGCGAGTGCTCGTACTTCGTCGACGATCGGGACTGCGATCTCTCCTTCCTGGAGTGCGTGGACGGCGCGTGTATCGATCTCTGCGACGCCGTCACGTGCGACGATCCCCCGGCCGATGGCTGCGACGAGGAGGGCAGGATCGTGTACTGGCTCGACGAGCCGGGGCTGTGCATCGGCGGCGAGTGCTCCTTCTTCGCCGACGAAGTCGTAGACTGCCCGTCGGTCGGTCTCGCTTGCGCCGAGTCGGGGCCGCCCCCGACGCTCGAGTGCGTCGATCCGTGCGCGACCGTCATCTGTGGGCCCGGTCCGGACCCGTTCTGCGTCGACGACGTGGCGAACCGATTCTCCGAGTCCGTGTGTGATTTCGGCGAGTGCTACTCCGACCCGATCTTCGTCGACTGTCAGGATCTCGGTGCGGTGTGCGTCGATGGGGACTGCGACGACGGCTGTGCCGGTGTCGAGTGTCCCCCCGTCGGGCACGCTGTCTGCGACGGGCACGTCGCCCGGACCTATCTCGCCAGTCCGCCGACCTGCGTGGCCGGGGAGTGCCGGTACGACGCCGAGGAAGTCGATTGTCTCGAGACGGGTCGCGACTGCGACGACGGACTTTGCGTCACCGTGGGTGACATCTGTGCGCTGGTCGAGTGTGCGTCGCGCGGTGTGTTCTGCGAGGGTGATTCCGTCGTCGAGGACGCCGGTCCCGGCACCTGCCATGGTGGCCCACCCACGACCTGCGACTACAGCGGGGTCGCTACCCGTACGCCGTGTGCCGCGCCGTCGGGCTGCGCAGGAGGGGCCTGCGAACGCGTGCCTCAGCCCGGGGAGCTGGTCATCACCGAGATCTTCTTCGACGCCGAGGGGACCGATCTCGACGCAGAGTGGTTCGAGGTCTTCAACGCGACCGATGACGAGCTGGTCCTGCTCGGAGTGACCGTCACCAATGCGCGTGACCAGTCGTTCGTCGTCGAGTCCGATCTGCGCGTTGCCGCCGGAGACCACATCGTCTTCGGCTCCGGCGCGGGCGGCGTGCCCGACGGGCCCGATTACGAGTACGGCTACTTTGAGTTCACCCTCGCCAACAGCGGTGAGGACCTCGTGCTCGCGCGGGCCTCGGGCATCATCGACCACGTCTCGTTCGGCGGCCCGCTCTGGACGTTCGCGCCCGGCGCCTCGCTATCGCTGTCGTCGGCGCTGACGGACGCCGAGGAGAACGACAACAGCACGGCTTGGTGTCTGGGTACCGACGAATACGACGGGGCCGGCGGCCCTCGCGGGACACCCGGGACGGCGAACCCGGCCTGCCCCTGACCCCGAGACCGGCTCCTGTACCGGCGCTCGCCCTCGCCATGCTGCTCGCAGCACCGGCCTGCGGGTTCGCCGGCGAAGCGTCGCCCGGCGACGGCGCTGATGACCTTCGGCAGCCGCCCGCCGAAGACATCGGCCCGGACGACTCCAGTGCCGTGGAGGATATCCCGGACGACAGCGAGTCCGACTCCGGCGGCGACCCCATCGAGGGGGACCCGGCCCTTCCGCCCGGCGATGACGGGTCCGTCGAGGCCGAGCCGCCGGATGACGGTCTCCCCGCGAACTCCGACTCCGGAGACCTCGGCCCCATCGACGCCGCGGACGTCGACGCCGACGGCTCCACCCCGGGCGATGCTGACGCCGAAATCCCCGACGCGGCCTCGGACGTCGACCCCATACATCCCGGCTTCGAGCTCGTGCGGGTCTGGCCCGGGCCGATCGTCGACCACAGCCCTGCGGTGACCGCGATGGTGCTGTTCGACTTCGACGGCGACGGACTCACGGACGCCTTCGTCTTCTCGCCCGGGTCAGCGTTGGTGCCGTGCCTCTACCGCAACGTCTCCGCACCCGGAGACATCGTCTTCGAGCCGGTCGAAGGCACTTGCGGAACCCGGGTCTGGCGACAGGTTCTCGGGGCGGCAGCGCACGACGCTGATGGCGACGGCCGCGACACGCTGGTCGTGAGCTCCCGCGATGACGGCGTCACCGAGTGGACGTTCCCCCAGGAGACGCCGAGCCCGGTCGGGGCGATCGCAGGGGGGCAATGTCACGTCGCGACCGTCGACCTCGATCTCGACGGCGACGAGGACATCTACTCCTGGTGCCGGGGAAGCCACGTGGGCCGCCACTACATGCGAGAGCCCGAGGGCTGGCAGATCGTCGTTCCGTCTATCGGGGACGCGCTCGGCGCCTACGGACCGACCCTGACCGTCGGGCTGATAGACGTCGACCGGGATGGGCTGATCGACATCGTGCGAGCAAACGACACGCTCTCGTCGCCGGATGTCCGCAATATCCTCGAGGAGCCCGGGGGCGTGGCCTTCCGCTGCCGGCCCGACGAGCGATGCCGCTACCGCGAGCAGCGCTTCGCCGAGGGGGTGAGCGCGTGGGGCTCTTACATGGGCGTGGGCGCCATCTTCGTCGAGGGGATCGGAGAGCTGCTCTATCTCACCGACCTCGGGCCGAATCGCGCATTTCGCTACGTCGAGGGCGCGTTCGAAGACGTGGCGATCGAGCGTGGACTCGATGTCGCGTTCGCGACGGAGGTCACCGGCGAGCCGACCGACCGGTACCTCTTCTCGTGGTCTGCGTTGGTCGACGACTTCGACCACGACGGCGACGATGACATCTACGTAACCAACGGGGCCCCAGAGGGCGCCCGCGCGTACGGGAGCGCCTACGAGGACAGCCTTCTCGTTCAGCGCGCCGACGGCACCTTCGAGGACGAGGCCGCGGCGCGGGGCGTCACACGACGGGGCTTCGAGGATTCGCTCGACGGCGCACCCTACTCGGCGCGTGGAGCTGCGAAGGTCGACTTCGACCTCGACGGTCAGCTCGACATCGTCGAGGTCGCCGAGGGCGGCCGGGTGCGCTTCTACACGGTCGTGACCGCCGATGTCCGAGCGACGTGGTGCACGCTCGACCCGCGCCCGCGGCTCGCCCCCGGACATGGATACGGGTTCGAGATCGCCGGTCCCGACGGTCGTTTCCGCCGCCGCGACACCCAGGGTGAAGTGCCGATGTGGCTGCCGAGAACCCTGCTGTCGTCGGCGTCGCGAGGTCGGCTCCGCTTCCCGAGCGGAGCGACGGTCGCCTTTGATTGCGGGAGCGGGTTCGGCCCGGTCCGGGTCGACGAGCCAGAGTGGCTCCGGGTGGACATCGACGGCAACACCGTGCTGATCGAGATCGACTGGAGCGCATGGGGAGGCCCGATCGAGCCCGTGGCTGCGGCGGTCTCGCTGGCCAGCCCGCGATTGACCGAGGTGCTGTCGGCGACGACCGAAGACGAGGCCACCTACCGGGTCGAGGCCCGCGCCGACGCCCTCCAGGCGATGGTCCGCATCGGCGATCGGTGGGTCGGCCGCTGGTTCTCGGCGGATTGACGATCCGGAGCGCGGAGTCGCTTCTGTCGCGACGCCGCTACAGGTTCCAGGGCGGATGTTCGATGACGTGTGCCGCGATCAGCCGCTTGAGGCCGATGAAATCCGTCCGAGGGCGGTAGATCAGCTTGTCGATCTTCGCGTGGAGCGCGTCGAGCGCGTCGCCGTTGGCCAGGCAGGGAGCGAGGCGCATCGCGATGTCGACGATCTGCTGGTAGTGGTCGCCGGCGATCACCTGCGCGAGCGCGAGGTGCACATCGGTCGCCTGCCCCGCCTCCACCATCTGGCTGACTCGGCAGACCGTGGAGTCGATCGCGTAGACCGCTGTGATCATGTCCGCGATCGCCAGCATCAGCTCCTGCTGGTCCTTGAAGTCGGCCATGTGCTTCTGGATGGCGACGTTGGCCATGTAGACGGCGAGCAGCTTCCCCTTGTTGCAGAGGAAGATCTCGCTCTCGAGGCCCGCATCGTCCGCCTCGGGCTGAGGGGCGCGATCCTCGCCGAGCGCTGCCTCGGCCCGGCCGATCACGTCGAAGAGCGGGAGCTCGCCCTTCATCGTCCGCTTGAGGATGATCCCCGGGATCAACATCCGGTTGATCTCGTTGGTGCCCTCGAAAATCCGGTTGATTCGGCTGTCCCGATAGACTCGCTCGACCTCGTACTCGTGGCTGTAGCCGTATCCACCGTGGATCTGGACCGACTCGTCCGCCGCGAAATCCGCGGCCTCGGACCCGTAGATCTTCATGATCGAGTCCTCGATCGCGAACTCTTCGATCGCGTCCATCATCTGCTTCACGTAATCCGCGGCGCTGTGGTCGAGCCCGCCGATCACGGTGTCCATGTACCCGGCGACCCGGTAACTCATCGCCTCGAGCGCATAGATGCGAGCCGTCA
>CAZFPM010000147.1:4443-15184 GCA_964520965.1 uncultured Myxococcales bacterium
CCGAAGTTCGCGATCGGCTGCTTGAACTGCTTTCGCTCCTTGGCGTAGTTGGTCGCGATCTCCAGCGTGCGCTTCACGGAACCGAGGACACCCACGCCGAGCTTGAAGCGGCCGACGTTCAGGATGTTGAACGCGATCTTGTGACCGCGTCCGACCTCGCCGAGCAGGTTCTCCTCGGGCACCCGCACGTCTTCGAGGCTCAGCGAGCGCGTCGACGAGCCCTTGATGCCCATCTTGTGCTCCTCGGCCCCCGTGGAGAACCCGTCGTAGGTGCTCTCGACCAGGAACGCCGTGAACGCTTCACCGTCGACCTTCGCGAAGACCGTGAACAGGTCGGCGAACCCCGCGTTCGTGATCCACATCTTCGTGCCGTTGAGGCGGTAGTAGCGTTTGCCATCATCGCCGGTCTCCAGCACCGCCGTCGTCTTGGCGCTGAGGGCGTCAGAACCGCTACCCGGCTCCGTCAACGCGTACGCCGCAAGGATCTCTCCGGTCGCGAGCCGCGGCAGATACCGGCTCTTCTGCTCGTCGTTGCCGAAGAAGACGAGCGGGAGCGATCCGATGCCCGTGTGCGCCCCGTGTGACACGCTGAAGCTCGCATACGTCGCCAGCTTCTCCGAGCAGAGCATCGAGGTCGTCTTGTCGAGGCCGAGGCCCCCGTACTCTTCCGGGATGTCGATCATCATGAGGCCGACCTCGCCCGACTTCTTGAGCTTTTCGACCATCAGCCCGGGCTCCTGGACCTCCATTCTCTCGGCGTCCGGGAGTACCTCTTTGAGCATGAAGTCCTCGGCCGTCTGCGCGAACATGCGCTGCTCGTCCGTGAACTGCTCGGGAGCGAAGATCTCCTCCGATCCGACGGGGAGGAGCAGGAAGGAGCATCCGCGCGGGAGCGTGTTCTCGGCAGTCATACGTTCTCCGATGAGATCGGGTGGAGGACGATCCATGGACCGCTGAATGAGCCCTCAGTCACCCTAGGGGCGGCGGCCGAACGCGTCAAGCCGGCCCGGCCCCTCGAGGGAGCCAGCCGCGAGCCGGTGCGGCGCGTCCTCGCGTCAGACCCGGCGCAGCAGCTCCCCCGGTCGTCGCGTCTGATGGGCGACCATCGCCCCGAGCTCGTCGCACAGCTCCTCCAGCAGCGGACCTCGGTACTCCTCGGTCACCTGGATCTCCCGCTTGCGACCACCGCGATCTGCCCGCTCGACGACCCCCCACTCCCGGAAGACGCGCAGGGCGTTTTCGATGGTCGCCTTGGCGACGGACTCCCCGTGGATCAACTCGCCCTTGAGGTGCATTGCCCGCCCCCGCGAGATCATCCGGCGGCTCAACGCCTTCGCGTCGACCCACTCCTCTCCGAGCTCCAACAGGACCCGGGCCGCCAGGTAGTAGCCTTCGACCGCGGGCACCAAGAGGCCGCGCAGGAACTCCGCGCCCGCGGGCGGCGGATCGGTCACCTCGACCGCTTCACCGTCCGGCGACTCGGTCACCCAACCCCGATCGAGGAAGTATTGCTGCGTCTTCTCGAACACCCGCTCGAAGTGATCCCGCTCTTCGAAACAGAAATCGTACTTCAGCAGCCGCGACAAGAAGCGTGCGTAGGCCCGGATGTCGTCGATCTCGATCCGGGTGCCTTCGACCACGAAGAGTCCCGTCGCGAAGACCGCCTCCGGTACGAAGTAGTGGATGATGTTGTTCTTGTAGAACGCCAGCTCGGCCCGCCGATCCTCGGCGACGCAGTAGAGCTGCTCGTCGCCGACCTCCCTGGCCTCGACGAGCTTCTTGCCCTCGAGCAGGCGGAGCGCCTCCTCGACCGTCGGCAACACGGCGAGGCCGATCGCCTCGTCGGTGCGCCGGACGACCGAACTCTGCGCAGGGACCTCGGGAGCCGCCGCGTCTTCGACGAAGTCGCGGTCGAACTCGTCGAACGCGTCGACGTCGATCGGAGTCTGTCGGAGCTGCTTGATCGATGCGTAGCGCGCCTGGACGGCGGTCCGTAGCGTCCCCGACAGCCGCGCGTTGCGCTCCTGCAGGAAGGACAGCACGAATCCGACCTCCCGGATCAAGGTCTCCCGGTCCATCGCCTTGGCCGGGTTGTTCAACACCGTCAGCGCCGCGAGCGCGCTCGGTGTCACCGTCGTGACGTCGTTGATGTGGTGGATGATCCGGTACGCCAGGCGTCGCACCGAGCGATCGAGCTCCTCGCGAGGGAGCCGGTCGAACCCTTCGGGGTGGTGATGCGCCAGGAACGCGCCGAGGTCGATGGGCTCGCCGAACTCCACGTAGACCCGCCCGTAGCGGCTGACGAGGACCTGCGACGTCTTCAACAACCCGCCGAGACTCTCGCTCTTCTTCTCGGCCCCCTCGAGCTCCCGTTGGTAGGAGGTCCCCTCGACGATGTTCTCGTACCCCACGGAGACCGGGACGAACGCGATCGCGTTGTCCGAGCGCGTCCGGTAGGCCTCTACGAGCATGTTCAACATGCCGTACTTGGGCGGGTTCAACTTGCCCGTGCGGGACCGGGTCCCCTCGATGAAGAACTCCAGGTAGAACCCCTCTTCCAGGAGCTGCACCAGGTAGGCGTTGAAGATCCGTGGATAGAGGGGATCGTCACCGAAGCTGCGCCTGAGGAAGAAGGCCCCCGCTCGCCGGAATATCGGCCCCAGGGGCCAGAAGCTCAGGTTGTCGCCGGCCGCGATGTGGGGCGGGATCAGCCCGCTCTGGTAGAAGATGTACGACAGGACCAGGTAGTCGATGTGGCTCTTGTGACTCGGGACGAGCACGATCCTCTTTCGACGCGCGACGTCCCGGATCCGGTCGAGCCCGGCCTCGTCGATCTCCATGCCGTCGTAGATCTGATGGAACACGGCCGACAGCAGTGACGAGAGCACCTTGACCACGAAGAGGCTCTGTTCGGCAGCGATCGCCTTGAGCGCGTCCCCGGCGCGTTTTTGGAGCTTTGCGATGTCCTGGCCCGTGTCCACCGAGACCTGCCGGATCGCGTCCACCGTGTTCGGATCCGTCAGAATCTCCTGGCGAATCTGCCGCGCGCTCTTGACGCCCGGGCCCACGATGATGCGGCGCTCGCGGTCCAGCCGCTCCGACAGCGCCGCCGTGAGCGAGCGCGCGGTCTCGATATCCGACGCTCCTGCGCGGTTCTCGACGAAACTCTCCAGGTCGATCGGCGCCGAGACCTCGACCTGTGGTGCGCCGAGATTGAGGAACGACTCCCACGTCTGGGTCACCAGCTGCGCCGTCTTCCGGAAGAACCCCGGGTCGTGGCTCGTCCCGAAGACCTCGTCGATCAAGGTCGGTTCGTCTCGACCCGGGTGCTTGTCCCAGAGCAGGAGCAGCGGCACGACCTGGATTCGGTCGGCGCCGTTTCTCTGGGCCTGGACCGCCCGCGCGACGTAGGGCAACGAGAACTGCTCCCGCTCGGCCACGGGAGAGCGTGCGCGAGAGAGGAAAAGCATGGTCGGCGCTCCGGCGCGGACCAGCGCGCTGAACGAGTCCGGGTCTCGAGGCAGACCGCGACGTCCTCGGATCAGCGTGCTCAGCGCGCGCCAGAAGGGCCGGAACACCCAGGTGTTGATGCCGTTCGCGAACCGCACGAGCCCGATGCCGTGCTGCCGGAACGCGACGTTGAAGTAAATGTAGTCGACAAGACTCCGGCTCCGCATCACGTAGACCACCGTGCCCTGCGACTCGGCGTCTTTGATGGCCTGGATCGAGCGGTTTCCGAACACGACGCCGGACATCAGGCGAGCGAGGACCCAGCTCGTAAGTCGCCCGATCACGGTCACCATGCTCGACGGATGGCGTCCCGCGACGAGGACGTCCGCCGCCTGCATCGACCCGGACGGACTGTGTCGGGAGCGACGCCGACGGCGGAGCGGGTTCTTCGTCGGCTCGTTTCCCGGTTCGATGTTCGCCTCGCCCGCGTCGCTCCCCGACGGATCGGCGTCGACGGTCGCCCCGGCTTCTTCGGTGTCCGAGGCCGTCGACGGGACGACGTCCGCGTCGCCGGCAGCGGCCGGCGGCGACGCGGGGACTTCGGTCACCGGCGACTGCTCGTCGCGGGACTGTGCAACGTGGTCGGCGCTCGCCACGGGGTGTCGTCGTTCGAGAAGGCGAACGTTCAAGCTAGCCCCGTCGCGACCGGATGCAAAGCGAGGCGCGTTGAGCCACCCGTCGAGCCGGCCCCGGGCTGGGGAGGCGCAGCGTGCTCACCACCCCGGAATCCCAGGGGAAAAGCGTCCAGCGTGGGTTGCGGCGGAAGCTGAGGTGACCGCTCCCCAAAGGGCGGCGGATTTCGGCCTGCCGACCGTCGCGCGGCCGCGCCGATCGCGGCTCTGCGCACGCCAGACCACAGGGGGCGTTCCTTGACCCTCGTTCGACCGGTATGATACTCGTAACCCCCTCGATGCAGCTGCGCGTTTGGCCCGTCAGCTCCGGGGCCCACACCCGCTCGAGGAAGCGCATGAATCAGCGGCTCTGTCGCACGCTCGCAGGCCCGGTTGCCGCGGCCTTCCTACAGTCGCTCCTACTGCCCGCCGTCGCGTTCGCCCAATGGGACGACGACGACGGGTTCACCTTCGACGAAGAAGAAGTCGAGGAGTTCGGCGAACCGATGGAGTTCGGCGAAGACGCGTGGGAGGACGACGGCTGGGAAGACGACGATGGTTGGGGCGACGACACCACCGACGTGGTAGCCCCGGTCGCGCTCACCACCGTTACCGGCATCATCGTGCCGAGCGAGTTCCTCGACCCGGCGCTCGCAGACCAGCTCACTTCCGTGCTCCTCGCCGAGCTCGGCAATATCGACGGTGTGACGGTCGTGGGCAACGAGGCCCTGCGCGAGGAGTTCGAGATCATGGGGGCCGACCTCGCGTTCGAATGCGCGTTCGATCCCGTCTGTCTAGGCCGTTACGGCCGGCAGCTCTCCCTCGGACGCATCGTCGTGGGCCGCGTCGGCGAGACGGACGAGGGCAACTGGACCACCACGATCGACCTCTTCGAGACCGAGAGATCGTCGATCGTCAACTACCGGCTCTTCGAGACCCAACCTCGCACCGTCGCCGTCCAGGAAGCGCTGCCCCCGCAGCTCCGACTCCTCTTCGGCATCCGTGACGAGCGCGTCACCGGCGGCACCCAGCGCACCGGACCGAGCACCGCGCAGGTCGCCATGGGCTGGACCACTGCCGCCCTGGCCGTCGGCGCGCTCGCCGGTGGTGTCGTGTTCGGACTCCAGGCGCGCGGCATCGAGTCCGACCTGGACGACTGCGATCTGGTCGATCTTCCGGAGAGCGAAGATGTCGTGTGCTCGATGACCCAGGTTGCGGCCGCCGACGATATCGACGACGGCAAGAAGGCCGCCACCCTTGCCAACGTGTTCATCGGCTCCGGACTGATGCTCGGGGTCGTGTCCGTGCTGCTCTTCACGGTCACGCCCGGCTCCGACATCGACGAGGACGCCGACCTCGCCCGCCGAGACCGGGACTTCCGCCTCGCGCCGTCCGTGACGCGCGACGGGTTCGGCCTCGCCGGCTCGCTCCGATTCTGATCTGAATTCGCTCCGCACCGCGAGGTCGTGACGACTATGTTCGCTGCGAGAACCCACACCGTACTGCTCTCCTGCGCGCTCGCCCTCGCGGCCGTCGCATGCAAGTTCGACTACCCCCTCGAGGGGCGGGTCGCGTCGTTCAGCTGCTACACGACCGCGGATTGCGAAGAACGCTTCCTCTGCACGACTGCGGACGATCCGGATCTGCTCGGAGAGTGTGTCTCCGTCGATATCGAGCCCCACAGATGCGAGGACGACGACGGCGACAACACCTTCGTGGGGCCGGGCTGTATCGACCAGCTCATCGACTGTGACGACGGCGACGCCTCGGTGAACCCGCTGGCCACCGAATCGTGCGACGGCGTCGACAACAACTGTACCTGCGACAGGACGGCTGGCGACTCCAATGGAGACGGCACGGTCTGTGGCCCCGGCGACGACGGTGTCGACGAAGATCAGCCCGACCTCCCGTGTCCGCTCGGGGTAGGTATGTGCTCCGGGACCCGCGTCTCCTGCGTCAACGGCAGCTACGCCAACTGCATCGATGCCGGCCTCTACGGCCCGGACTTCGAGATCAACGAGCAGTCCTGCGACGGCATCGACAACGACTGCGACAACAAGATCGACGAGGGCTGTGATTGCATCCCCGGCGAGGATCTCGCCTTCGAGTGTGGCACCGGAACCGGTGCGTGCACGCGCGGCGTCCAGCTCTGCCTCGACGACGGCTCCCTCTCGAGCTGCGTCGCCGCCGGCGCAGGGTTCGTCTGCGCCAACGGTGATGGCTGCGGGCGCGACGCCGACTGCGTCGACGGTTCCGAGTGCACCATCGAACTCTGCGAGACCGACGAGGATTGCGGCGCCGGCGGACTCTGCATCGTGGAGCTGCTCGACGACCGGGAGGACCTCTTCGACGACTGTACCGCCGACAGCGCGCTCGGATGCGATCGGAACGTCTGCCGCTACCTCACTGGCACGACCGAGTGTGCCACCGACGAGGAGTGCGCCGAGGGCGAGGTCTGCTTCGACGAGCTGTGCGAGCCGGTGGCCATCGGCCCCCTCGAGGAAGAGATCTGCAACGGCCTCGACGACAACTGCGACGGCCGCATCGACGACGACTTCAACCGACGCGTGATCTGCGGACCCTGCCCGTTCAACATGGAATTCCTGCCCATCACGACCCCGACCGGGCAGGCCGACTTCGTCTGCGTCGACTGGTACGAGGCGGCTCGCCCCGACGCGACCGCCGGTAGCGCCGGCACCTTGGAGCACTACGCGGTCTCCGCCCCCGGCGTGCTGCCGTGGACCGGGCTGACCCCCGACCTCGCCGACTCGATCTGCCGCGCCGAGCCCTACCGAGAGCTCGCCGGCGGGGCGACCCTGCCCGTGGCCACCAAGCGGCTCTGCAAGACATACGAGTGGCAGCAGGGATGCGGCGGCAAGCGCGCAACGACCGAGGAGACCTACTACCCCTACACCCCCGAGGGTGAAGAGGACGTCTTCATACCAGGCGCCTGCATCGACGGGTCGATCGGGACCGGCTCGCCGGCCGTCACAGGCAGCGCTCCGGAGTGCTGCAAGAACAATGTCTGCGACGCGGTCGGCAACGTCGCCGAATTCGTCACCGGCGCCGGCAACGCGCCGCTCGTCGCCGGGGGGTCGTTCAACGACAATGATCCCGACGTCCTCTCGTGCGGCGACGGCTCCAACTACGCAGCGGTGCCGGCCGACGTCGAGACCCGGAACGACATCGGCTTCCGTTGCTGCACGCTGCCGCCGCCGAACTGAGCAGGCTCCGCTCCGTCAACGAGGCAGCTCGCCGCCGGTTCGCACGAGAGACTGCGGGCAGCGCGGCTCGCCGGCCGCGGACCACCGGCTCGCGACACGTCGACGCCTGCCCTGCCCGAACGGCCGCTCGGCCCCGTCGAACGTCCGAATCACGTCGGCAGCATCATCGACCCTGCGTCGTGTGCCTCCGCGTCAGCCCAGTCGGCCCAGCGCCTCGGCCAACCGCCCACAGCCGGCTCGGATAGAGTCCTCGCTCGATGCGTAACTCATCCGGAAGAAGCCTGGGGCGCCGAACGGGCCGCCGGGGACCACGGCGATCCGGCCCTCGTCCAGCAGGTAGCCGGCGAGGTCCATGTCGTCGTTGATCGTGCCGCCGCTCCACGAGCGCCCCACGAACGCGCGCGCGTCCGGGAAGATGTAGAAGGCGCCGCGTGGCTTGTTCACGAACAGGTCCGGAATCTCCGAGAGGAGGCCGAAGATCAGGTCGCGTCGCTTCTCGAACTCCGCACGCATGGGCCCGATCACCGACTCTCCGTGTTTCAGGGCGGCGATGCCTCCCCACTGCGCGATCGAGTTCGGGTTGCTCGTGCTCTGCGACTGCAGACGGCCGGTCGCCGCGACGATCTCCTTTGGCGCCAGCGCGTAGCCGAGCCGCCATCCCGTCATCGCGAACGCCTTCGAGAAGCCATTGACCAGGATGTAACGGTCCCGCAGGTGCGGAGCCAACGTGAGGAGCTCGGTCGCCTTCGCGCCGTCGTAGACCAGCTCGTCGTAGATCGAGTCACTCACGACGACGACCTGCGGATGGTCGTCGAGCCAGGACGCGATGCCGCGGAGCTGGTCGGCGTCCCAGAACGCGCCTGTCGGGTTGCTGGGGTTGTTGAGGATGATCGCTGTCGTGCGCTCCGTCGTGGCCGCCTCGAGGTCGGCTACGGTGGGCACGAACCCGTTCGCCGGGTCGCCGGGAACGAGCATCGGTTTCGCGCCTGCCATCTCGATCTGTGTCGGATAGCTGACCCACGCCGGCGTCGGGAGAATGACCTCGTCCCCCGGATCGAGCAGGCCGAGGAGCATGTTGAACAGGCTGTGCTTGGCGCCGTTCGACGCGATGATCTCGGCGTCGGAGAACTCCACCCCAAGCTTCTCGATATGGTAGCGGCGAATCGCCTCTTTCAGCTCGACACAGCCGCCCACGGCCGTGTAGCCGGTTCGCCCCTCGGCCATCGCGCGGCGGGCGCCGTCGAGGATTGGCTCGGGCGTCGTGAAGTCCGGCTCACCAGCGCTGAAGCTGATGACGTCGACGCCCTGGGCCCTGAGCGTGTTCGCCTTGGCGCTGATGGCCAGAGTTGCCGAGCCTTGGATGGATTGGATGCGCTTGGAGAGCTTCATCGAAGTCCGTGCGGTGGGGGTTGTCGGGACGCCTACGCGTCCGGCGCCAATGTTTACGGACTTTGACGCACTGCGGCAAGAGGGCGTGTGGCCGTGCCCCGACGAGAGGGGATAGGCACCTGTCAGCCTGCCATGCGGTCAGCCGCGGCGAGCGGCGATACGAGCGTTGAGGCGATCGACCACGGCAGTGGGAACGACGCTGGAGATGTCCCCACCGAGAGTCGCGACCTCCTTCACGAGCCTGGAGCTCACGTAGAAGGTGTTCGGGGCGGCCATCAGAAAGACCGTCTCGACCTGATCGTCGAGGTGCCGGTTCATGTTGGCCATCTGGTACTCGTACTCGAAATCGGCAACGGCCCGGAGTCCGCGCAGGATCACGTCGATGTCTCGCTCGCGCACGTAGTCGACGAGGAGCCCGTCGAAGCTCTCGATCGACAGCGCCGGGTCGTCCGGGAAGACGTCGCGAACCATCTCCAAGCGTTCGTCGATGGTGAAGAGCGCCGTCTTCGATATATTCCGAGCAACGGCGACCACCACACGATCGTAGAGCCGGAGCCCCCTCTCGATGATGTTGACGTGTCCGACCGTGATCGGGTCGAAGCTGCCCGGGTAGAGTGCGACGTTGGCCATGGATGCTTCCGGAGTGCGTGGCGGGGAGATAGCACGCCCGCCGAGTGAAGTCACTCGCGCGCGGCCGCGCATGGGCGTCGGCGCACGATGGTTACAGCCGTGTCCCCGTAGCGCCGGGTCTGCGAGTCTGTCCACTCCGGGTGCTCGCCGAGCGGTCGCGCGCCATCGTGTTCAAAGACGAGCAACGCGTCGGTGCTGACCAGGTCACGCTCCACGAGCCAGGTGCGCAGCTCGCCGGCGACATCGAGGCGGTAGGGTGGGTCTGCGAAGACGATGTCGAACGGGCCTTCGACGCGGCCGAGGGCGTCCGGCAGCGACCCGCGGATGCAGCGGACGGCGTCGAGGCATCCGAGGCTCTCGGCATTGTCGCGTTGGCAGCGGGCCGCCGCCGCAGAGGAGTCGACGAGCGTCGCCGACTGTGCGCCTCGACTGATGGCCTCGAACGCGAGGGCGCCGCTTCCGGCGAAGAGGTCGAGGACCCGAAGGCCTTCGAACCCCTCGCCCAGTCGGGCGGAGACGAGATGCTGGAACAGGGCCTCGCGCACGCGGTCGGTGGTTGGCCGGGTGTGCTGACCTCGGGGCGCGCCGATCCGCCGGGAACGGAACCTGCCTGCGATGATGCGCATGAGGGGATCGCCGAGGGGATGCGAGGGCGGGCGGAGGCTGGTTCGTCGGCGGAGAGTCCGTCGACGCGCGACACTGCAACTATGTGAAAAATATCGCGAAATCGTCAAGTTGGATCGCCGGTGTCTAGCACCGGACAAATTCCTTGACAGTCGGTGGCTGACGAGTAGATTGCCCCTCCCGCTCGGGGGTACCCGAGGGAGTTCTTTGAAAACTGAACAGAAGAGACGCCAAAAGAATGCGGATCCAGCGATGGTTCCGTGTTCGACAAGCAGCGGGAGATAAGCGGTCGTATTTCGTGGGGACACGTAGACGGCCGCGGTGTCGATGTCTTCGGACGTCGGCGCCGAAACGTCGATTGAAGCGTGTCACCTTCGGGTGTCGCGTCGCTCGGAGTCCTTCGGGGCTTTGTGCAAGATTCAACTGGCGAGTTTGATCCTGGCTCAGAACGAACGTTGGCGGCGTGCTTAACACATGCAAGTCGAGCGCGAACGATCCCTTCGGTGGCCTAGTAGAGCGGCGCACGGGTGAGTAACACGTGAGTAATCTGCCTCGAGGTCTGGGATAACTCTCCGAAAGGGGAGCTAATACCGGACGAGCCCCCGGTGACGCAGGTCACAGTGGGAAAAGCGTTAGCGCCTCGAGATGAGCTCGCGTCCCATTAGGTAGTTGGTGAGGTAATGGCTCACCAAGCCGGAGATGGGTAGCTGGTCTGAGAGGATGATCAGCCACACTGGGACTGAGACACGGCCC
>CAZFPM010000148.1:0-15183 GCA_964520965.1 uncultured Myxococcales bacterium
CTTCTACAACGGCATCCGCACCTGCGCCTTCGTGCTCGAGGAGCTGGGGCACGCGTCAGACTGAGGGCCTCTCGGTCGGCGTAAGGCGATCGACGAGGGTCGGCGCGCGGCGCCATGATGGGCCCCCGCGCTGCGCCGGACGTCAGCCCGGTTCGGCCTCGGCCTCGATCGCGGGCGGTTCGACGGCGGCCCCCTCGGTCTGGTTGCGCTTGGTGAGGATCACGAGCGCGGCGAGCACCATGAAGAGGAGGATTACGAGGCCGGCGATCAGGGTGTAGAGGATCGCGACCTTGGAGCCCTCAGGGGGGGGCGGCGCCTGCATCGGGATGGCGGCCTCGACGTTGGCGGGGCGCATTGCGTCGGTGCTCACGGGCGGGCTCTGCGGCAGCGGCGTGGCTTCGGGCTCTTGCCGTGCGGGCGGCGGTGGCGGGTCCTGCCGCACCTTGACGCCTTTGGCGGCGTCGAGGATCTCCGCCTCTCGCCTCTGCTGTGCGGCGCGGGACACCTCGAGCACGAGGGAGAGCTGCGACGCGTCGAGGACGGTGGTCTTGGTGGCCTGCCCACCGATGAGCTCGGACTCGACGTCCTCGAGATCGCTGAGGAACTCCATCGCGGTCTGGTACCGCTTGGTCACATCCTTGGAGAGCGCCTTTCCGATCACGCGGTCCATCTTCGGGTGGAGCGTGTGCCGGGCGACCTCGCTCGGGAGCTTCGGATCGTCGTAGACGTGGGCGGCGAGGATGGCGACGGCGGTGTTGGACTGGAAAGGGACGACCCCGGTGAGCATCTCGTAGAGGATGATGCCCATGGAGTAGATGTCGCTGCGTCCGTCGAGTTCCTTGGCCTGCGCCTGCTCCGGGCTCAGGTACTCCGGCGTGCCGTAGACGACGCCGGCCTGGGTCAGCTTCTGCTGTTGCTTGCCCTCGGGCTCCTTCACCTTCGCGATGCCGAAGTCGAGGATCTTCACGAACTCCTCAACGCCGCGGAAGTTCGTGAGCATGATGTTGTCGGGCTTGAGATCGCGGTGGACGATCCCGAGCTCGTGCGCCTCGGCGAGGGCGTGAAGGCACTGCCGCATGATGCTGATCGCGCGCACCTCGTCGAGGTGGCCGGCGTGCTCGATCACTTCGCGCAGGGGTCGCCCCTCGACGTACTCCATCGCGAGGACGATGAGGTCGTCGGGGGTGTGCCCGAAGATGAACACGCGGATGATGTTCGGGTGGGTGAGCCGACAGATGACCTTGGCTTCGCGGTTGAACCGCTTGACGAGCTCGTCGCTCTGCGCGGCGTGCGCGTGGAGCACCTTGACGGCGATCTTCTGCTCGATCGCCACGTTCTCGGCGAGGTACACGGCCCCCATGCCGCCTTCGCCGAGCTTCTTCACCATCGAGTAGTCGCCGAAGATGCTGCTCCCGATCAACGGATCGTCGGGGTCCTGCATCGCGATCGGCATGCCGGCGCCCGGGGTGTCCGCTTGCGGCATCGGGACCAGCCCGGCCCCGTCTGCAGGGCAGAACAGGACGTCGTCGTCGTATCGTTTGCCGCAGACTGGGCAGACTTTCATGGGCGCTCTCGACAGACGCGAATCGGACCACACCGCTGGTCCCACCGAACCGACCGCGCGAGTCCGACGGCGCCTCATCCTGCAACATCGGCGGGCCATTGTCGAGTGACTCGACCCCTCCGACGGTGGTCCACGAACCGTGCTTCTTGAGGCTGTCGCAACGCGTGGGATATGATGCGTCATCATGCTTGTAGCACCGCCGGGCGGGTGCTCCGAACCCCAACGGATGATGAGCTCCAACGATCCGAACTACCTAGACGACGTCGTACTCGACGCTCTCGAGCAAGAAGAGGAGTACGGCGGGCGAGCGCGGGGAGACGACGCGGTCAGGCCCGGGTACTTCCTTCGGGAACTCGAGGACCCTGCCGGCTCCCCGCCGTCTGTCGCGCCTCAACGCGTCAGCATCGAGGCGCGCGGCGCCGCGTCCGCGGCCCTGGTCGAGGATGTCGGGACGGGCGCCCACATGGCGGCCGAACCGCCGCCGCCGCAAGAGGCGACCTGTTCGGCGTGCGGGGCGACCAACCCGCCGGCCAGCAAGTTCTGCAGCGCCTGCGGCCATCAGATCACCCCGGCCAGTCCTGGCCCGGGCGCTGGCCCCAGCGACGCACACCGGATCCCGGCGTCGCTCGCGGTCGTCATGATCTCCATCAACGAGGACGGGTCTGACGGACCGCGGATCGACCTCCGCTACAACGACTCCGTCGTCGGACGCGCCGGGGACGTACGATTCCCCACCGACGCCTTCCTCTCCCCCAAGCACGCGCGCTTCACCATCGAGGGACAGCGGGTCTTCATCGAGGACCTCTACTCCCTCAACGGCACCTACGTGAAGCTGCGAGAGGAGAGCCGACTCACCCCCGGCGACACGTTCCTCATGGGCCGCCAGGTCCTCAGGTTCGAGAAGTTCGAGCACACGATCGTCCCCAAGGCACGGTCCAGCGACGGCACGCGCTACATGGGCTCGCCGCCTCCCGGCGGGCAGTTCAAGCTGCTCCAGGTCGGCATCGGCGGCGTCATCCAGAACGTCTACTGCCTGCACGAGTCCGGCGCGATCATCGGTCGGGAGAAGGGCGACGTCATATTCCCGCGGGACAAGTTCATGTCCGGCCGGCACACCCAGATCTTCCCCCGAGACGACGGCCACTACTACCTCGTCGACCTCAACAGCTCCAACGGCACCTGGATCAAGATCTGGGAGCGCCGTCAGCTGTCGGCCGGCGATTTCGTCTTCCTCGGGCAGCAGCTCTTCCGCATCGAGTTCTGACCGATCCGCGACCGCGATCCGAGAATCGCGACCGCTACGGTCACTGCAACTCGACCAGCAGCCGCGCCGTGTCGCCCACGGCGAACCAGCTCAGGGCGCCGAACGGCTCTCCGAGGTCGTCGGCGTCGGCCAACGACAGGTTCACCACGTCGACCGCGTAGTTGCCGGGCATCGCCAGGACCTCTCCGGGGATCCCCACCAACGGCCCGCGGATCGAGCGCAGGGCGTCGAGCACGGACGCCACGCTCCCGTCCTCGACGACCGTCGTGTCCCACACGACCGTGCCGGCCGGATCGACCACGCGAACCGTGCCTCCGTCGGCCATCCCCGTGAGGTTCAGCTCCAGCGGCTCCCCCGCCCACAGCACGGGATCCGGAGCGATCTCGACGACGTGCCCCAAAGAGGGCGCCGTCACATCGGCCGCGAACGTGTCGCTCGTCCCTTGCGAGTAGATCACCTCGAACGAGAACGTGTACCGGGTGCCCGCTGCGTAGGCGAGCGATGGTGCGCGTCGGCTGTCCGTCTCGAACACCCCGACCGAGGTCGTCGTCAGCAGCGGGATCTCCTCGTCGCCGACCCAGACGGTCGGCGAAGCGATGCCCGAGACGTAGCGAATCTGGCCGTCGATCACGGTCACGACGTCGAGCCGCGCCCCCGTCTCACCGTTTGCACCGCGGATGACCGACCCGAACGCGTGGATGCCGGCGGCCTGCGCTCCTTCGAGGTGGTTCGCCTCGTCGTCCTCACCGCTCGACCCGCTCGACCCGCCCGACTCCCCTTCGGATTGCTCGCCGCCGAGGAGGCTCTCGCAGCCGACGACGAGGAGCAGGCTGGCGAGTGCGACCAGCAGTCGATGAACCAGATCCCTGCGGGTCACAGCGAGTCCAGGTTCAGGCCGCCGGGGTAGGCGTACGAGACGTCGCAGTCGTATCCGTAGGCATAGAGCCCGATCGGCCGATCGGCGGCGACGACGTGTGCGCCATCGGAGGCCGGAACACGCAGGATCTCCCACGCTCCCACGCTCGTGCCGCTCACCGCGACCGCGGAGCCGTCGACGGTCACGCTCGCGTCGGGCGGCGCGATGATCGTCAGGTAGTCCTCCTGGTACTGTGCCGGCGTCAGTACGATGTAATCGTTGCGGAACTGCGCCCGCGGCACGTTGATCAGGAAGGCGGGGTCGCCGATCGCGCTGCCCGACGGACAGGTGTGGGGGATCGCGCAGCGGCTGGTGTCGCCGAAGATCGACGTCAGGTCGCACCCGTTCCCCGGGCCCGGGTAGGCGGACCCGACCATGAACTGGGCCAGCGAGACCGGCCTGGTCGCCGTGAGCACGAAGTCGAGGTCGGTCGTGAACTCGATGTGCTCACCGCGCCCGATCGTCCTTCCGTTGACCCCCGGGATCGGCGGATTGGTGGTGATGGTCGTCCCGGACTCGGCGGCGACGACCCGCCAGACGTCGGGCTCGCTGCCGCGGGGCTGGAACTTCGCGCCGACGAACTCGTCTCCCCACGTGTCGACCGGGAAGAGCTGCTGCTCCAGGTGGTCGCAGAAGTTGTTGTTCAATGGGATGTTGGCGCACTCCGAGCCGGAGAAGACGGCGATGTTCGCCGTGGCGGTGATCGTCGTGCCGGTCAGGTCCGCCTCGTTGACGGCCCCGGTGGACAACGCGAGGATCTGCCCCTCTTCCATCGTGAACGTCCGAGTCTCGCCTGCGCGCACCGCCGCGACGCCGTCGCCGGCTTCGATGGCGGCCGGCGCCGTCACGGTGACGTCGGTCGTGCCCGGGCTGACGGCGATCACCGAAATGAACGACTTGAGCGCATCGAGACCGCTGGCGATGGTCGGCCAGCCCACCACGATGTACTCCGTGCCGAGGCTGGTCGATGGCAGCAGCAGTGACGCGTCGTTCGAGAAGACCTCGGCGTTGTTCACCGGGTTGAACTGATGGACCGTGATCGGCGCGTCGCTGTTGATACGGAACGTGCGGTTCGACAGCTCGGTGTCGTCGACGATCTGAGGGTCGAGCAGGATCGTCTCCAGGCGCCCCGGCGCGATCGTCCGCTCGATCTCTGTACCGGTCGGCGTCGCGGTGACGGTCACGGTGACCTCGCTGCGCCCCGCATTCGACACCGTGACCCCGAACTGCGCCTCGTCGTCCGCTTCTTCCTCGTCGTCCGCTTCTTCCTCGTCGTCCGCTTCTTCCTCGTCGCCAGCAAAGCGCGCCGTGTTGTCGAGGTCCGCCGCCCAGAAGGTGCAGCCGAGGTAGTCCTTACCGTCACTCGCACACGGGTCGATGCACTGACCGGCCGAGCATCCGAACTGGCAGAAATCCGCTTCGGTCTCGGACTCGCCGTCGTCGTCGCACACGACCACGCTGTCGCCGTCGCAGCGACGCGCGCCGGGCTCGCACGATCCGGCCGAGCATTCGCCACTTCCGAGGCAGTTCGGGGTCTCGGGCGGGCACGGTCGGGCATCGTGATCGATGCCGTTGTCGGCGCAGATCCGCTGAGCCGTCGGGCTGTCGCAGCCGAGGACGCTGCCGGGCTCACAGCCGCCGGTCGTGCTGGCGATGCACTCGCCGTCGACGCAGATCTCGCTCTCCTCGCAGGGAATGCGGACGTAGGCCGTGCCTTCTGCGTTGCACTCGGCGACCGTCACGCCGTCGTCGCAGATCCGGTCGCCCGGAGCGCACTCGGCGGGCCGCTCGGTGTCGGCGCCCGTGGCGTCGGCGTCTGTCGCGTCGGTACCTGTCGCGTCTGCGCCCGTGGCGTCGCCATCGACGGGGCGGCCACCAACGTCACCGTCGCCGGAAGCACCGACGCATCGCCCGGCCCGATCGGGGACGGTGCCCTCCGGACAGGTGCTACCGACCGGGAAGCTCGTGTCGTCCGAGCAGCCCACGGCGCCTGCGAAGATGGCGATCGCAGCGCAGGTGGCGAAGAGGATTGTAGGGGATGATCGGAGCATGATGTGGGGTTTGTCGGGGCGGAGCCGTGGTGTCCTTGGGGGGCAGCACTAGCAGAGGTTCGAGTCGATTTCATCTGGTGTTATATCAACGGGTTGACAACCGAACCGTTTCCGGTAGGTTCCGCCCCCACCGGTCCGTGTGACCGGGGGAACCCTGCTCCGCCCGCCAGCCTCCGGGCACTCGAAGCACGAACGAATCGAGATCATGACGAAGAGTGAGCTGATCGAACGTCTTGCCCAGCAGGCCGACCTGCCGAAGAAGCGGGCCGAGGATGCCGTCAACTGCATCTTCGAGACCCTCGCTACGGCGCTCGCCGAGGGCAATCGCATCGAGATCCGGGGCTTCGGATCCTTCTCGCTCAAGGAGCACCGGGCCTACGTGGGCCGGAACCCCAAAACGGGCGAAGAGGTTCCCGTCGAGCAGAAGCACAGCATCCACTTCAAGGTCGGGAAGCAGCTCCGCGAGCTCGTCGACGCCCTCCCGAACCCACAGCGCTGACCGGCGCGACCTCGTCGCCCCCGGATCACTCGGGAAGGCTGACGAGGTAGACCGCGCCCGACGTTCCGACGGCGAAGCGACGTCCTCCGAGTGACTCGATCGTCGTGATCCCGGTGTACGGATCCACCTGGATCTCGGGGGCATCCGCGTTCAGGCTCACCATCGTCGACGGCAGCCCGTCGGCCGTCGAGTGGGTGATCAGGCCGCCGTCGTGCGCGGTCACCACGTGACGACCATCGCCCGTGAGCGCAAATGGGGAGAACCGCGACGCACCGGGTTGCAGGCGAATTCGTGCGGTCTCCGTCCACGACGGCTCCGCCAGCACCGTGACGTCGGTCCCGTCGAGTGAGACCAGGACGCTCTCGTCGTCCGAGATCGACGGTTGGTAGAACCACATCGACTGGGTCGGGTACGAGAGGTGGACCGTCACCGGCGAAGTGTCCCAGGGATCGGTTTGGAATCCCCCCGCTCCCGAACCGACGAAAAGCACCCGCTGACCGTTGGCGAGAAACCGGCTCGGCTGGACCGAGAAGTTGTCGAAGTGCACCGTCGTCTCGAGCCGCGGCGCATCTCCGGTCACGTCGTACACCTGCACCGAGCCGTCGTTGTGCAACACGCGCACCGCCTCCCCATCCGGTGCGTAGGCGAGATCGACGACGGTGTACGAGTAGTAGTCGTACGTCGTGCCGTCGACGTCGGTGGTCGGCGATCTCCACGTGGCCTGCGGGGAGACCTCGGTCTCCCGCAAGCCTCCGTACTCGCAGTGCGCGGCGATCCGATCTCCATTCGGCGATACTGCGATTTGGGTCGCGATACAGCCGGCCAGCGGCACCCGTTCGACCTCGAGCCCGGTCGTCGATAGCTGTCCCTCGAGTCGCTCGATCATCCCGTCCGGAGCGGTCGCCCCGGCCGGCGTGTCCCGATAAGCTTGCAGCCGCAGACGGGCCGATTCGTGCTCGCCGAGCGCGGCCTCCACCAAGGCCCGGTAGACGAGGTCTTCGCCCTCGACGACGAAGAACACGCCCGGTGCGTCGAGGAACGAGACCGACGGGTCGCGGACCACGGCCCGCAGCACGTTTCGCCGCGACTCGTCCGTCCGCCCGAGCCGCTCCAGCGCGACCGCCAGACCGAGCCGGGCGAGTCCGTAGTCCGGGTTGGCGTTCAAGGCCTGTTGGTAGAAGAGGACTCCCCGCTCCACGTCTCCGGCGGCGACGTAGAGCTCGGCGAGGTTGCCGTAGAAGATCTCGGCCTCGGCGAGGTTCGTTCGATAGCGCGTGGCCGTCTCCAGTGTCGCTGCGGCCTCGGTGACACGGCCGGTCCGGGCCAATGCCACCGCGCGGAAGAAGAGAATTCGCGCTCCGTCGGCGCTCCGATCCTCCGCCGATTCGAACTGCGCCGTGCCCGTGAGCACCTCGTCGAACCGGCCTTCCCGGGTGAGCAACCACGCCTCGGTCACCGGGGCACGCAGCCGGTCGGGAGCCGTCTCCCGCGCTTCCCGCAACAGCTCGAGCGCGTGGCGCGCATTTCCTTCGCCGGCAGCTGTGAGCGCGGCGTCGATCAGCTCGTCGTAGCCCTGACCGCCAGCGCGGATCACGTCTTCCCAGATCGGCCCGTCGACCGGGAGCGCCGCGTGCGCCGCACCGGTCGCGACGACGAGACACAGCACCGTGCCGACGACCCCCGCGACGCGGGCAGCGGGCGCCCGGGTCGCTTCGCCCATTACTCGCACACCGCGCCGACGCACGTCTCGCCGAGTCGGCACTCGCTGTTGTCCCGACACTCCAGCACGCCCGTCCGACAGATCGCGCCGACGCAGACCAGGCCCCGTCCGCAGTCGAAGTCGCTCTCGCACCGCGCCACCCGCTCGCAGAACCCGTTCGCGCAGACCAGGCCCGGGCAATCCTCGTCCTCGAAGCACTCCGGATCCCGGAACACGCACTCGCCGTCCACGCATAACGCCGCGAATCCGCACAGCTCGTTGTACGTGCAGTCGAAAGCCGCCGCACACCGACCCTCGAGGCAGACCTGGCCGAACCCGCAATCGTCGGGGCCCGCGCAGGTGAGCACGTCGGCGCACCGCCCGCTGTCACAGAAGCCGTCCGGGCCGCAGTCGGCGTCGATACCGCACTCGCCGGGAGCGCAACGGCCGTCGTCGCAGATCCGCGTCGGGCCGCACTCCGAGTCCCGTATGCAGCGGTCCGGTGCCCGCACGCAGGCGTCGTCGTCGCAGACGAAGCCCTCGGCGCACTCGCGATCCGACCGGCACTCCGCCGTGCGCACGCACTCGCCGCCGACGCACGCCAGTCCGGCCCCGCAGTCACGCGCAGACCGGCACTCCGCATCGGCGACACAATCGCCGTCGATGCAGACCTCGCCCGCCGGGCATTCGAGGTCCGTGCGGCACTCCAGTCCGATGTCGATGCAGAGGCCCGCCTCGCATACCCGCCCGGGGGGGCAGTCCCCGTCGATGTTGCAGCGGTCGCCCCGGCGCACGCACGTGCCGTCGTCGGCACAGACGAAGCCAGGCGGGCACTCGCCGGTCTCCAAGCACGACCCGACCCACTCGCACACGCCGTCGATGCAGTCGAACTCCGGCGGACAATCCCGACCGCCGCGGCACTCGAACGCCGGCACGCAGACGAAGTCGACGCAACTCAGCCCGGGTGGGCAGTCCAGGGTGTCGAAACAGCCAAACTCGCGAGGCACGCAGGCGCCGTCCATGCAATCCCACTCTGGCGGGCAGTCGGAGTCTTCCTCGCATCGGAACGGGGCCTCGACGCACGTTCCGTCGGAACAGACCAGCGGCGCCGGGCAGTCCGAATCGTCGCGGCACTCCTCTGGTGCGGGGAGACATCGTCCGTCGTCGCACGCGAATCCCGGCGGGCAGTCGCGCCCGTCGCGACATCCGGGCGCCTCCTCGATGCACCGACCGTCGTCGCACGCGAACCCCGGCGGGCAGTCCCGGGTCGAGCGGCACTCGACGATAGCGATACAGCTCCCGTCGCGGCATTGCTCGCCCTCGTCGCAGTCCCGGTCATCGTCGCAGTCGAAGCCGACGGGGACACAGCGTCCGTCGAAGCACCGGGTTCCTGGGGGGCAATCCGTGTCTTCGACGCAAACCGGTCCGCTCGCCCGCTCACAGGTGCCGCGGACGCAGCGCTCATCGTCGGCGCACTCGCTGTCGTCGACGCACTCCCACGCTCGCTCGCAGACCCCGCCCGTGCAGACCTCTCCCGGCGGACAGGTGGCGATGCCGGGGCCGCACCCCTCCTCTTCGATCACGCAGATCCCTGCGTCGTCGCAGACGGCGCCGGGCGGACAATCCGACGTGCCGATGCACTCGCCGTCGAACGAGCACCGGCCCTCGACACACGCCTCGGCGGGCCCGCAGTCGCCGTCGATCTCGCAATCGGGCGCCGGGACGCAATCGCCGCTGCGGCACACCTCGTCGTCAGCACAGTCCTCGCCGAGCCGGCACTCGACGTCGGGGCGGCAGACCTCTTCGACGCACAACTCACCGTCGACGCAGTCGCGGTCGGTCACGCAGTCGGCGCCCGGCAGGCGGCAGACCCCGGAGACACAGCTCGCATCGGGCGCGCAGTCGTCGTCGCTGCCGCACGCGATCGGCGTGCAGACGTTCTCGACGCACTGATCCGACACCGGGCACTCGTAATCGCTGAGACAGGTGCCGCTGAGCGGGACCCGACTGCAGGTCGTCAGGGCGAGGGCGAGAGTCGCAACGACGAAAAGGCGGGAGCGCATGGCGTCGAGGGGGCCGTGAGGGGGGGCCGGTTGGCGCGCTTCGCGAGCGCCCGGGGTGGCGCGCGAGACGTGGGCGACGCACCGACTCTCCGTATTACCGAGTCCCGGCGGTCGGCGCCAGCGGCGTGCCTGCCTCTGTGTCGGGGTCGCCGCTGCCGTCTTCACCGCTTCCTTCGCTGACATCGGGGTCTTCAGCCGTGCCGCCAGGTGTCTCGGCGTGGGCTCGTGACGACGCGACCCGGTGCTCGTTCCGATAGATGCTCAGCACGGGTACGCCGTTGACGGTCACCGTATGCGCCGGGGCCTGCGTCCCGAAGATCCACCAGACCTGGTAGTGCAACGGCTCGAAGGACTTCTGGTGGTGCAACGTGAAGAAGTCGGACTCGTACAGTGACCACGCGTAGCGGATGTCCTCGCGGAGCCATCCCTCGCGTTGGTACATCTCGAACGCCCCCGGGGTCGTGTTCTGGAAGCTCACCCGTGCGCTGTCCGGGGCGTGCTCGTTCAACCAGTCGAGTCCGCCGCGGGCTGCGTATCCCCAGAACTGCCGCATCGCACCGCGGTCCGCAGCACCGGTGACCCCGCCAACGAGCGCGTTGTAGTAGCTCGTCCCGTAGGGGTGCACGACCGCCGTGTCGGTGGCCGCCGGGACCGCGATGCAGGCGGTGACGACCAGCGCGACCGCCGGCCCCACCGCGGGCCGCCATCGCTTGAGCGCGGCGACGATCGCTGCTGCGCCGACACCCGCGACGATGCACAGGAACGGGAGCGCCGGGAGCCAGTGCTTCACTCCGCCGAAGATCGGCGTCGTCGGTCGCGCGATGATCGCGAAGGGCAGCAGGATGTTGAGCCCGATGAGGAGTCCCGTGCCCAGCGGCTCGAGGCCCCCACGGCGTCGTCGCTCCAGCCACGCGTGCAACATCACGGCCCCGCCAGCCGCGAAGAGCACCAGGGTCGGCAACGGTGTGGTCGTCGCCGTCATCGTGAACGGAAACGAGACCGGGAAGGGCGGCTCCCACAGGCTGCGTCCGAAGAAGTCGACGAAGTAGTGCTCGTGGTTGAGGTGGAAACGCAGGTACCAGAGCACACGGTGCCAGGTGTCGAACCAATGCCGCGGCCAGCCGGCGTAGAAGATCACGGGCCCGAGCAGCGCCATCGTGAACAACGCCAGTGGCACCCGGGGCGCGTGCACGAATCCCGCGCGGTCGACCCGCAGGCGCGGCGCGGCCCGGAGCCCCCAGTGGGCGAGCAGCACGAGCGGCAGGAAGAACCCGTTGAGCTTCGTGATCAGGGCCACCCCCCACAGCACGCCGGTCGCCCAAGCCCAAGGCGTCGACTCGAGGGAGCGCCAGTACGCGTACATGAACAGGACCCATACCGTCGTCATCGGGACGTCGAAGCAGGTCAGGTGCGCGTGGAAGAAGAAGCGAGGCATCGTGGCCAGCGCCATGACCGCGATCAGTGCGCCCAGCCGACTGCCGGACACTTCGCGCGTGAACACGAATACGACGACCAGCAGCAGGCCCGCGAACACCATCGCCGGGAATCGGAGTGCCAGCGACGGAGACATCCATTCGAGGGTGTCGCCGAAGATCAGCTTGCCGAGCGCGAAGCTCGTCTTGGCCAGGACCGGGTGTTCCGGATTGTACGACCAGTGCCGGTCGACGCTGTCCTGGGTGAAGCTCGCCGCGACGCGGTGCTCCCGGATGTTGTCGCCGAGCTCCTCGAACCAGCCGGAATATTCGGCGGCCGCATGGAAGTAGAAGCTCTCGTCCCGCGTGAACCCCATGTCCGCGGTCGTCATGAGGATCGCCACGTACGCGACACCCAACGCCCATGCGATGAGATGGTCGGCCAGCCGTGCCGGCTTCCGTGCTGTCGTGACCGTGCTCCGAGGCATCTCGCGCGACCCCTGTGAACGACGCCCCGGCCAGTACCAGAGGCCACGCCGGCTGTCAGTGTTGACGCGCGCCGATCGCGAGGTTTGAGTCGTCGCCATGTCAGGAACCCGACAAACGAAGCACCGTCGCTCGCCGCCCGTTCGGTACCCGCGCAGGCCGGGGGTTTTCCCCGGGCTCGCCCTGGTCCTCGTGACCGCGCTGATCTGCGCGTGTAGCGGGCGACAGGGCGCTGAGCCGGTATGGGTAGAGACCTCCGGCGATGCCGGACCGGCCACCGACGATCCGGACGCCGCGGTGGACTTCGCCCGTGCGGTCGAACTCTACGATGCCGGCGCCTTCGTCGCCGCCCTCGAAGCCTTGCGTCTGTTCGGTGCGGAATTCGCAGCCGATCCGCTCGCCGTGCGAGCCGAGATCTACCTCGGTCGCACCCAGGCCGCGCTGGGGCAGACGCTGGATGCCGACCGGACCTTCCGGTCGCTCCACGCTGCCCCGGATTCCGAGGTCACCCGCGTGGTCGCCGCGCTCTACGTCGCCTTCGTCGCCGCCTTGCGCGGCGAGCTCGACCACGGGCTCGACGTGTTGACGGCCGAGCTTCGGCGCGACCCCGACATGGGGATCCCGGGCCCGTGGATCGTGCCCGGCGACGGCCCCCTCCTCGGTACCCTGCTGGCTGAGGCCCAGGTCGCGGCCGATCTTCCGCTCGGCGCCATCCGGAGCCTCGCGTTCGTCGCCGCCGGTGACGACCCCGAGCTGGCGCTCTACGCCGCCGAACGCTGCGTTGCCCTGGCCGACAACATCTCGGACGACGGGGTGCTCTGGGACGCGGCGTACGCCCCGGACGGATTCGCTGTGGCCTGCGCGACCGGTGCGTTGGTCAGCCTGCTCGCCGCCGAGGGCGACCTCGAAGGTGCCCGCGATCTCCTCGCGCGGGGCGAGCCCGAGATGCTCGCCCATGGCCTCGAGCGACGAGCGGTGGTCGCGCGACACCGGGTCTCCGGCTCCGCCACCGGCGCGACCCGAGCCTACGGAGTCGCTCTCTCGCTGACCGGACCTACGCGCCGTGCCGGCCGTGCCGCGCTCGGTGCGATCCTGCTCGCCCAACGTGCTTTCGAGGTGCGCGAGGCGGAGTCCGTGGTCCTGATCCGGGACACCGGAGGCACCGTCGACGGGACCCGCCGCGCCGTCGCCGAACTGGCCGCCGCCGGCGCGAGCGCCATCGTCGGGCCGATCGAGGCCGACCTCGCCGAGGAGGCACGGACCGCCGCGAACGAGGTTGGGGTGGCGCTCCTCTCGCTGAGTCCCGTTCCCTTCGACTCCCCGGTCGCCGGCACGTGGCGATGGCTGGTCGATGCCCGCCAGGAAGCGATCGCGGTCGTGGAGCTCGCCGTCTCGAGCCGCGGCGCCGAGCGTTTCGTCATCGTCTCCGAGCCGCCTGCGCAGGCGACGACCTTCCTGGCTGCCTTCGCCGCCGCCGCATCGATGGCGATCGACACCCTCGGCGCGACCCGGGTGGACGACATCGCCCTCGTATCCGATCCCGAGGATCCGTCGGTGTTGCAGGCCTCCGCCCGGCTCGCTGCCGAGAGAGTGGCCGCCGCGGAGGTCGACGCGGTCGTGCTCGCGCTCCCCGACGCAGCCGCGGCCACCCTGGTCGCGTGGCTGGCGTCGGAGAACGTCTGGCCGGCCTCCGGGGCGCCCGGCGAGACCACCGACGGCCGCCGCCGCGTCGTCTACCTGGCCAACAGCTTCGTGGCCACCGACGCGCTCTTGCGGAACTCCTCCACGTACATGGAGGGGGCGCTGCTCCCCTACTGGTTCCTCCCCGAGATCGCCACCGGCGAGGGGCGCGAGTTCGCCGACCGATTCGCCTACACCTTCGGCCGTAATCCCGGGACGGTCGAGGCGTTCGCATTCGATGCCGCCGTCGCGATGCGCCGGTTGATCCTCGACGAGGGCATCCGTGGGCGGGCCGAGGTGATCCGACGCATCGACGCCGGCGTCGATGCGGGCGTCGTCGTCGGACCACTCCGTTTCGACATCGACGGGAACCCGAGCCTGTCGCCCCGCTTCGCGACCGTGCGCGGCGACCGGTTCGTCGCGGTCGACTGAGGTGCGGGTCGCCGCCTGCACGGTCGCCGCGCTGCTCTGTTGGAGCAGCTCGCCAGCGGCGCAGACCCCGGCCGAGCGCAGCGATGCCGAGCTCCGCGCCGAAGGGTGGGAGTTCGACGACGGGGGTACCAATCCCGGCAACGTCGCCGCCGGCACCCTCGCGCTGACCGCCGGGACGCTCTGGCACGGCGTCGGCCACCGCTACGCCCGCGATCCCCGGACAGCGCGGCTGCTGGGCGCGGGTGAGGCGGTCGCGCTCGGGATCGTCGGGGCTGGAATCGCGACATCGGCTGCGGGCCGGACCTCGGAGGCGGCGCAGACGATCGGCGGCACCCTCGGCGCGGCGGGCGCGAGTCTCTTCGCGGCCACGTGGATGGCCGATGTGATCGGGGCCTACAAAGGCGGCGCGTCGGACATCCCGCCGAGCACGGCCGAGATGCCAGGTCTCGGGGCCGAGCTCTTCGTCACCGCGCTCACCGACCGCGGCGTCGGCGTGACCAGCGTGATGGCGGGCGCGTTGCCCCTCGTCGCCGGTCCGCTCGTCGTGCGCCCGGCCGTCGAGTTCGGCTTCGACCTCGATTACCGCCTGCTCTCGGCGTACGTCGGCTATCGCATCGCCCTCGGCCGACGGTCGAGCCGACTCGAGCTCGGTGCCCTCGGCCTCGACGAGGGCTTCGACGGACAGGGTGCGGGCCGCACCCGTCTCGCCGGTGCCGTGACCCTCGTCACCGACCTCGGGGACATCACGCCGCATCTGTCCGGCCTGTCGTGGTCGAACCGGATCGAGCCGGCATGGGAGTACACGTGGTTCGAGTTCGACGACCGCCGCCGGTTTCGGCGTTCGATGCGCACGTTTCACGTGCCCTACGAGTTCGAGCTCGACTTCAACGTCGATCAGACGGTGAATCTCGGGCTCGGCTACGCGCACCGCCGCGATCTGCTCGTCGGTGCGATCGGCCGCCGTGCAGGGGCCGCGCATCTGCGGCTCGGCGTCGTTCCGAGACGTCGGGTCGGCATCGAACTCAGGCTGGAGCAGGGGGCATTCACCCGCGCCTGGTTCGGGCTGCGATGGCAACTCGTCCGGGCCGGCGAAGCGCGAAGAGGTTGAGTTTTGCAG
>CAZFPM010000149.1:0-6156 GCA_964520965.1 uncultured Myxococcales bacterium
GAGCGAGCATCTTTCGGTAGTTCCGCTCGAGCGCCTTCCAATCACGCGCCGACGTAAGCAGGTGATCGATCGCCTCGAAGGCCTCCAGGTAGTCGTACTTCGCGTCGAGTACCTGGTTGAAGAACTCGACGGCCCGGTCCATCTCGCCGAGCTCGTCCCTGAAGATCGCCGCGATGGTGAAGCAGAGCTTCGCCAGCCGCTCGACATCGTCCTCCATCGTCGCGAGCTGACCGAGGACCTCGGTGGCCCGCTTCCAGTTGCCCGTGTCGGTGAAGATGTTCAGCAGCTTGTGGAGCACGACCTTGGAGGCCGGATCCAGCTTGACCGCTTCGCGGTAACACTCCTCAGCAGCGACGGCATCGTCGAGCGCGAGCTTCATGTCACCGAGCTCGACGTATTGCGTGAACCGCTCTCCTTCGTCCGTGACCGTCGCCAGCAGGCGCTCCTTCACGTCGACGATCGCGGTCTTGTCGCCAGAGGCCTCGACGATGGTCAGGAGCTCGCGCAGCGAAGGCTCGTGAACCGCGTCGATCTCCAGGGCGTTGAGGAACATTTGCCGCGCAGCATCCGGTTGACCGGTCTGCTGTTTGATCGACCCGGCCTGGAAGTATGCCGCGACCGCCTGCTCCGGCGACATCGTGTCGCGGTGCTCGGCCAGCGCGTCCATGTAGGTCTGGAACGCGTCCTCGGGCCGCCCGAGCCGCTGATAGAGCTCGGCGAGCTCGACCTGCGACGCGAGGTGGACGGGATCGCGCTCCAGGGCCTGCTCAAAGCACTCGGCCGCGCTATCCTCGAAGCCGAGGCGAGCTGCCACGACACCCGACCGATAGAGCAACTCGCGCGCCTCTTCGTCGCTCCGTTCGCGGGGGTCGGCGATTACCAGCTCCAACAGCGGCCGACATCGCGCCCATTGCTCCTGGGCGAAGAAGATGTCCGCCAGGGGCTCAGCCGCGGAGACGTTCTCGGGGTCGAGCTCGATCGCCTCTTCGTAGAGGTGCTGAGCCCGCTCCGCATCACCGAGGTGGTCACCGTGCAGGGCGGCCATGCGCACCATCAGTCGCGACCGCGCGTTCAGCTCCCGCGTGGCCTCCACCTGGAGTTGCAACATCGTGGTCGCCCGATCCCAATCGCCGGCCTCGGTGTAGATGCGCTCCAGCGCCGCCATCGCCTCCAGCGACTCGGGATCGATCTCGAGGCACGCACGGAAGCGCTCCTCGGCTGCTGCGGAATCGCCGACTGGCGAGACGAAGAGTTGACCGGCGCGGAAGATCAGCCGCAGGCGGGTGGTCGGATCATCGACCAGCGCGGCGAGGCGCTCGTAGGCTCCGATCGCCTTCGCGTGCTCGTCGGCGTGCTCGTAGAGGGACGCCAGACGGGAGAGCGCCTCGGTGTGTCCCTCGTCGATCTCGAGGACCCGTGAGTACGTCGAGATCGCACCGGGCGCGTCGTCGAGGAAGTCCATCTGGGTCTCGGCCATCCGGCACAGGACCTCGGCCTTGTCCTCCGGCGCCTCGACCGAAGCCACGTGGCGTTCCATGGTCTCGACGAGCTCGGGAAGTCGTTCCTGCTCGGTGAAGATCCGTTCGAGGGCGCCGATCGCCTCCAGGTCGGTCGGTTCGAGGTCGAGGATCTGGTTGTGCGCCCCGACGGCGCTGTCGATGTCGTCGAACTGCTGTTCGTAGACCAGCGCCTGCTTGGCGTGGATCTCGATCCGATCTTCGGCGCTCTCGACCAGCGCGAGCTGCGCGTCGAGGATCTCGAGGAATCGGTCCCACTTGTCGAGATGCGCGTAGAGCACCTCGAGGGCGCTCAGCGCGGGCCGATACTGCGGGTCGTGGTCGAGCACCTCACGGAAGGCGTCGACGGCCCGCTCGGGAACGCCGAGCCGTTGCTGCCAGATCTCGCCGATCTGGAAACGGATCGGGACGAGCTCCGACGGCTCGTAGGTGGCGTCAGCCTTGCGGTCGAGGACCTCGACCAGCTCGCGCCACGCTCCCGTGGTCTCGTAGATCCGCTCGAGAGCGGCGAGCGCACCGGCGTCGGCCTCGTCGATCCGAACGACCATCTTGTACGACTCGGTCGCCTCGTCGAGGTCGGTCAGCTCCTCTTCGTAGATCTGGCCGACGCGCCGGTAGAACGACGCCTGTTCGACCATATCGAAGGTCAGGTTGGCGCGGCGTTTGAGGATGCCGACCAGGCTGGTCCAGTCCTCGATTCGACCGTAGATGCTCTCCAACGCGGTGAGCGCCTCCCCGTGCTCCGCGTCGATCGACAGGGCCCTGTCGAAGTAGGCTTCGGCCATCTCTGGACGACCGAGCTGCTGGTCCTGCAACCGCCCGACCGCCAGGAGCAGCGGCAGGGTGGACTCCTCTCCCCCCTCCGGATCGCCGGCCAGCCGCGTGATCATGTCGGAGTAGACCTGAACGAGGTCCTCCTCTTTGCCTGCGGCGGCCGCGAGGCGCTCGAGTTCACCTCGGATCTCCTCTTCCAGCGGCGCCTCCTGCGCCGCCTTGGACATGATGATGAACGCACCGTCGGCATGTTCGAGCTGTTGCTCGTAGATGCCGGAGACCTTCTTGAGCAGGTCGAGGCGCTCCCAGGAATCGTCGATCACCTCCAGGCGGTCGAGGAAGAGCCCACCGAGAGACTCCCACTTCCCGGTCTCGCGGTAGATCGTCTCCAGGGCTGCGCCGGCGTCGAAGTCGGCCGGATCGATCTCGAGCACACGCTCGTAGGCTCCGGCAGCGCTCTCCTTGTCTTCGAGTCGCTTCTCCCAGAGGTTGGCGGCGCGCTTGAGCAGGTCGATCTGATCGTCCCCGCTGACGCGCTCGGCCTTCTGCTCGACGATCGCGACGCAATCCTCCCAGCGAGACTCCTGGACGTAGAGCTGTTCCAGGCGGTCCAGGGCCTCTTCGTCGCCCGGTCGGCGCGCGAGAACCTGGGTCCACGCGTGAATCGCCTCGGAGGGCCGCAGCAACGTGTCGCCGAAGATCACGCCGAGCTGCTCGTAGACGTCTGCCTCCTCTTCCGGGGGGATCTCGCCGATCTCGAGGAGCTGGGCGAGTACCTCGACCAGGCGCTCGAAGTCCGCGGTCGCCTCGTACAGGCCGCGAAGGGACCGCAGCGCGCCGGGGTCCGCCGGCGAGAGCTGCAGGATGCTGACGTAGCGTTGGATCGCCGTCTCCTGGTTGCCCAGGACGTCGGCCCACATGCGGCCCGAACGTTGGAGCAGGGCGAGGCGTGCGTGCGGGTCTTCCTCGAGCTCGATCTGGCGATCGATGATCATCGCCAGCTCGTTGAACTGCTCGGTATCGTTGTAGAGTTGAGCGAGGTAGCCCAGCGCCTCCGGGTCGTCCCGCTTCACGGCCAACACGGCCTGCCACAGGTCGATGGCATCCATCGGGCGCTCGAGACGGTCCGTCGCCAGTCGCGCCATCTTGACGCCGACGTCGGCCCGCTCCGAATCGTCGGTCGCGATGACCGACTGACGCTCGTAGATGTCGAAGAGCTCCGACCAGTCCTGGCGTGCCTGATACAGGTCGATCAGGGCGTTGAGCGAGGGCCGATGGGGTGGCTCGAGCTCGAGCACCTCGTGGAAGGTCTCGATCGCCTTGTCCGGCTCGTTGACGCGGTCGCGGTAGAGGGTCGCGTGGCGATGAGCCAGATCGACCATCGCGTTCTGCTCGAACACGCTCTCCCGGAGGCGGGACAACACGCCGACCAGCTCGTCCCAACGCTGTTGCTCGGTGTAGATCCGGTCGAGAGCGCTCAGCGCGTCGACCGAACCGGGCTCGACCTCGAGCGCCACGACATACGACTGTTCGGCCCGCCCGACGTCGCCGAGCTGGTCGTTGAGAATGCGGGCAAGGCGCAGCGCGACATCGAGCTGCTCGCTGTCCTCGAGATCGTGGTCCAGCAGCATCGCGTAGATATCCGCGACGACATTCCAGGCCTCGATCTCACCGCCGAGGGTTTCGATGCGCCCCTTCAGGTCATTGTCGGACGGGCGCTCGAAAAGCGCGTTGCCCAACGCGTTCAAACCCTCGACGCGGTCGCCGATACGCCCTTCGTAGACGTCAGCCGTGTCGATCCAGATTCGGAGTCGCTCGTCGGGGGACTCCTCGGCGTGGATCCGCGTCTGATTCAACGCCACCAACTTCGCCCACTTGCCGTGTTCACGGTAGAGCGGGTCGAGGAGCGATGCGATCTCGTACGTCTCGACGCCGGCGGCAACGATCCCTTCGAGCGCGGCCGTCGCCTGCTCGTTGTGCGGGTCGGACAACAGGACCTCTCGATACGCCGAGACGGACTCGGTCGGATCGTCGAGGAACTCGTAGAATACGTGTCCGAGCCGCAGGCACAGCGCGTTCGGGTCGTTGTGCTCGCCGCCGACGATGATCCGCTTCTGCAGGATGTCGGCCAGCGCCTCCCAGTTGCCGACCCGCTCGTAGAGGCGGTCCAGGGCGTCATAAGCCGCTTGCGCGCTCCCGTCTTCGTCGTGGATGCGGGCGTACGATTCGATCGCGCCCTCGACATCGGAGAGTTGAAGCTCGCGGATCCGGGCTACGCGGAGCCCGATGTCCCGACGGTGGTCGGGCTCGATCGCCTCGTCCCACAGGTCGAGGAAGAGGTCGCAGACCTCGGGCCAGGCTTCCGCCGACGGGGCGAGACGCTCCAGCTCATCGAGCTCCGACAGGCGGATCTCCTCGCGCGTGGCCTCGCTCAACGCGGCGATGGCTGCGCTGACGTCGCCGAGCTCTCGCTCTTCGATCCGCGCGATGTCGACGTAGAGCGACCGACGGTCCTCGGAGGTCTGCGCGAACTCTATCAACGTGCGGTTGATCGACACCAGGTCGTGCCACAGCCCCTCGGACCGATAGATCGGCTCGAGGATCCGAGCGGCCTCCAGTGCCTCGTCGCCGCGCGTGATCATCGACTGGAGCGCACTCCGCGTCGGATTGTGGGTCGGGTCCTGGCCGAGGATGGACCGGTACATCCCGACTGCCGACGGGTAGTCCATCAACTCGTTCTCGTGCAGTCGGCCGATGCGGTACTCGATGTTCAACCGCTGGTCGGATGACTCGACGAGCCGGGCTTCCAGGTTCAGGATCTCGAGCAACTCAGGCCAATTCTCGGTCGCGACGTAGAGCCGGTCGAGCGCCTGCAGCGCGGCGAGGTCTTCGGGGAAGAAGTCGAGCACCGAGCGGTACGCACCGATCGCCCGCTCCGCGTCGTCGAGTTCGGTCTCCAGAACCGCGCCCAACGTGAAGCACAGGTCCCGGCGATCGTCATTCGTCTCGCTGAGGTCGAGCTTGCGCTCGTAGTTCTCGACGAGGTCCTCCCAACGCTCGGTCTGTGTGTAGAGGCGCTCCAACTGTCCGATCGCGTCCAGATCGGCGGGGTCGTGGCCCAAGAGGCGTCGAAGGACCTCGATCGCCTCGTCGTGCTGGCCGAGCATCTCCTCGAGGATCGACGCGGCACGGAAGAGGAGGGGCTTGTACGAGCGGCTGTCCGCAGCGAGGTCCGGAAGCTCCGCCTTGCGCAGGAGCACCTCGACGAGTTCGCCCCAGGTCTCGGTCTGCTGATCGATACGCTCCAGCGCGTCCAGCGCCTCGCGGTCGGCCGGGTTGTCTTCCAGAACCTGCCGCCAGATCTCCGCCGCGGCCGCGATGTCGTTCAGGTGACGTTCCCGGATCCCAGCGACCCGGACGAGCGTGTCCCGCGCGACCCGGGGGTCGTCGTGGGCGTTCGCCAGGTCTTCCAGGCGCTCGCTGAGACGATCGTACGCGCCGAGCTGGCCGGCGAGCCGGTACAGACGGTCGACGATTCGCTCCTCGTTGAGGAACTCCTCCGCGGCGCGCGACAGCGCGTCGTACGCGGCCTCGACGTCTTCGAGGTCCCGCTCGTGCAGACCGGCGATCCGCTGGTAGAGCTGCTGCCGCTCGTCGGGGTCGTGCACGTGCAGCAGGCGGATCTCGAGCAAGCGCGCCAGTTTCGCCGGCACGTCCTGCGACGCGTAGAGCGGCTCCAGGATCTCCGAGGCCGCCATCGCGTAGTCTTCGCTCTCGAGCTGTGCTTCCAGCCCGTCGAACGCGTCCCGGTTCTCCGGATCGGTGTCCAGGACGGCCGACCAGAGCTCCATGGCGCGCGGGACCT
>CAZFPM010000149.1:6166-9882 GCA_964520965.1 uncultured Myxococcales bacterium
GACCGGCTCGTCTTCGTACACGAGCGCGAGCCGGTTCTTGAGGTGTAGCTGCGCGGAGGATCCCTCGCCCGCCAACGCCACGCGCCGCTCGATGACCTCTGCACGAGAGGCCGAATCCGCGGTCGCGCCGTAGAGTTCGTCGAGTGCCTCGAGCGCCTCGGTGTCCGACTCGTCCGCCGCGAGCACGCGGCGATACTGCTCGATCGCCTCGGCGGGCTCGTCGAGCATCTCACGCCAGATCGCCGCCGCCTTGAAGCGCAACGTCCTCCGGGCGCCCGGATCTTCGGTGAGTTCCAACCGACGGTCGCAGTTGGCCAACAGGTCGTGCCACTGCTCGGTGCGCGTGAAGAGGTCGTCGAGAACCTCCAGCGACACGCGCCGTTCGGGGTCGAAGTCCAGAACCCGGCGCTGCAGCCGGATGGCCTCGTGCAGGTCCTCGATCTTCGTATCGTAGAAACGCGACGTGCGGTCTCCGAGATCGACTGCCAGCGCCTGCTCTTCGGAGTCGGTCGGCGACAGCTGGTCGATCAGGCTCTCGTAGAGCCCGACCACGGCATCCCACCGACCGGTCGCTGCGGCGATCTGCTCCAGCCGCTCACGCGCCGATCCGACGTGCGGGTTCATCCGCAAGAGACGAGCGTACGCGTCGAGCGCCGCCTCCGAATCGGAGAGCTGGTCGTATTGGCACTCGCCAATGCGGGCGAGGAGCGCCGTCGATGCGTCGCGGTCGTTCTCGTGGGCCAGCTCGATCTCGAGCGCCTCGACGAGCTGGGACCATGAGCGGTCGGTCGAGTAGAGCGGTTCGAGGATCCGAGCCACCCTGGCTCGCTCGCTATCTTCCTCGATCAGGCGTTCGAGCAGAACCCGAGCGTCGCCGTCGTGCGGGGACTCTTCGACGATGCGCTCCAGGACATCGACCGCGGCGCCGTATTCCGCCAACTGGTCGGCCAGAACGCGCGCGAGCTCCAGCCGCAACGAGTGGCGGACGCCGCGCGTGGACTCGTCGTCGTGCAACGAGATCAAGGTGCGCACCACCTCGGCCAGCGCCTCGAAGTCGCCGGCCGCTCGATGCAGACGATGCAACGCGTTGAGCGCGGCGAGGTTCGACGGGTCGAGCGACAGGATCTCCCCATACCCGCTCACCGCCGCGTAGCCGTCCTCCCTGTACTCCTCGTGGACGAGGCACATCCGCTCCAGCAGGCCGATCCGATCGGTGTCGGTCTCCGCCAGGTCGAGCTTCGCATGGATCACACCGAGCAGGTCGTCCCACGCGTTGGTCCGGGTGAAGATGCCGTCCTTCGCGTCCAACGCGACCCGGTCGTCCGGGACCACGCCGAGCACCTCGTCGAAGCACGCGAGCGCGGACTCGGTGTCCTCGAGGTGCTCGTCGTACACGCGACCGAGACGAAGGCAGAGGGCCAGCCACTGGCCCTGGTACTCCGGCTCACCGGAGAGGCGGGAGCGAGCGTCCGAGAGGCGACGCTCGAGCTCGGCCCACGCGCCACTGGCGCCGGCGGTTTCGGACAGCTCATCGAGGATGTCTGTCCGCTCCGGGCATTGGGCCAAGGCCTCGCCGAACCAGTAGAACGCCCGCTCGGAATCGCGCTGCCGACCCTCGGCGATGCGCGCGAGTTTGACCTGAATGTCGAAGCGGGCCGACGCGTCGGTCTCCGCGTCGAGCAGGATCTCCAGCAAAGGCGGGAGTCGCTTGTAGTCGTGCCGCTCCTCGTAGACCGGCGCCAGGATCCCTGCCGCCCGTTGATTGCGCTCATCGATTCCGAGCACGCGCTCCAGCGCCTTCGTGCAGCGGGCCTCGTCCTCCAACTGGTCGCGCCAGACCCCGGCGGCCCGGAACAACAACTCCACGCGGGTCGATGCATCGGACAACGAGCCGGCCAGCGACTCGAGCTGACGGACGTACTCCGCCCACGCGCCTTCCCGCTCGAAGAACCGCTCGAGCTTGTCCCATTGCTCCAGCTCGACGTAGGCCTTCTTCAGGGAGTCCTTGGCGCGGAAGTTCTCGGGGTCCAACCCGAGGAGATCCTCGTAGGTCCCCACTGACGCCTCGACATCGGAGAGTCGGTCGGACTGTATCTGACCGAGCTTGAGCAACGCGGCAGCGCGTTCGACCTCGTCGTCGATCACGTAGACACGCCGACCGAGTACGTCGGCGAGCTGCTCCCACTCCTTGTCGCGCTCGTACAGACGTTCCAGTGCCTCCAACGCGGCCGGATCGTCGGTCGCGACCGAAAGCACGTCGTTCCACAAGGACACGGCCAGGGCCTGGTCGCGCATCCGGGTTGCAGCGATTTCCGCCGACTCGCGCAGGATGCGCGCGCTCTCCTCGTCGCTCGAAGAGTGCGCTACGAGGCTGCGCTTCACCTCGATCAGCTTCTGCCACTCACGGCGCTTCCCGTAGAGATCGTCGAGCTGTCGGAGCGCGCCGATGTGCTCGGGCTCGAGCGCCAGGACCTGCTCGAACGACGAGATCGCCTCGGGCTGGTTCGAGAAGTGCGACAGGAAGAGATCGGCGACCGACAGATGGATCGCGATCTTCTCGTCATCGCCGTCGACCGCATCCGCCTTCATACGCAGTGCGCTGACGAGATCCTGGTGCCGCCCAAGCTCCTCGAGCAGCTGGCAGTACCGGTCGACGACGTCCAGGTTGCGCGAGTCGACCTCGAGCAGCTGCTTGTACGCGTTGAGTACGTTCGTCGGCTGCTTCAGGTGCTCGCTGTAGAGCGCGATCAGGTCGCTGTACCCGACCATCCGCAGGAACGCCTCTCCCTCTGGAAGCGCCGCAACCGTCCGCTTGATCGACTCGGCGAGCGGTCCCCACTTCTCGTTGCGACGGTAGAGCACGGAGATGAACGCGAGCGCGTCCGGATCGTCCTTTGCCTTGCGGAGAATCCGCCGCAAGGAGTCGACCGCCTTGTCCTCCTTGCCCAGTCCGATCGCGAGGTACGCCATCGCACGGTACGACGCGGCCTCGTCCCCATCCAGCGCTTCCGCGAGGGCCAGCTGGGTCTTGCGCCAGTTGCCCTTGCGGGCGACCTCCATCACCGAACCCTCGACCGTCGCGAGGCCGCCCGCGCGATCGCGGTACGTCTCGGCGTCTTCGAGCCGGCTCAGTCCGTAGAACAACGTGCCGTAGAGGGCGCCAGCGAGGCCCGCATCAGGGTCCGCCTCGTCGAGCTCGAAGAGCTGCTCGAACGTCAGCTCCCACACGTCAGGCCGCCCCACCAGCGGGGGGAAGACCTGCTTGAGGGCCGTGAGCGAGTCGTCGCCGGCCTTGACAGCGTCGACGACGATCGTGGCCAGGGAGTCCGGGTCGCCGCCGAACCGTTCGCCGATCGCGATCGCCTCGGCGTAGCGCGCGACTGCGGCGTCTCCTTCCAACTCCTCGGCTTCCAGCATCGCGGCATCGACGAAGTCGGCGGCGCCGGTCACAGCCGGAGGCGGAGCGGATTCTGCGACCTCGCGATCCACACCGAGCGGGTCGGCGGCTGGCACCGCCTGATCTGCGGTAGGCTCCGTCGGCGGGAACCGAACGGTCTCGACCGTGTCTTCGTCGGCCGTGGGGACCTCTCCTGCGGCGGCCTCTTCCGCGACAGCCTCGTCGCCGTATGCGGCATCGTCCGCGGCAGCCTCGTCGCCGTACGCGGCATCGTCCGCGGCAGCCTCGTCGCCGTACGCGGCATCGTCCGCGGCAGCCT
>CAZFPM010000149.1:9982-10280 GCA_964520965.1 uncultured Myxococcales bacterium
CGTCGCTGGCGCCTTCGTCGCCGTACGCAGCCTCGTCCTCCGCGGCGTCGTCGCCGGCGGCTTCGTCGCCGTGCGCGGCATCGTCCTCGCCGTACGCGGCCTCGTCGCCATACGCGGCATCGTCCTCACCAGCCTCGGCGGCTTCTTCCTCGGCAGCCTCGTCGCCGTACGCGATCTCGTCCTCGGCGGCCTCTTCCTCGGCAGCCTCATCGCCGTACGCAGCCTCGTCGCCGATCGCGGCCCCGTCCTCGGCAACCTCATCGCCGTACGCAGCCTCGTCGCCGATCGCGGCCTCGTC
>CAZFPM010000149.1:10380-15178 GCA_964520965.1 uncultured Myxococcales bacterium
GGCAACCTCATCGCCGTACGCAGCCTCGTCGCCGATCGCGGCCTCGTCCTCGGCAGCCTCATCGCCGTATGCGGCATCGTCCTCAGCAGCCTCTTCCTCGGCAGCCTCGTCGCCGTACGCGGCCTCGTGCTCAGCTGCCTCGTCCTCGGCAGCCTCGTCGCCGTACGCAGGCGCGTCCTCCGCGGCAACGTAGTTCCCGGTCTCGGGCTCCTCGGGATCCACGTCTCGAGAAATCACCTCGGCGTCGACCGCGATCGCGCCGTCGGTCGACAGGGGGGCGCGTCCGTCTTCGACGGGCTCGGCCTCCACGTCCGCGGCGGTCAACACCGGGGAGTCGCCGGACAGCGGCCGCATGTCGACCACGTCCTCGTAGGTCTCGGGCGCGGCGTCATCCGGGCGCGGCGCGCGGTCCGGAACGGCCACGGCCGCCTCGCTGGACTGCATGATACGGGGGCTGATGATGACCCCGTGCGCCTCGACGTCGGTCTCGAGTTCTGTGATTGCGGTGGCGATCCCGGACAAGTCGGGATCGAGCTGAGCGGCCTGGCGCAGGGTCTCCGATGCGCGATCCCGGTCGCCGAGTCGCTCCAGCTCGACATAGCCGAGTTCTTTGAGCAGCCGGGCTCGCGTTCGCGGGTCGGCCACTACGCGAAGCTCGATCTGGTAGAGCTTCGCCACGGTGGTCCACTGGTCGGCGTGCGCGTAGATCGTCCGCGCAGCACGAAGGGGTGCCGTGTAATAGGGATCCAGCTTGAACGCCCGCTGGTAGCAGGTGATCGCGCGCTCGCGCTCGTAGAGCCGATCCTCGTAGATTCGGCCCATCGCGTTGAACAGGCGCGCCCGCACCTGGTCGGTCTGGGCCGCGTCGGAGGTGTCCATGCACGCGGCGATCAGGCCGCGCCAGTCTTCGTCGGGCGCGAACACTCTCTCGACCGCAGCGACGTAGTCGTCTCCGGCCATCCCGAGCTGCATCACCTCTTGCACGATGGTGGCGGCCAGCTCCTCTTCACCGCCGAGGTGACGAGCGACGTGGGCACTCCGGATGAGGAAACGCGCCGACTCGACCTCGTCGCTGAGTTCTCGAGCGAAGCGGGGGACGGTGTGCGCGATGTCGGTCCACGCCTCGGCTTCCGTCAGGGCCCTTTCGAGACCGGCGAGCGCGGCCGGGTCGTCGGGGTTCTGGTTCAGTGAGGCGATGAATTCCTGGACGGGGTTCGACATTCCTCTGCTACTCCTCTATCGGTCCCGGCAGTCCCGAAGCTCCGGGGGCCCCTGGACCCACGGCGGTGACCTGCGCGAGCGGTCGGTCTTTCTGTTTGGTCGTTCGTCGGTCGATGTGCTCACTCGGCCTGGTCTTCGGTTCGCAGGTCGCGCAGTGCGGCCGCGATCGAATTGCAGCGTGCCTCTTCCTCGACCGGATTGCACCGGGCGCGGGCGCGGGTCAGGTTCTCGAGCGCGGCGCGTCGGTCGTCCTCGGACTGCTGGTCCTCGAAACGCTGGCGGTAGGCGATCCCGAGGTTCATGGAGATCGCGGACGACACCGGATCGAGCGCAGCGGCCTGCTCCAGGTACGTGATCGCCAGATCGGTGTCTCCCTGTTCCAGGTACACACGACCGACATCGGCGCGGTTGAGTGCGTCTCCGACCCGGTATTCCGGAGCGTCGCTGATGCAGTTGTCGATTCCGTTCTCGAAGACCTGACGCGCCTCGGCGAGGCGGCCGTAGCGCGAGTAGATGTTCCCCAGCGCGTTGTAGGAGAGCGGGAAGTAGGGGTCGGCGTAGATGCTCCGCGTGTAGTCGTCGATCGCGTCGCGGATCTCGCCGAGCGCCTCGTGTCGCTGTCCCATCCGGAACAGCGCACCGGCGTGCTCTGGCTCCAGCTCGACCACCTGTTCGAAGATGCGGCTCGCGTCGTCCTCCCGTCCGAGCTCGGCGAGGGCGACGCCAAGCTGGTAGCGAGCATCGAAGTGCTCGGGGTCCAACTCGATCGCCTGCTCGAGGCTGGTCACCGCCTCACCGGGCGCGTGGTAGTGCTGCAGACGCACCATGCCGAGCAGGTAGTGTGCGTCCGGGTCCGCCGGGTTCAGCGCGATCGACTCCTCGAAGCGGCGGACCGCCTCGAGATGGTCGCCGCTGTTGACGTATTCGACGCCCTCGGACATGCGCTGGAGTGCTGCCGTTTTGGACGTGTCACATCCGGCGAGGATCACCAGAGCCGCGGCGGCGGCGACAAGGGGCATCGTACAGCGCTGCGAAAGCACGGGGATGACCGCTGAAACAGGGGGGCGAACGGGTCGCCAGTCTACCCGACGCAGATCTCAGACGGCAAGCACGTCGGCCCTGCATCGCGAGGCCGCCGAGTCCCCGTCCCGGGCTGGGTTTCCGGGCATCCCGAAGTGCCCGGATCGGCAGGCGTTTCGTGGCGCCGTGCAGTGCCCCGAGCGACTGGGGTTTCGCGACATCTCGAAGTGCCCCGCAGGGGCCGGGATCAACCGCCGGGCGTGAACACGAAGGGGTAGTTGACGTTCACGGTGCCGCCGCCCCGCGGCTCCGGGAATCGCCAGCTCCGGATGCGCCGAACCACGCAATCCTCCACCGTCGAGTTGTTCAGCGACGACTCCACCGACCGCGAGCCAGCCACCTGCCCATCGGGCGCGATGACGAAGTTGATCAGCACGCGCCCTTCCAGCTCCGGCGTCCGCTGCAGCTCGGCCTCGTAGCAGGCGCGGATCTCGCGGCGGTGCTCACGGATGACGCGCTGGATGATGTCGCGATCGAGCTGTCCTTCGATGTTCGGACGTCCCGGCACGACGGACGGGGGCCGCGCCTGGCGCTCGCGAACGGTTCGCAGGCTCCGTCCGAGGTCGGAGTCCTGACCCCCGCGACCCCCGCGAAGCGACACGGGCCCGGCGCCGAGGGCGCGGGTGTTGCGACCGCCGCCGCCGAGGCCGCCGCCGTAGCGACCCAAGCCGCGCGTACCGTACGATGCACCGACGCCCTCCCCGGTCGTGGCGCCAATCGCCATCACCGCGTCATAGCCGGACGGGGTGCTTCCGAATACGGCTGTCGGGCCCTGCTGGTTGAGAACGGCGAGTGCGCCGCGGTCCTGGATCTGTTCGAGCGCATCGGCGCGCGCCAGCTCGATCGGCTGGTTGGGGTCGGCGTCACCCTCGACGGCCATCCGCAGGTCCTCTTCGTCCTGCGCCTGCTCGTCGCCGGCCTCGCCTTCTTCGTCTTCAGCGCGCTGGTCCTCCTGCTCGCCCTCGTCCTCGACGTCGGCGATCTCTTCTTCGACCTCGGGCTCGGCGTCTTGGATGAGGATCTGGACGAAGCGGTCCTGAGCCCCGAACGAGTCCAGCGCCAGCGATCCGATGCCCGGCGGCAGGAACATGATCAGGAGCCAGAGCAGCGCATGGAGCGCCAGCGAGAAGAGCATGAAGAACGTCGGCGCCGCGTCGCGCCCCTGCCACGGAAGGACCAGCGCCGGCCTCGTGCTCCGGTGCAGGAAGAACTTCACATGTCCGAGCACGACCTTGGCGCGCGTCTCGTCGGTGAGCGCGAGCACGCCGGCCTTGCCGTCGCGACGGGCCTTCCCGCTCTGCAGCGCCTCCTTGAGCGTGAACCGCTCTTTGCCGACGTAGACCTCGCCTTCCATTCCCGGCAGGAAGCGGAATACCGGGTCACCGCCGCCGGCCTCGACGAGGACGAAGTCGTCTTCGCCGATCGAGGGATGGTCGACGTGGAAGTCAGCGACCTTGCTGGAGCCGATGACGAGGTTCTTCGGCGGCTTGTAGATCTCCTCGGCCATCACGTAGTCGCGATAGAGCATCGCGACTTCGACGGTTCCGTCGGTCTGCGCCGGCCGCGCGAGGAAACGACGGGCGTAGAGCACCTCGTCGCGCGGCATCTTGGTCTTCGGGTCGATCGCACGTGCCCGGCGTGCGGCGGCCGCCGCGGCAGCCTTCTCGTCGTGCGTCATGAACACAATGTCGGTCGAACCGATACGGATCGTGTCCCGGTGGGAGAGCTGCTTCTTGTTGACGCGCTCTCCGTTGACGAACGTGCCGCGTCCGGAGCCGAGGTCGATGATGAAGGTCCCCACCGGACTCCGCTCGATCACCGCGTGCACGCGGCTCACGTCAGGGTCCTCGACATGGAGGTGGGACTTCTGGTGGCTGCCGATCTTGATCGCGTCGCGGTCGATCCGCTCCGTCCGAACCGGAACGCCCTCCTGACGGACCTCGAAGATCAGCGAATTGTCTTGCGCCATGGTCTCCTCGACTCTACCGAGTTCGCCGGCTGGGCCGTGTCAGAGATCCTCGACGGACTGCACCATCTCGGGGATGAAGTCCGCGCGAATGTGAATCAGACTCGACTGCTTGCCGTGCCGTTGACCCGTGACGAGCTCACCGTCCGGCCGGACGAGCTGTCCCTCGACGTAGTCATCTTCGAAGTCGTAGGTCGTCTCCCGCTCGTACACGGTCTGCGAGCCGCCGGTCTGGCCGACACCGACCTCGGGCGCGGGGGAGTTCTGTGCCATCGCGGGAGACGCGAAGGCGACAGCGAAGAGCAACGTCAACGGAGCGGCGGAGCGGTTCATGGGGGTCCCAACTCGAAGAAGGGCGGGCTGGCTCGCGGGTCCTTCCCCGTCAACGGGCGACGGGCACTAGAAGACCAGACAGCGCAATCTGCCTCATAGTTCCCTAAAAAGTGATATTTTTCCACTCCCCCGCGGTTGGCGCAGGGGACTGGTCAAACTGCTTTACAGTCCGGTCTGCGTACGGACGTGAGGCGGCCC
>CAZFPM010000150.1:0-4374 GCA_964520965.1 uncultured Myxococcales bacterium
GGTCGAGCTCGAACTGGTAGGCGACGGCGACTCCCTCGGCGAACGGCAAGAGGAAGGGCGTGTCGGCGCCCGCCGCGAGGGCTCCGGACGCGAACAGCGGGCCCTCCAGCGACGGCGTCAGGGTGGCTGCGGCGCTCGCGAAGGACTCCTCGGCGCCGGTCGAATTGGTGGGCTCCGCGAGGGCCGCGGCTACTCCCCGAGCGAACGAGGTGAGGGCGATGCGACGGCTCTCCGGACCCTCGTACGACGACAGGAGCTCGTCGACGGCGGCCGGCGGCAGCTCCACGACCTGACCGCGCGGACCGGACACCACGCGCGCCTGCACGCTCCCGGATAGCAACGCCTGGGCGCGTACTTCCGCGGCACCCAGGGCGGCGACGAACTCTTCACTGGTCAGCGGCATCGCTCGGGGCCTCCGCGCGGAACCCGGGAACCGATCGCGGTCACCCGGGCTGGGTCTCGGGGAAGAGGTGGGTCGCGGCCCGCAACCGGGCCACGGCCTCGTCGCGGCCGACGACCGCGAGGGACTGGAAGATCCCGGGGCTGACGGACGTCCCCGTCAAGGCCACGCGCACCGGCTGAGCGAGCTTGCCCATCTTCAGCTCGTGCCGCGCGAGCACTGCCTCCATCGCGGTCTCGATCGTCTCGGTCGTGAACGAGTCGAGCGCTTCGAGGGCGTCGATCAGATCGAGGTAGGCAGCGCGGGCGCCGAACTTCATCCACTTCTTGACGGCCTTCGCGTCGTAATCGCTCGGCTTCTGGTAGGCGAAGCGCGCCTTGTCGGCCATGTCGACCAGGTCTTTCGCGCGAGGCTGGAGCTCGGAGACCAGGAGCGTCAGTCGATCGTCGACGCCAGCGTCGATGTCGATCGCCGCGAGGAACGGGACGAGCCGGGTCGCGATATCCGCCGCGTCCAGGCGCTGCATCCACTGGGTGTTCACCCAGGACATCTTCTCCTCGTCGTACCGGCCGCTGCCGGCGTTCACATCGGCGACGTCGAACTTCTCGACGAGCTCGGCCGTCGAGAAGATCTCCTCGTCGCCGTGCGACCACCCCAGGCGCGCGATGTAGTTGTTCACGGCCTCGGCGAGGTAGCCCTGGTCGCGGTAGTGCTGCACCGACGCGGAGCCCTTTCGCTTGGAGAGTCCGTCGACGAGCGGCAGATGCGCGAACGTCGGCGGTTGGAGGCCGAGCGTGCCGTAGACGTGGTACTGACGGAAGGTGTTGCTCATGTGGTCCTGACCACGAACCACGTGCGTGACCTCCATGAACGCGTCGTCGCAGACGACGACGAAGTTGTACGTCGGGGTACCGTCGGAGCGCAGGATGATGAAGTCGTCGAGGTTGTCGTTGTCGACCGTGATCTCGCCGAGGACCATGTCCTGCAGGGTCGTCGCACCCTCGGTCGGCATCTTGATCCGGACCGTGTAGGGCGCGTCCGGCCCATCGGCGCCGTCGCGGCACGTCCGCTCGTAGATCCGCGTGCGCCCCTCGGCGAACGCGCGTTCTCGCATCGCCGCGACATCGTCGGCCGTGCAGTAGCACTTGTACGCCCTGCCCTCGGCGAGCAGGCGCTGGGCAGCCTTCACGTGCACGTCGCGTCGCAGGCTCTGGCGCACGATGTCCTCGTCCCAGTCGAGGCCCATCCACTCCAGCGCCTCGAGGATCGACGCTCGGCTCTCGTCGGTCGACCTCTCCAGGTCGGTGTCCTCGATGCGCAGCAGGAACTTCCCGCCGGTGTGCCGGGCGTAGAGCCAGTTGAAGAGCGCTGTGCGGGCGCCGCCGATGTGGAGGTAGCCGGTCGGGGAGGGGGCGAAGCGTACTCGGACCATGGATTCGGCGAGGGCGATGAGCAGATGAAGCCGCAGGCGCGCGACCCGGCTCGCATACCCGGATCCGCACGGGTCGGCAACGTGCGCGCCGCGGCGCAGGGGAATGAACCCGGCGCACGATTGCTTCGAACGACGAACCTCTCCGAACCTCCACGTTACACTTCCCGATCGGTGGCCCGCGCGTAGACTTCATCGGTCGCAGAGCGCCACGCCGAGGTTGAACGATGTCGAAACTCTCCGGATTCGTCGCCACGAACGCCCGCTACATCCGCGACGCGTTCCGTCACGCGCCGGTCGAGGCCGTGCTCGGATTCGTGGTCGCGGTCACCTTCTCGTTGGCGGTCGGAGCCGACGAGGACGAGATCTGGAAGGCATGGGCGCGCATGTCGATGACAGCCGGGGTCGTGCTCCCGCTGCTCGTGACGACGTCCATCGCTGCCCATACCGGCCGTATCGCGGTGTTCGTCGCGGCGACGACAGATTTCACAATCACCCCGCTCGAGGTGGTCGGGTTCGCGTTCAGCCCCACGTTCGCCGCCGTGCTCGGGTGGGTCGGCTCCCGCTACGTCTACCAGCTCGGCCTCGACATCAAGCAGGCGGAGGCGATGGGGAACTACAAGCTCATCCGCCGCCTCGGGGCCGGCGGGATGGGCGAGGTCTGGGAGGGAGAGCATGCGCGCCTCGCTCGGCGGGATGGGCGAGGTCTGGGAGGGAGAGCATGCGCGCCTCGCTCGGCGGGCTGCGATCAAGTTCGTCAGCACCGTCGAGCTCGGGCCCCAGGCGGATGCGTTCCGTCGTCGATTCGTCCGCGAGGCGTCGAGCACGGCGTCGTTGCGGTCGCCACACACGGTCGAGGTGTTCGACTTCGGCGTCGCGTCCGACGGGCGCCTCTACTACGCGATGGAGCTCCTCGACGGGCTCGATCTCGAGGATCTCGTCGCGAGGCACGGACCGGTTTCGCCGGAGCGGACGGTCCACATCCTGTGCCAGCTGCTGGAGTCGTTGGAGGAGGCCCACGCCCGGGGACTCGTGCACCGCGACATCAAGCCGGCGAACGTCTTCCTCGCCCGTTACGGCATGGAGGTCGACTTCGTGAAGGTGCTCGACTTCGGCCTCGCCGTCGACCTGGCGTCCGGCGACGAGCGGCTCACCGCCGTGAACCAGATCGTCGGGACGCCGGCTTTCATGCCCCCCGAGAACGCGATGGGGCAGTCGCTCGATGCACGGGGAGACCTCTACGCGGTGGGTTGCGTCGCGTTCTGGTGCCTGACCGGACGCACGGTGTTCGAGGCCGACTCCCCGATGGCCCACGTCATCGCCCATACGCGGGAGGAGCCGCCGCCGCCGAGCCGGTATGCCCCGGCGCCTCTTCCGCCCGGGCTGGACGACGTCATGTTCCAGGCGTTGGCGAAGGACCCCGACGATCGGATCCAGCACGCCCGCGAGTTCATCGAGCGCCTCGTCGCGATCCCGCTGGCGTCGGCGTGGACGCCAGCTCGGGCCGAGGAGTGGTGGCGGACCCACGTCGACGGACACCCGACCGTCGACGTGTTGTCCCCCGAGGCAGCGCCGACCGAGGTTTTGGACTCCGGCGCGGCGGAGTGGCCGACGGGCTGGTCCCGCGCGGCCGTCGCGCACCCGCACCACGCTCGCGCAACTCCCACTTGCCTCTCCCCACCCTCCCGATTAGACGGGGGCACCGCCGCGGGCCCGACGCCCCGGCACGCCCCACGGAGGCCGCCATGGAACCCTACGCTACCCAGCTCGAGTCGCTCGTCACGCGGCTTACCGAGCTGAGGAGGCATCTTTGACTACGCTCGCCTGAAGGAGCGGCTCGCCGAGCTCGACGTCAAGGTCGCCGAGCCCGGTTTCTGGGACGATGCAGACGCCGCCCAGGCCGTCGTGCAGGACCGCGGCGCAGTCGAGCGGAAGCTGAACAAACTCGACGAACTCGGCACCGCCGCCGAGGACGCCGAGACGCTGATCGAGCTGGGCCGCGAAGAGGGGCTCGAGGCCGTCGAGGACGACCTCAAGGCTTCCCTCCGCGTGCTGGCCTCCGGCGTCGACACCCTCGAGTTCGCCCGCATGCTCAGCGGTGAGCACGACCGGAACAACGCGATCCTCGCCATCAACGCCGGCGCCGGGGGCACCGACGCCCAGGACTGGGCCGAGATGCTGCTCCGCATGTACATCCGCTATGCCGAAGGGCAGGGCTGGAAGGCGGCGGTCGTCGACCGGCAAGGCGGAGAAGAGGCCGGCATCAAGTCGGCGACGATCGAAGTCACCGGCGAGTACTCCTACGGCTTTCTCAAAGCGGAGACCGGCGTGCACCGGCTGGTCCGCATCTCGCCCTTCGACTCCAACGCTCGGCGTCAGACCGCCTTCTCGTCGGTCTTCGTGATGCCCGAGATCGACGACAGCATCCAGATCGACATCGCCGATGGCGACCTCCGCATCGACACCTACCGAGCGAGCGGAGCGGGCGGACAGCACGTCAACCGGACCGACTCGGCCGTGCGGATCACCCATCTGCCGACCGGAG
>CAZFPM010000150.1:4384-10324 GCA_964520965.1 uncultured Myxococcales bacterium
GTCTCCCAGCAAGACGAGAAATCGCAGCACAAGAACAAGGCGAAGGCGATGAAGCTCCACCACTCTCGCCTCTACGAGGAGGAGCGCCGCAGGCGCGAGGAGGCTGCGCAGGTGGCGAACGCCGAGAAGGCCGACATCGGCTGGGGTAGCCAGATCCGGAGCTACGTCCTGCACCCCTACCGCATGGTGAAGGACCTGCGGACCGAGCACGAGGTGTCGAACCCGCAGGCCGTGCTCGACGGGAAGCTCCAGCCCTTCATCGAGGCCTATCTGATCCAGTTCGGGCCCGGCGCCCAGACCGAGGACGACAAGGCCTTCTAGCCGCTCCGGAGTAGTAACCACTCCCCGGCAGCACCCAACTCCCTGGCGCTCCCGCGCCCCGACCACGCGCGAAGAACCATGTCCCACCACGAAGCCTATCGCCGCCGGATGGACAACCACATCCTCGAGGAGCGGTTCGGCAAGGTCGAGACCATCCGCGCCGGCGGCGAGCAGCCCTTCGCCAACGGGTTCGTCGTCAGCCACACCGCCGCAGACATCTTCGACGCGCACGGCGACAAGACGGCAGATGCGCTCGAGGCCGAGGGCACGCGCGTCGTGGTCGCCGGCCGAATCCGCTTCTTCCGACGGATGGGAAAGGCGTGCTTCGTGAAGATCCAGGACCGTACCTGCCGTCCCGGTGTGAAGCCCGGGTGGGAGGACCAGGAGCCGACCGATCCCTTCCTGCAGATCTTCGTCAGCAAGGGCGAGCTCGGCGACGACGCCTTCGAGATGGTCAAGGGGTTCGACCTCGGCGACATCGTCGGCGTCGAGGGTCGTCTGATGCGGACCCGCACCGGCGAGCTGAGCGTCTTCGCGACGTCGTTCCAGCTTCTGACGAAGGGCGTTCGCCCGCTGCCGGAGAAGTTCAAGTGCCTGCAGGACGTCGAGCAGCGACTCCGGCAGCGCTACGTCGACCTGGTGATGAACGACGAGGTTCGCGAGGTCTTCCACGCCCGCGCCGAGGTCGTGCGGCGGACTCGCGCCTTCCTCGAGGCGCGCGACTACCTCGAGGTCGAGACGCCGATGATGCACGTGACGCCGGGCGGGGCGGCGGCCCGCCCGTTCGCGACCCACCACAACGCGCTCGACATCGATCTCTACCTCCGCATCGCTCCCGAGCTCTACCTGAAGCGGCTCCTGGTCGGGGGATTCGAGCGCGTCTATGAGTTGAACCGAAACTTCCGAAATGAGGGCCTAAGTCGCCAACATAACCCGGAATTCACGATGCTGGAATTCTATCAGGCGTACGCGACATACGAAGACCTGATGACCCTGACCGAAGAGATGCTCTCGGAGATCGCCGAGGCGCTTCACGGGTGTGACGACGACGGTCGGATCACCTGCTCCTACCAGGGCGAGCGCATCGATCTGTCGCGCCCCTGGCGGCGGGTGACCGTGCACGCCGCCGTCGCCGAGAAGCTCGGGGTGGACGAGGCCTCGTTGCGGGAGCGGGCGACGCTCGACGCCGCGGCACGGGACGCCGGACTCGAGGAGCCCGAGGCGATGGAGCAGGGCAAGCTCGTGTTCACGCTCTTCGAGGAGCTCTGCGAAGACGACCTCGTGCAGCCGACCTTCGTCATCGGATATCCCGCCAGCGTGTCGCCCCTCGCCCGTCGGAGCGACGACGACCCCGACCTCTGCGACCGCTTCGAACTCTACGTCGCCGGCAAGGAAATCGCGAACGGCTTCTCGGAGTTGAACGATCCCGAGGACCAATACGTCCGTTTCGCACGACAGCTCGAGCTGCGCGAGGCCGGAGACGACGAGGCGATGCCGATGGACGAAGACTACGTGCGAGCGCTCGAGTACGGCATGCCGCCGGCGGCGGGCGAAGGGATCGGCATCGACCGCCTGGTCATGATCCTGACCGACAGCGCGTCGATCCGCGATGTGATCCTCTTTCCGCACATGCGGCCCGAGGCGTCATGACAGAGGCCCGCTGGCCCGCAACCCCCGTCGTTCGACGGTCCTTCGGCTCGCGAGGGACCTGAGCGATGGCCTACGAATGGCTGGTCGGCACGCGCTACCTCATGGGGACCCGTCGCCGGGCGACGCCGTCGATCATCACGGTGATCAGCGTCTTCGCGGTCGCGCTGGGCGTGACCGCGCTCATCCTCGTCCTCTCCATCATGGGAGGCTTCGAGGGTGACCTGCGGACCAAGATCCTCGGTTCGAAGTCCCACATCCTGATCACCGGACCATCCGGCGGTCGGCTGGAGGCCCCGGACGAGGTCATCGCGGCCGCGACCGGCGTCGCGCAAGTCATCGGCGCGTCACCCTTTCTCGAGTCCGACGTGATGATCACGTCGTCGACCAACTACAGCGGGATCGTGCTGCGCGGCGTCGATCCCGTAGCGGTCGCGACGGCGACGGATCTGCCGAGCTACATCGTGCAGGGCGAGCTGTCCTGGCTGGGCGATCCGGATCAGGCGATCGAGGCTCGGCGGCGGGGCTCTTCGCGGGACATCGACGCATTGGAAGGGGAGTACGAGGCGATGATTGCGCGGCTGGAGCGGCAGCGGCTCGAGCTGGAAGCGTTGCTCGATGAGGCGGGAGCGCCGGGAGAGGGCGGCATCGACGACAAGTCCGACCCGCCGAGTCCGGAAGAAGCCGAGCGGCTCGACGCCGTCATCCGTGCGGCGGACGCGGCCGGGGGCGCCGGCCCGGGGCCCGCCGAAGTCGGGGGTACGGGAGAGGGCGCCCGGGACGGCTCCGGGGCGGCCGCGGATGATCGCGGACGGCGCCTCCCGCCGCCCGTGGTCGGTGACGCCCGGACGAGCCGGCGTCTTCCCACCCCGGTCTCCGGCGACGCCCGGAGCGCGGCAGGTACGTCGCCGGCGGCGGTCAGGGACGCCTTCGACGTCGGCACCCCGCCACGCCAACCCGGCCCGATCGCCGCCCACGAACCCGTGGACACGCCCGGGATCCTGATCGGGACGGAGCTCCGGGACTCGCTCCACGTCGCGGTGGGCGACGTCGTCCACGTGATCAACCCCGACGGGGATCTCGGCCCGACCGGCCCGATTCCGCGGAGCTGGGCATACCGGGTGGTCGGGGTCTTCTACACGGGGCTCTACGAGTACGACAACACGATGGTCTACATGACCCTGGACGACGCCCGCGCCTTCCTGAACATCGACGGCGAGGCGGTCACCGGCGTCGAGCTGCGCGTCGACGACCTGAACCAGGCGACCGCGGCCCGGCTGGAGGTCGAGGGGGCGTTGGCTTCGGCGGGCGTCGTCGACGCGCAGGTCCAGGATTGGATGGAGCTGAACAGCCGTCTCTTCTCGGCGCTGTTGCTGGAGAAGGTCGTGATGGGGCTGCTGCTGATGATCATCGTGCTGGTCGCCAGTTTCGCGATCGTCTGCGTGCTGATCATGATCGTCGTTCAGCGGGGCGACGAGATCGCCATCCTGCGCTCCATGGGTGCGTCGGCCGGCGGCGTCATGCGGGTGTTCGTGGTCCAGGGATTCTCGATCGGCGCCATCGGGACTTTGATCGGTCTTCTGGTCGGTTTGGGGCTGACGACCTACCTGACCGTCGTGGGGGTTCCGCTCGACCCGGAGGTCTACTACATCGACCGCGTCCCGGTGGAGGTCGACCCCGTGGAAATCCTTGCTGTCGTGTTGGGAGCGCTGGGGATCAGCCTCCTTGCAACCCTGTACCCGTCCGTGCAAGCTGCGCGCCTCGATCCTGCCGCCGGACTCCGCTACGAGTAGCCGTGACGACCGCGTCCGTGAACCCGCCCCTCCTCGCCATCGAAGGGCTGACCCGAACCTTCGACAAGGACGGGACGGTGATCGAGGTGTTGAAGGGGATCGATCTGACGATCGCCGCCGGCGATTCGGTCAGCATCATGGGACGTAGCGGGGTGGGGAAGTCTACCTTCCTGCAGGTCGTGGGGACGCTCGATCGGCCGACGAGCGGAGCGGTCCGATTCGACGGCGCCGACGTCTTCGCGCTCGACGACTCTGCGTTGTCGCGCTTTCGAGGGCGCAGCATCGGCTTCGTATTCCAGTTTCACCATCTCCTGCCGGAGTTTACGACGCTGGAGAACGCCGCGATGCCAGCGTTGGTGGCGCGACTCTCGCGTTCGGAGGCGACGGAGCGGGCAGAACGGTTTCTCGACCGCGTCGGCCTCTCGCATCGTCTGACGCACCGCCCCGGTGAGCTGTCCGGCGGCGAGCAGCAACGCGTCGCCCTGGCCCGTGCGCTCGTCATGGAGCCCCGGCTGCTCCTCGCGGACGAGCCGACCGGAAACCTCGACGCAGCCACCGGCGACGCGATCTTCGCGCTCTTTCACGAGCTGACCGAGGAGCTCGGCGCGAGCGTCGTCGTCGTGACGCACAACCGGCCGCTCGCCGATCGGATGAGTCGGCGCCTCGTGATGACCGCCGGGACTCTCGTCGACCGGGACCAGTACGACGCAGGGGCCGCGACTCCCGCGCCCGGCGCGCTCCATCCGGTGGAGGTCCACCGGTGACGTCGCGTCTCTTGCGCCTCGCGATGACGGCCCTCTGTGCGGCCGCGATCGCCGCTGCGTCGGCTGCGCCCGCGCACGCCCAGACCCATGTCGACGAAGTGCGGATCGAGGGCAATGCGCGCGTGGAGTCCGAGGCGATCCGGCGGGTCATCCGCTCGGGGCCCGGGGTCGAGATCACGCCGCGGAGCATCGGCGCCGACGTTCGGGCGATCTATGGGATGGGATTCTTCGCCGACATCGCGGTCGACGCCAGCGAGGTGGACGGTCAGTTCATCGTCACGTTCCGGGTCGAGGAAAAACCCTCGATCGGCGCGATCGAGTACCTCGGCAACGACAAGTTGGACCCGGAGGATTTCGAAGACGTCGTCGATCTGCGCGAGGGAGCGATCCTCGAGGAGAGTCGGATCGCCGACAACGTCGAGAAGATCGAGGCGCTTTACCGCGAAAAGGGGTACTACCTCGTCGAGGTGCGCTACGAGATCGTGCCGGCGGGTCCTGGTGAGGTCGACGTCCGCTTCGTGATCGACGAGTTCGCGAAGATCCGCATCGCGCGCGTCTCTATCATCGGCAACGAGGAGCTCTCCGACCGGGAGATCCGGCGGATCATGCGGACGCGGGAAGGCGACCTGCTCAGCTTCCTCAGCCGGAGCGGACGCTTCGAAGAGGAGACGCTCGCCGGCGACCTGCAGAACATCCGGCTCTTCTACTACGACTCGGGGTATCTCGACATCGCGGTCTCCGACCCGGTGGTCGAGATCTCGCGGGATCGGGGCCGCATCTATGTCACCATTCCGGTAGAGGAGGGCGACCAGTACACGGTCTCCTCCGTCGGGGTGTCCGGCGACCTCCTGGAGAGCCAGGAGGAGACGATGGAGATGGTCTCGCTCCTGCCCGGGGAGGTCTTCCGGTCGTCGATCGTCCGCGAGGACATCGAGGCGCTGCAGAACCATTATAAGGACCTCGGCTACGCGCACGCGAACGTCAATCTCCTGACGGCGCTCGACGCCGACGCCGACACGATCGGCGTCACCTACGACCTTGAGCGCGGCGACCTCGCGTACATCGGCCGGATCCGTTTCGTCGGCAACGGAGCGACCCGCGACCGCGTGCTGCGGCGCGAGATGGCGATCGAGGAGGGCGATCAGTACTCGATCACCGGCATCAACCGGTCGCAGGCCTACCTCCGCCGACTCGGCTTCTTCGAGGAGGTCACGATTCGCGAGCGTCCGTCGGAGCTCGGGCGCGACCTCATCGATCTCGAGGTCGAGGTGAGCGAGCGACACACGCGCTCGCTCCAGGTGGGCGCCGGGTTCTCGTCGGTGGAGAACTTCCTGGCCACGGCCCAGGTCAGCGAGAATAACCTCTTCGGGCGTGGCCAGAGCATGTCGCTGAACGCGATGTTCAGCTCTATCCGC
>CAZFPM010000150.1:10334-15151 GCA_964520965.1 uncultured Myxococcales bacterium
CTCCTTCGTCGAGCCCTACCTCTTCGACTCCCGGGTGTCGCTGCACCTCGACCTGTTCAATCGACAGCTCGTGATGGGCGACTTCGATCGGGAGTCACGCGGGTTCACGATCCGGTTCGGCTACGCGCCCTTCCGCGACCATCCGTACTGGCGCGACCTGACCCTGATCGGCGGCTACCAGTTGGAGGACGTGAACGCCCGTCGCGCGGCCAGCAGCCGCTCCCTGACACGATTCCGTGGCGGGCTGACTTCGGGGATCACGGGCGGCATCATCCTCGACCGCCGGGACGACCGGCTGAACGCGCGACACGGGTATTACGTCGCGGTGAACAACGAGCTCGCCGAATCGGTGTTCGGCAGCGAGAACGAGTTCGACCGGGTCCGGCTGACCGCGCGGGCCTTCGCGACCCCTCGCTTCCTCGATTGCGGCAGCCACAGCATCGCTCGCGAGCGCAGCGTGGTCGCCGGCACGTGCCGATGGTTCGCGTCGTGGGTCTTCCGCGCGAACGCGGAGCTCGGTTACGTCGGCTCGACCAACCGGAACGCTGCGGTGCCGATCTTCGAACGCTTCTTCCCCGGCGGCCCCAACAGCGTGCGTGGCTTCGAGCAGTTCAGCCTCGGTCCCCGCGAGCCGAGCGGTCAGCTGCTGAATCCGGAGTCCACGTTGCGCGAGTCCGCGGTCGGCGGAAACAAGGAGCTTCTGCTGAACCTCGAGTTCGAATTCCCGCTCGTCGACGTGATCGGAATCCGAGGCGTGCTCTTCGCCGACGCCGGGAATGCGGTCGCGGTCGGGCGGCATTACCCCATCGTCCCCGACTTCGTGTCCGGCCGAGGCGACGATCTCGCGTTGCGCACGGCCCTCGGATTCGGATTCCGTTGGCAGAGCCCGCTGGGTATGCTGCGTTTCGAGTGGGGATTCCCGGTCCAGGTCCGCGACAACGAGCGCGACAGAGTCTTCAACTTCAGCATCGGCCCGTCGTTCTGACGACAGGAGACAACCCCATGACGCACACCCGTATTCGAATCCTCACGCTTCTCGCCGCCGCCCTCTTCGTCGGGGGTGCGGCTGACGCCCAGACCGCCGACGCACCCGTGCGCATCTGCTACGTCGACCTCCAGACCGCGTTGAACGACGTCGAGGAGGGAGCCAGCGCTCGGACCCAGCTCGAAGCAGACTTCGCGCGCCGCCAGACCGAGCTCGACACGGCCCAGCAGGAGCTGGAGACCTGGATGGAGGAGTTGGAAGCCAGCCTCCCCGTCCTCACGCCGGAAGCGCGTGCTCAGCGCATGCAGGAGTACCAGGAGCGCGTGATGGCGCTGCAACAGGAGTACCAGGAGCACCAGCGCGAGCTCGCCCAGGCAGAGGCCACGGCGACGGGCCAGATCTTCGAGCGCATGGTCGGAATCGTGCAGGAGTACGCCGAGGAGAACGGCTGCACGCTCGTGCTCGACAAGTCGACGATCCTCTATGCTCCTCCGGGCGCCGACTTCACGGCTACGCTCGTCGAGAGCTACAACGAGAGGTACTGAGCCATGACGGCCCGGACCCCAACCGTTCGCGCGTGGGTCCGGCTCCTGTCGGCGGCGGCCGTGTTGTGGGCGTGTGACCGCCCCGATCACGTGCCACAGCGCCCCGCGCGCACCGGCGATGAAGAGGCCCCCGAGCCCGCGCCGACCCGGCCCGCCGTCTCCCACCTGCCCGAAGCGGAGCCCAACGACACCGCAGCCGACGCGACGCGCGTCACGGTGGGGCGTCCGATGTCAGGCGAGGTGAGTGGGAGCGATGTCGACATCTTCTGGCTCGGTGCCGGAACCGGCACCGTCGGCATTCGCGTCGAGTCCGAAGGGACGCTCTCCATCGTCGTCGAGCGGCCCCAGAATGCTTCGTCGTGGACCACCGAGACCGACGGCGCCACGACGCCGATCGGACCATTGTCCCGCGCCACGTCGCTGCAAATCACCGTGACCGGCGAAGGAGCCTACGTGCTCTACTTCGACGAGGGCGAGCCCGACGCCGGCTGCGGGTTCGCCCGCGAGCCCGACGACGCGGCCGACCCCGGTGCGCATCTCTCGTCGATCCCGGCATCGGTCACCGGCTGTCTCCCCACCCCGGGCGACATCGACGTCTTCCTGCTTCCGAGGGCGGTGCTCGAAACGACGACCGGTTTCGGTGTGGGATTGCGGGGAGCTCCGGGCATCGCTTTCAACGTGCAGCTCGTCGAGGCGGCGACCGACACCGTGTTCGCGGAGCTCGTCGGCACGCCGGGTGAGACCCTGCTGCTCCCGAATGTGTCGACGCCCCGCGGCACCGACGTGCTCCTGCGGGTCAGCAGCCTGGTCGGCGCGAACGAGGCGGAGCCGTATACCCTCGATGTCCGACGCCTGCCGCCGCTCAACGGGGTGTTGGAGACCGAGCCCAACGACGACGTCACCGGCGCGACGGGCATATCTGACATCGGCCTGGTCAACGGTTATATCCACCGCCCCGGCGATACCGATCGCTACCTGCTGCATTCGCCGGAGACCCGGCTCGTTCGCATGATCGCCGAACCGCCCGATGGGCTCGATCTGCAGATCCAGCTCCCCGGTGGAGAGCTCGGCCCGGTCGTGATCGACGGCGCAGGAGCCGGCGAAGAGGAGGTGGTCTGTTCGCTCCTGGTCGATGGGGAGACGGGCACCAACTTCGCCGTGTTTGCGCGCGGCACCCAGCGGACCGGCGCCGAGCCCTACCTCCTCACGTTCCGACTCTTCGACGAGGTCGCAGCCTGGGAGGTCGAGCCGAACGATGCGCTGGGCGACGTCCTGGGAATCGATCGGGAGCTCGCCGGCCCGCGTCCCGCCGTGGCGATCTGGCGCACCGCCGACGAGCACGTTCCGTTCGTCTCCGGCCACACGTTCCCGCCGGGGGACCTCGACCGATTCGTCGTCGAGGTGTTCGCCGATCCCGCGGCGGCCGCGACGTACACCAGCATCACGATCCGGCTCGAGCCGAACGCGGCGGCAGACTACTCGCTGGAGATCGTCGACGACGAGGGCGCGGCCGTCGCGGTGTCGGACACGGGCTCCATCGGCGAAGCGGAGACGGTGGCGCTCGACCTGCCTGCCGGCCGCTATGTCGCTCGCGTGGCGCTCAACGTCGGCGACCCGTGCCAGCACGCCTACCGCCTGACCGCGCAACAGACCGACTTCCCGACTCCGGCGACGCAGGTGCCGACCGAGGGCAGCGGCGACCCAGACGAGACCGCAGCCGAGGGCAGCGGTGAGGCGGCGGCCGGCGACGACGAGAACGACGATCGCCGAGCCTTGATTCCGGAGCGGTTGCCGCGACCGAGTCCGCAGCTCGAGCTGCCGCCGCGCGTACCGCCGGACCCCGGCCCGCCGCCGTGGCAGGCGCCGCAGGCTCAGCCAGGGAACTCGCCGCCGACTCTTCAGCCGCGCGGCGGCCGCTGAGATCGCGTCGGGGCCGGCGCTTCGGCGGCATCGGGCTGCCCGCCGCCATCGTCGATGCGGTTGGAGGAGCTCGGCGCTACGGCGAATCCCGAAGAGGTCTTCGACCGCATCGGGTCCCAGCCGCTCGACGAGACGTTCGGGATCGAGTGATCCGCCGCGTCGTGGTAGAGCACCGACCAGCAAACCCGACCGAGCACATCCTGATCGGTTCGTTCGAGGCCAAGGCGCGAGGAGAGTGCGTGCGAGCGGCGCGTGTTCGACGAGTAGCGCAGCGACTGAACGCATAGGAAGAACGTGCGACGGGAGGTTGCCGGATCGGTGCTCTCGGGACGATACCCGTCACGACAATCCACTCCCCGCCGAGGAGCCAGCCATGTCTGCGAAGCTGCGTTTCGACGACAGAGTCGTCATCGTCACGGGAGCCGGAAACGGGCTGGGGCGTTCCCACGCCCTCGAGTTCGCGCGTCGAGGGGCGAAGCTCGTCGTCAACGACCTCGGTGGGTCCGCAACCGGTGACGGGAAGAGCTCCGCCGCCGCCGACGAGGTCGTCGCACTCATCCGGGAGGCCGGCGGCGAGGCCGTCGCCAACTACGACTCGGTCGAGGACGGTGCACGCGTCGTCGAGACGGCGATGGACACGTGGGGGCGCGTCGACGTCGTCGTGAACAACGCCGGGATTCTCCGCGATACGAGCTTCGCCAAACTCACCGAAGAGGACTGGGACCTGATCTATCGCGTCCACGTGCTCGGGTCGTTTCGCGTGACCCACGCGGCGTGGCCGATCATGCGGGAGCAGAACTACGGTCGCATCGTCATGACCACGTCGGCTGCCGGGCTCTACGGCAACTTCGGCCAGGCGAACTACGCGATGGCGAAGATGGGGTTGGTCGGCTTCGGGCAGACCCTGGCCATCGAGGGTTTCAAGCGCAACATCCTGACCAACGTCATCGCGCCGTTGGCCGGCTCGCGGATGACCGAGACCATTCTGCCGCCGAACCTCATCGAGGCGCTCCGGCCGGAGTACGTGACCCCACTCGTCGCCTGGCTCTGCCACGAGAGCTGCGAAGAGAACGGGGGGGTCTTCGAGGTCGGCGGAGGCTTCTTCGGCAAGCTCCGCTGGGAGCGCGCGCCGGGCCGCATGTACCGGACCGGTCGCGACATCGCGGTCGAGGATGTCCGGTCGAGCTGGGACCGAATCGCCGGTTTCGACGAGGGTACGACGCACCCGGACAGCGTCACGGCGTCGCTGTCTCCGATTCTGGAGAACGTCAACGCCGGCCCGTCGAAGGGTGGGAACGCGCTGATCGACTGCGACGAGGCGCTCGGGTTCGAGTTCCCGGACGTGACGTCGTCCTACGACGAACGCG
>CAZFPM010000151.1:0-15031 GCA_964520965.1 uncultured Myxococcales bacterium
ACCTGAGGCCGAGGCAGCGCCTGAGGCCGAGGCAGCACCTGAGGCCGAGGCAGCAGACAAGGACGCCGACGCCTGAGTCGTCCGTGTTCGGTGTCGAGAACGAGGGCAGCGGCAAACCGTTGCCCTCGTGTCGTTCGTGGAGACCGCAGCATGTGGACGACGACGTCGAGCTGCCCGGCACATGACGCCGAGGCTGGCAGTGTGCTATCCGGTCACGACTCCTCCGTCGCAAGCCCGGTCTCCGAGAGATCCAGAATCGCTGCCATGCCTCGCAGTTTCCTCCTCGAATCGTCTCCATCCGGGCGCGCGGTGACTGGCGCTGTCGATGGGAACGCGTCGGCGCCCGAGCGCAGCGTAACGCGCTCAGAGCGTGGCTGATCGGTCGGCCGGCAGCATCGGATGCCTCCGAGCCGGGCCGCTGTGGGTCGCCTTGCTCGGGGTCCTGTCGGCGGCACCAGCCGTCGCGCAGGACGCAGGCGGCGCGGAGACGGGTGACGCCTCGTCCTCCGGCGACACGTCGACCGCGTCTCCGGAGGGCGACGTAGCCCCTGATGGGAATCGCAGCTCGGCCGATGCGACCACCGACCCCGGCGCCGATGGAGAGCATCAGGCGAACCCTGAGCCCGCGGCGCCGCAGGAGTCGCGGGCAGTCACCCTGGTCGAGGTGATGGAGCTTGCCCGGGCGGTGTCACCGCTGATCGGGATTCGTGACGCCGAGGCAGCCGCGGCAGCCGCACAGCGCCTGGAGGCCCGCTTCCTCCGATTCCCACGGCTGCGTGTGAACGCGAGCTTGTCGCCGGCGCCGCGCGTGGAGCTGGAAGAGGACCCGGACACGGGAGAGCTGGATCCCTTCAGCAATCGTGAGAGCGACGCCGCGCTCCTGGCGTCGATTCTCGGCGGATCGGGGGTGAGCGTGCGCACTGCGTTGGAGGTGGTTCTGCCGCTGACCACGTTCGGTAAGGTCCGCCTGGCCCGGGAGCTTGCCGACGTCGGCGTCGATGTCGCGGACATCCGGCGAGACGCGGCGGTCGCCGAGTCGGAGTTCGCCGCGCTGCGCGCATACCTCGGCGTCCAGTGGTACGAAGAGGTGGACGACCTCCTTCGCGAGGCGGGGCGGCGTCTCGATGACGCGGAGGAGCAGCTGGAGATCATGCTCGACGACGGCGACCGGTCGGCGCGGACGTCGCTCCGCCAGCTGACCATCGCGCGGACCGACTTCGCCTCGTTGCGCGCCGAGGCCGATCAGCTCGGACTAACCGCGCGCCACGTGCTCGCGGCCACCCTGTCTCTGCCCTTGGACTTCGTTGTCGAGCCCCTGAACGAAGATGTCGATGCGGACCAACACCCGTCCCTGGAGGAGATTCTGGCGGTCGCCCGCCAACACCGGCGGGATTACCAGCTCCTCGACGCGGGGGTGCGGGCGGCTCAGCTCCAGAGTCTCGTCCGGTGGCGTGCCCTAACGCCCGACGTCTACCTCGGCGCGCAGGTCGGTGGCGCATGGACGCCGACGGTCGACGATGTCTCCGGTCCGTTCATCCAAGACGCGTGGAATCGATTCGGTTTCGGGTTTCTGGTCGGGCTTCGCTGGAACATGAACCCGGCGCAGCTCGCTGCGCGGGCCCGGCGTGCCGACGCGACTGTGGCGCTCGCCGAGGCCCAACGCGACGCTGCGTGGCTGGCCATCTCGTACGACGTCACCGAGGCCTGGTACGAGGCGGTCGGGAAACGCGACGTGCTGGATTCGTACGACGACGCCCTCCGGGCCGCCCGGGCGTGGCTGAACCAGGTGCAGTTCCAGTGGGACCAGGGGCTCGCTGACTACGAAGACTTCAAGGATCCGCTCGAGACGTACTATCGGACGGCGGGAGGCTACTACGAGGCGTTGCTGCGATACCGACTCGCGCTCGCGAACCTGGCGTTGAAGACGGGCGCACCCGATCTGCTCGCCTGGCCTGCTGAATAGACCCGGATCGAGATCGTCCGAACCGCTGTGTTCTGGACCCAACCCGAGGCAAATCGATGCTCCGTCCGCTGTTGATCGCCGCCGTACTCGTCGTCGCGGCCGTGCCCTCTCCGGCTCAGGAGGCCGGCTCCGCGAGTGCCACCGACTTCGTGCGCGGCAAGTCCGACCTGATACTGACCATCGTGAACCAGGCTGCGGCCGACGACGCAGCCCTCGCCCAGAAGCGCGAAGAGCTGCGGGCCGCGATCCGCGACTTCCTGTCGTACGACGTTCTGTCGCGTCGGACGCTGGGTGACCATTGGGACCAGCGGACGCCGACCGAGCAACAGGAGTTCGTCGGGCTGCTCCGTGATCTGATCGAGACGAGTTACAGCCGCAAGCTTGGGACCGGCACGGTCGAGCAGGAGCAGTACCTCGTCGACTATGTCGGCGAACGGTCGAGACGGGACCGCACGACCGTCGAAGCGACGGTCACGGTCGAGGGCGAGGAACACTACCTCGAGATCAAGCTGCAGGCCGTGGACGGGAATTGGATCGTCTACGACCTCGTGACCGATGACGTCTCGCTGGAGGAGTCCTACGCGGAGTCGTTCGAGTCCATTATCTCGGACGACGGCTGGGATGGGCTGCTGAACCGCATGCGCGAGCGTCTGGAGGAGCTGCGCGAAGAGGAGTGAAGGACCGTATGCTGCGGCCGATCGGGATCGGCGTGGCTACGGCGATCACTTCGGTTCACGCCGTGCGCAGCCGTTCACGATGGAGCGAGGCGTCGGGGAGACGGCGTGCGACCGCCTCAACGACGCGAGCGGACGCGGGCGTCGTCGCTGCGGGCCGCGTCCTCCGTGCTCAACGGCGCGATGGTGGCGGCCTGGTCGAATAGCGACCGAGCGCGCTCCCATTGCTCGTCGGCGTATGCAGCGCGAGCGGCTACGACGTAGGCGCGGCGGAGCTCCGAGGTGAGTTCGTCCCGGCTCGTCGGCTCGGCCGCGGCCTGGGTCTGCTCGAAGAGCCGCGCAGCCGTTCGAAGGCTCTGGAGGGCGGTGTCGAAATCGCCACGCCCGAGGGCCTCGGCGCCATGGGCCCTGTGGAGCGCGACCACGGCCGGCACGACGTCGCCAGCCAGGCGTGACGCAGCTTGGGGACCGGCGTGGGTCTCCGCGTCGACGGTCTCGAAACAACCGAGCGCCGACTCGTAGGCAGCGATGGCAGCGCGTGCGTCCGTGCCGCTGTGGAGCCGCCGAGCCGCGGATAGCTGAGTCTCGCACTCCCCGAGGGCGTCGCTGGCGCTCGCCTCACGCCGGGCTGCTGACAGCGCGTTGAGGATCTCGGGGGACGACGGGTCCAGCTGGAGCGCCTGTTCGTAGGCGCCCACGGCATCGGTCCAGCTCTGGGAGTGCATCGCTGCGCCAGCGGACTCCAGCCGTTCGGCGAGCGTGGTCTCGCCATCGGCGGCGGGTTTGGATGTGGCGAGCATCACCACGAGTACGGCCCCGCCGATCACTGCGAGCGTGAGCGCCGTGACCAACGCCAGCAGCGAGAGCGGAGTTTCGGATGCCTGGGCCCGGGCAACGGCAGCCTCGGCGTCGATACGGTCGGGGAAGCAGGTGTAGACGAAGCGCAGGTCGCCGAACTGGACGATGTCGCCTTCGCGAATCTCGACGGGGTCCCGCACCGCGACCCCGTTGACCGAGGACCCATTGGCCGACCCGACGTCGACGAGCATCTGCCGCGCTTCGAAAAGATAGAACCGTGCGTGCCGACGCGAGACTGACGGATCCACGAGCTGGACGTCGTTCGTCGAGGTTCGGCCGACGCTCCCTTCGCCGTTGGGGATCCCGTGAGAAGCGCCGAGCCCCCCGTCGTCGATACGCAAGAGCGACGGGCGCCAGGTGGGTGGCGCCGGGTCGGTCACGCGGGGGTTCTGCTGCTCCTCCGCGAACGACCCGAGCGCGATGTCCGGCTGCGCCGCGAAGCGGACGACGTGATCTCCGATGACCAGGGTCGTCCGCGGCCGCAACTGGTGGGTGCCGCTGACCCGCATTCCGTCGACGACGACCCCGTTGGCCGAGTTCTTGTCCTCGACGTAGCATTGGCCGAGGTGAACGAAGAACCTCGCGTGCAGGCGCGATACGCTGTTGGAATCCAGCTGAATCGAACAGTCCGGCGCGCGACCGATCGTCTGCTCGCCGTCACGGAAGGCGACCTTCCTGAGGAGATGACCTTCGAGGTCTTCGATTTGGAGTTCGAACCTCATCCGGGCCTGCGGACAGCGCTAGATGCCTCGGACCGCGAGCGGTCGGCGGCGTCAAGCGTTGAAAATGCTGGTATCGAACTCTTCACCCGCCTCGCTCAATTCTGCGAACAGCGCCGGCACGTGTCCGGTCGCGGAGAACTCGAGTCCAGAGGGTCCGTACTTGGTACGGAACACTGTCGCGGTCTGGAGCCCAACTGCATCGACACCGGTGACCTCGATCACCTCTGCACAGAACAGCGAACCGCCGTTGCCGCGGCGGAGGTGGACCAGGAGATCCAGGTTGGCGGCGAGCTGCCGTCGAATCGGCCCGGCGTCGGTCGCGCGTCCCTCGAGGGCGATGACCACCAGGCGCGCGAGCGCGTCGTTCGGACTGCTCGCCGGGAGCGTTGCGATCACCGCGCACGGGCTGCTCGAAGCGCCGAGCATCCAATCGGTCACCTGTTCCCCACCGAGGGGGTCGAGCACGAGTACGTCCGGAGCGAGCGTCAGACCACGCGCGACCGTCGAGGGGAACGCGCCGGGCGCGTGTTCGAGCCTGACGACCGACCCGCCATCGATCCGCAGTGACGGCACCAGTTCGACCGTCACGACGCGATTGCCGTCCGAGATGTGATTCAGAAGCGCGTTCAGTACCCGGGTTGCGTCCTCATTGTACTTCGACGAGAGCAACACATTGCCGCCGTGTGTTGCGGCGACGACGAGCGCCTGAGCGATCGGCTCGCTGATACAGTCCGCCCGGATCAACTCCTCGAGCGACGGCGCAGCCTGGAGAGGCTTGCGCACGCTGATCACCGGCCCCGCGGAGCTCGCCGGCGGCATGACCAACTCGAGACGCGTGGCGTCTGGCAGGCGGACGCTACCGCCGAGGGGATCGGTGATCTCGGCTCCCACCATGATCCGTTGCGCGATCGCCGTCAGCGTCGTCGGGGAGCCAAACGCCAGCGGCGCCTTCTGCAGATCCCCGTCACGCCGGATGAAGACGGAGTCCCAACGATTGACGTGGATCTCCGTCACGGCCGGGTCGTCCAGGAAGTACTCGATGGCGCCGAGCCCGGTGAGCTCGTTCACCAGGACGTCGATCATCGCCTTCTTGTCGACCTCGCCCATCAGGTCGCTGGCGCCGGCCACGGCCCCCGTCACGCGATCGGCCATCGCCAACACGTCGGACTCGCGCGCCGGGTAAACGGTCGGCAGCTCGCCCATCTCCACCTGCTCGAGTACACGTTCGACCGCGGCCGTGTGGGCGACTACGAACGACTCTCGGCGCGCTGCCTCGGGCAGTCCGACCGGCGTCCCCGCGCGCGTGCGATTCGGATTCCGGCGCAGCTGCTGTGGCACCGTCATCGACAGGGTCGAGTGCGCCAGGACCAGGTCGGGTGACGCCGCAGGCTGAAGGCTCACACCACGTACGCCCCGGTGAACCGGGGGCGTCGTGTCCGGCACCATGGACGGTTCCGACCCCTGCCCTCCGAGTTGGTCGTGGAACCCGTCGGAGTCCACTGGCGTCGTCGTGGCGGACCCGTACTCGAAGGGCTCGCCGATCGCCAGCTCGAGGCCGCCGGAGTCGGAGACCCCGGCGGCGCCGGAAGCGTCGGCCTCCGTCTCCGGGACTACGAGCTGTGGTTCGCGCGCCGGCGCGGGTGCAGGCTCTGGCGCGGGGGCAGGCTCTGGCGCGGGTGCAGGCTCCGGGGCAGCCTCGACCACGGGTGCGGGCTGGGGTACGGGGGCCGGATCGGGCGCAACCGCCCGGGGCTGCTGGATGATGAGCTCGGGAGCGCCGCCGACCGGGGCCGAAGCGATCAGGTCGGAGTCGTCGACCTCGATCTCGATTTCGCCGGAGTCCGGACCGCCTCCGAGGGTGCGGGACGGTGCCTCACTGCTCGACGGTGCCGGCGGCGCCGCGACGTGCGGGAGCGGAGCCGTCGAGGCTTCGGCAACGACGATGTCGCGCTCGTTGTCCTTGGCGGTGTCGCTGTCGTCGTCGACCGTGGGGAGGCCCGACGGGGTCGCCGATTCGAAGGGGTTGGGCTGTGCCGAAGCGGACGCCGTCGGCGGCGCTTCGGCTCGCGTCGACGGGGCGGCGGATCCGGGCCGGATTTCGATGACGTAGTCGCCGACGACGAGCTTGTCGCTGTCGCGAACGAGCTGTGGGGCCGCGATCTTCCGTCCGTTGACGATCGTGCCGTTCGTGCTCTTGAGATCGATGACGATGAACTTCTCGTCCTTGAGCACGAGCTTCGCATGCCGCTTGGACACGCTGCTCTTCTTCAGAACGATGTCGTTTCCGCGGACACGACCGATCGTGACCTCTGGTTTGTCGAACTCGAAACTCAACGGCTCGGCGCCGCGTTCCGTGACGGTGACCGTGAACATCGCCCGTTCCTCTTCGTGAAGTCCCTTGGGACGCGCAAGATCTTCTATCGCGCAGGGGCGCACGCGGCAAGGATGCGTCGCGGGGCGAGCGGTCCGGGCGTCTGCAGAGGCGAGGGCGGCGGGGGCCCTCCCAAGGGGGTTTCGGTCTACGACGACCGGTCGCCATGCCGCCCACGGACGACGCTACAGGGTCAGTCGGAGTGCTCGTCGTCTGCGTCCGGGTTCCAGCTATCGGCGGTTGGCAGATCAAGCGCCTCGGGATCGGGGCCTGGCGCCTCGTTCGGCGCATCGGTCGCCGCGGACGGCTGGTCGTCGCGGGCGGCGTCCGTTTCGTCGCCTTCCGGCTCGCGGGCGGCCTCGTAGACACTGGTTTCATCTTCGTCGAATGCCGCCTCCCGGTTCCCTGTCCGGCTCCGACGCTGGTTGGTCTCCACGACCTCTGCGTGAGCCTGAACGAGAGCGGTCACCTCGGCGTGGGCCTGGGTCAAGGTCAGTCCGGCGCGCGCCGGCTCGGTGTAGAGATGGCATGCCACGTAGTGGCCGGATGCCACCTCGGCGAGGGGCGGGGGCTCTTCCGTGCAGCGGGTGTATGCCGCCGGGCACCGGGTTCGGAACCTGCAACCCGACGGCGGGTCGATGGGCGTCGGGACGTCGCCCTTGAGGATGATGCGCTGCTTGACCTTACGCGGGTCCGGCTCGGGAATCGCGGACAGCAACGCCTGCGTGTAGGGGTGTGCGGGATGCCCGTAGAGCTGCTCGCAGTCCGTCATCTCCACGATCTGGCCCAGGTACATCACGGCGACCCGGTCGGAGATGTGTCGGACGACGCTCAGATCGTGGGCGATGAACAGGTACGACAGGCGGAACTCGTCTTGCAGATCCTGAAGCAGGTTGATCACCTGCGCCTGGACCGAGACGTCGAGCGCGGAAACTGCCTCGTCGCAGACGATGAACTCCGGCTTGAGCGCCAGTGCGCGGGCGATCCCGATCCGCTGCCGCTGCCCGCCGGAGAACTCGTGCGGGTAGCGAGACACGTAGCTCGCCTGGAGCCCCACGTGCTCGAGGAGCGCCTTCACGTGATCGCGGACGTCGCTGTCAGGGACCAACCCGTGCACCTTGAGCGCCTCGCCGACGAGGCTCTCGACCGTCATGCGCGGGTTGAGGCTCGAGAAGGGGTCCTGGAAGATGATCTGTAGGTGCCGCCGATATTTCCGGAGTTCTTTGGGAGAGAGGGCGAAGAGATCGACCCCGTCGTAGATCGCCGAGCCGGAGGTGGGCTCGATCAGCCGCAACAACGACCGTCCCGCCGTCGTCTTCCCACAGCCGGACTCGCCCACCAAGCCGAGCGTTTCGTTCGGCAGGATGTCGAAGTTGATGCCGTCGACCGCCTGAACCTGGCCAGCGATGCGACTGAAAATCCCTTTGCGTACCGGGAAGTACTTCCGAAGGTCTCGAACCTCGATCAGAGGCTTTTGGCCGTGTGTGTCAGCCATCGATGACCTCTCGGACTGCGCCATCCTGGAAGAGCTTCGTGATCGTGCGGCCGTCGTCGTGCGGACCCGTCCGCGCCTTGGTTCCGGCTCGGACCTCGGACGTGTAGTGACAGGCGACGAGGTGCCCACGTCCGCGGTCGGCGAGAGCCGGAACCTCGTCCGAGCAGCGGACGGTCGCGTAGGCGCAGCGCGTGCCATGCCCTCGATGGTGGGCAGGCGCCCACGGCGCGGCGAGTCGAGGTCCGGGAGACTCCGGAACAGGCCGAGGGTGTAGGGATGCTGCGGGTCGACGAAGAGCGTCTCGACGTCGGCGTGCTCCACGACCTTGCCGGCGTACATGACGACGACGCGGTCCGAGACCTCGGCGATGACGCCGAGATCGTGGGTGATCATGAGGATGCTCATGCCGAACTCGTCCTGGAGCTCGTTGAGCAGATCGAGGATCTGCGCCTGGATGGTGACGTCGAGAGCAGTGGTCGGCTCGTCCGCGATCAGGAGCGCCGGGTTGCACACGAGGGCCATCGCGATCATCACGCGCTGCTTCATCCCCCCGGACAGCTGGTGGGGGTACTCGTCGATGCGCTTGCCGGGCGACGGGATGCCGACCCGGTCGAGCATCTGGATCGTCATGTCGCGGGCGTCGGCGGCCGAGAGCCTCAGGTGCAGCTGGATCGCCTCGCCGATCTGGTTGCCGACCGTGTAGACCGGGTTGAGGCTCGTCATCGGCTCCTGGAAGATCATGCCGATGCGGTTGCCCCGGATCTGGCGAATCTCCTTCGAACCGAGCGTGGTGAGATCGCGACCCTCGAACAGGATCCTCCCGCCGACGATGCGACCGGGTGGGGCGGGCACGAGCTGCATGATGGACAGCGCCGTCACGCTCTTGCCGCACCCGGACTCCCCGACGACGCCGAGGGTCTCGCCGCGGCTGATGGAGTAGGAGACGCCGTCGACGCTGGGGACGATGCCGGCGTCGGTGAAGAAGTACGTCTGGACGTCCTGAAGGTCGATCAGGACATCGCCGTGGTTCGGTGCTCCAGTCATTTGCGCAACTTGGGATCGAGCGCGTCGCGGATGCCCTCGCCCGCGAGGTTGAACACCGAGACGGTGACGAAGATGGCCATGCCGGCGATCATCATCATCGACGTGCTCCCCGTCGCTCGGCCGAACGCCAGGAGTCGACCCCAGCTCGGCAGCGTCGGGTCGCCGAAGCCGAGGAAGGAGAGCGACGTCTCGATCAGGACGGCTGCGGCCACACCAAACGTGGCGTTCACGAGCACCGGGCCGACCGCGTTGGGTAGGATGTGGCGGAAGATGATGCGGCCATCGGCGAGCCCTGTCGCGCGCGCCGCCGCGACGAAGTCGATGTTCTTCAGCCGCAGGAACTCGCCACGGACGAGCCGTGCTGAACCGGTCCATCCGATCAACCCGATGATCACCATCATCCAGACGATGCTCGGCTGGTCGAGGAACCCGACCAACGTGAGGATGAGGAAGAGCCTGGGGAAGCAGAGGAATATCTCGATCAGCCGCTGGATCACGATATCGGTGCGGCCACCGAAGTACCCGGCGAGCGAGCCGAGGGTCGTGCCGATCGTGATGTAGATGCTGACCGCGATGACGCCGACCGACAGAGACACCCGGGTGCCGAAGAGCAGGCGAACGAAGATGTCTCGCCCGGCGTCATCGACACCGAAGAGGTGGACGAGTCCCGGCCCGACCAACCCGTGGAGCGTGTCGTCGTACTGGATCCGCAGGGGAGGGAAGACGCCCGAGCCCCCCCCGGAGAGGGCGAGCGCCCGGTAGTCGAGGAGGGCGGTTCGCGGATCGACGACCAGCAGCGCGACGAAGCACGCCACCGTCACGGCCACCCATGCCCCCAACGCATTGCGCCGAAGTTGCGACGCGTTGCGATGGGCCATCGTCCGCGCCTTGCGCTGGACGATGACCGCCGTGGCGAAGATGAACGGGCTGAGCAGGAAGACCAGGTTGAAGAAGATATCGACGCCGTTGCCGTAGACGTTCCGGTTGAACAGGAGCCCTGCCAACCAGGGCGACGAGATGCCGCTGGCGTCCCTCCAGTAGAACGGCATCTTCGACGACAGCGCGGGCGCGAAAGTCGCGATGGCGAACAACGCTCCGATCGCCCACAGGGCCAGGTAGCCGGGCTTGTTCTTCTGGAACTGCTCCCAGACGATGGCCCAGTACGAGGCGTACTCCTTGAAGTCCTTGGCGCCCGCCGCGGGGGGTGTCGTCATCGGCGCCCCCTAGTCGAAGCTGATCCGCGGGTCCACGAGCGCATACGAGATGTCGCTCAGCAGGATCCCGATCAGGGTGAGGACGCTCACGAGGAGGAGCATCCCCATGATGATGTTGTAGTCCCGGAACTGGATCGCCGTGATCATCAGCTTGCCCATCCCGTCGATGACGAAGATGTACTCGATGATGATCGAGCCACCGATCAGCACTGGCAGCGTCGTTCCGAGCAGCGTGAGGATGGGGATCATGCCGTTTCGCACGGCGTGTTTCAGGATGACCACCCACTCGGACAACCCCTTCGCGCGGGCGGTGCGGATGTAGTCGGAGCGGATCACGTCCAGCAGCCCCGTCCGTGCGTACCGGGACAGTACGGCGAGTGCTGCGTACGTGAGACAGGCGACCGGCAACACCAGGTGCCAGACGACGTCCCACATTCGCTCCCACGTCGTCGCCTCGAGCTGGTCGACTCCGTAGAAGCCCGAGACCGGGAACCACTGGAACCATTCGTAGGCCGACGCCCCGGTGATGTTCGTCTGCAGTAGCGACGCGACGAAGAACGACGGCAGGCTGTATAGGACGAAGAGCATGATGCCGATGCCGCGGTCGGCGAACTGGTTCTGCTTCACCGCCGCCAACACCCCGAGCGGAATGCTGATGAAGTAGGCCAGGAAGAGCGACGCGAGCGACAGGAAGATCGAGTACTGCCAGTGGTCTTCGATGACCTCGATCACCGGCCGCCGGTATCGGATCGACGTCCCGAGGTCGAGGCGCGCCAGGTTGTGCCAGTAACGCGCGAATCGGGTGTCGAAGAAGACCTGGGCCAGGATGTCGCCGGTGTCCTTGTCGAACCGGTCGCGATTCTCCTCGTACCACGCGCCCCAGATCGCGATGATCTCAGCGGCTTCTTCGTCCGTTGCGTCGATCGGGTACGTCCACTCGGCGAACTCGTCGTTCTCGCTGACGACCGTGCGATTCCGGGCTTCCTCCTCCTCGGTTCCTCGCTCGCCGTCGCGGATGATCACGGGCCGCTTCGCGTTGATGCTCAACCGTTGGACCGCGAGGAATCGGACTTTCCTCGTGAGGACCGTGTGGACGACGTACTCTCGACCATCGATGGAGACGGCCCCGGACATCGCGTCGATGCCCAGCTCGGCAGCCGACTCCCCGCGGCCGTCGAACCATGGGTCGTCGGAGTCGGCCGGGACCACGTGCACGTAGTCCCGCGTGATCGCGACGAGCTCGGGAACGATCTCCTGACCCCAGTTCTCGACCGCTTCCTCAGCGTCCCGGAGTCGACGTTGGGGCGGGCGCTCCGGCCGGATCGGGTCGACACGTTCGTAGCCGGCGTTCTGCATCTCCCGCCGGATGTTCTCCCGTTCCAGGGGATCGAGGTCCGGCCGCTGCAGCATCGCGTTCAAGCGGGCGTACTCGACGTTGATCAGCGACGTCAGGACTTCGGCTGCCGTATCGCCGACCGCCAGGGCTTCGCTCTCGCCGGTGACCGCGAAGGACATGTTCCGCGCGATGGTCTCCAGCTGCTCTTCGACATCGCTGCGTGTGAGCAGGAAGCGGAAGTTCAGGATGATCGGCTTGTCGAGATAGTACTGCTCTTTGAAGATCCGGTACCCCTCACGGGCGTTGGCGCTCTGTTGGGCGTCCTGCGAGCCGCCCACCCCAGCCGAGCCGCCCGGGCGCCCAGGCGCCAGGTTGATCACCACGAAGACGACGACGGTGATCAACAGAAACGTCGGCACCATGATGAGGAGCCGCTTGATGACGTACTGGGTCATGGGCTTGCGCCGGCTCCGTGGTCAGGGGGCGGCGAAATACCAGTTCCGACTCGAGGCGAACGGGCGCACCGGCGAGAAGTTCACGTTCTCGACGTTGCTGCGCCATGCGCCGATCTCGAGGCCGGAGAACCAGAACGTATAGGGCTGCTCCTCGTGGACGATCTGGTGGAAGCGGTGGAAGAGCGCCGCCCGCGCGTCCGGGTCGAACGTCCGCCGCGCCTCCTCGATGATCTCGTCCGCCTCGGCGTTCCGGAATCCGACCCGGTTCGACGACTGCGGCTCGTCCGCCTGACTCGAGTGCCAGATCTGGTACGGATCCGACTCCCACCCGAGGACCCAGCCCCCGGTGTACGCGTCGAAGTCCCGCTCCTGCATCCGTTCCACCATCACCGCCCACTCGACCGGCTCGACGTTCATCACGACGCCGATCGACCGGAGGTCGTTGCGGAAGTGTTCCATCGCCGCGACGAACTCGGGACGGTAGCCGTAGGTCACCATGCCGAACTCGAACTCGACCAGCTCGGCGCCGATCAGCTTCTCGCGGATCCCGTTGCCGTCGTTGTCCACCCACCCGGCCTCGGTGAGGAGCTGGCGGGCGCGGTCCAGGTCGAAGGGCCAGGGCGTGAGCGACTGGTCGTAGTCCGGGCCGTCGATGAAGAAGCTCCCGGTGATCATGCGGCCGAGTTCGTGCATGTTCTCGGTCAGCAACAACTCGCGATTGAACGCGTGGGTCATCGCCATCCGCACGCGCCGGTCGCCGAAGTAGGGCCCGTCGGCGTTCCAGCCCAGGTATCGGTAGGCGGTCCCCTGGAAGGTCGTGTACTCCAACTCACCGGTGGTGAACGCCTCGGTGCCGCCTTCGAGGACCTCGTTCTTGTACTGGATCGGCTGCATGTCGATGAAGTCGACGTCGCCGGACTTCAGGTTGTTGAGTCGCGCCGTGGAATCGCCGATCACGCGGACAGAGATCGCCTCGATCGGTGGCTTCTCGCCCCAGTAGCGGTCGAACCGCTCGAGCCGGATCTCACCACCCGGTACCCAGCCGACGAAGCGGTACGGGCCCATGCCGATCGCCATCTGGTTGTACCAGTGGTTGTTGAACCGGCGGCCGACCTCGGAGTCGTCGTAGAGGCGGCCGTCCTGGTCAGCACCGTAGAGCCAGCGCGGGAGCGGCTGCATGCCGAGTGTGAACGAGATCGACTGGTATTGGGGCTCGGCCCACCGGACGATGAACTCGTGGTCGTTGATGACCTCGATGCCGGTGCACGGCTCGTAGTAGTTGCGCAGCGGCGCAGCCTCGACCTGGGTGTCCTGGGCGATCTGCAAGAAGAACACGAAGTCGTCTGCGACGACGTAACGGTCTTCGAGAAGCCAGGCATAGCGCGGGTCGGTGGTGTCCACCGCCGGCTGGTGCCAGAGCGCGTCGTCGCGGAGCCAGACGTGGTACTCCGTGTAATCGTCGTTCGCCTCGATGCGGAGGGCGAGCTCGGCGGTCCAGCGGTCCGGATCGCTTCGCTGACGCGTGGCGAGCGACTCCAGCATATAGTGGTACAGGGCGGTCACGTCCGCCGCATTCACAGTGATCGGGTTGAGGCCGGGAATGTCCGTGATCGCCGCCCGCCGAATCGTCCCGCCGTCGTTCGCGCCGGGGACCCGGTAGGGATCGCCCCGGTACGTGAGCATGTTCCCCGGTCGGGTCAGCAGCTCCCACTCTGCGTCGTCGTAGTGGCGCCGCATGAAGGTGGCGCCGGTGTCCGGCGCGGCGACCCCACCGGCGGGACCTGTCGCGGCGACCGTCAACGCTCCGCTCTCCAACTCGTTCCGCAGTCGGCTGACGGTCACATTCAGCTCTTCGACCCGGCTCTTGCCGTCGATCACCAGCGCCTGCAGGTCGTGCACCTGCCGGGCGAGGAAGAAGAGGAGGACACAGAAGACCGAGAAGACGACGACCTGGGCGATCGTCGCGGCGAAGTTGCGCTGCATCGACGTAGCGGGGAAGGAGCCGGCAGGGGCCATGCGAGAGTTGCCGGACCCTAGCCCGCCCCGATCGGCAGTGTCAATCGCTGCCGCCCACGAAGTCGGGGGGTATGACGGCCCGCTCGACGCGCCGTCCGAAGCGCTCGCCGACTCAGCTCAGCGCCCGGGCACGGGCCGCGACGAAACGGAGGACATCGGCTACCGGCACGTCGACCGGGCAGACCGCGTGGCAGTCGTCGCACTCCGCGCAGTCGGCCAGGGCTTCGACCTCGTCGACGAGGGTGTGCATCGCCGACAGGTCGCGTAGCCCTGCACCCACGATCAGCTGCGGCCCCGGACCGGTTTCCCCGGCGGCCGATGGGCACACCGCATCGCAGAGCCCGCAGCCGATGCAGCGTTGCCAATCTGCCAGCCGCTCGCGCGCGTCTCGCTCCAGCGGGAGGAGCCGGTCGGCTCGGTAGTTGTCCACGAACCTGGCCTCGCCGCCACGGTCATAGCGAAGGGTGGCCTTCGCCAGCACGTGCTTCCAGAAGTGGATAGCGAGGATGAAGACCGCCTTCAGCCGATTCACGACAGGTCCCCGGCGATGGTGTCCGCGACGCGCCATCCGGTCGACAACGCCACGCCGAGGGCGGTCCCGTCGTGCGCGAAGTCGTGTCCGCCGACGGCCGCACCACACGCGTACAGGTTGTCTCGCGCCGCGACCCCGGCGACGCGCAGCGAGCCGTCGACCAGGAACCCCCGCTCCAGGAACGGCTGCGGTCGCCAGGGCGAGTTGGCGGTGTTGCGAGGTGGGCGTGGGTCGGGTCCCAGCCACTCTTCGACCCAATCCCCGCGGTGCAGCCGCCCGAGCGGTCCGCCGACCGCGAGCACGAGCGCGCGGGCGTTCACCTCGCCGCCGTCGACGCGCACGGTCCACACG
>CAZFPM010000152.1:0-14949 GCA_964520965.1 uncultured Myxococcales bacterium
CCACGCCCGGCACCTGCCCTGACCGTGTCGGCACGGTCGCCGGTGGCGGGCTGCGGACCAGCCCCGGATATCGGCTCCAGATCACGGTCGGTGATCCGATCGTCGGGGCCCGCCGCGAAAGCCTCAACTACGAACTGACGATCGGTGTCGGCGCCAGCCGCACCGGCCCCTGACAGCAGACGAGCCACCATGGCGATCCGCTCACAGCCCCGGTTCCTCGCTTCGGCCCTGGCCGTCGCGCTCATCGTCATCTCCGCCGCTGCGTCGGCGCAGGCGCCGCCGCTCGTGCCGGTACAGGGCGCGCTCTACGACTCCGAGGGCGCCCCGGTCGATGGATCGGTGGCGGTCGACTTCGTGCTCTACGACTCGCCGACGTCCCTCGACCCCGTGTGGTCGGAGGGCCAGCGGCTCCTCTTCGACAACGGGCTCTTCACCGCCTATCTCGGCCAGGAGACGGAGCTCGACCTCGCGCTCTTCGCCGAGTCCCGCTCGCTGTGGCTCGGCATCTCCGTCGGCGGCGACCCGGAGATGGAGCGCATCGAGATCGCGACCTCACCGTACGCCGGCTTCGCGCAGTATTGCGACGACGCGTCGACGCTGGCCGGCCTCGACCCGGATGCGCTCGTCGCCGGTGCCGTCGAGGCGGTCGGCCCCCTCTACAGCGACGACGACGCGCGGGCGGCGATGGGTGAGGTGGCTGACGACAACCCGTTGAACCACGCGCGATACGGTGACGACGCGGCCCGGGCCGCGGTAGCCGGGCTCTACGCCGACGCCGCCCACGGCCACGCGTGGGGTGATCTCAGTGGCGTCCCGGACGGACTGTCCGACGGCGACGACGACAGCTGGGCCGCGATGAGCTGCCCCGAGGGCGAGGGACTGGTTCGCTCCGGTGATGCCTGGGACTGCCGCACGGTCGGTGACATCACGGGTGTGACCGCCGGCGCCGGTCTCGGCGGTGGCGGCACGTCTGGCGACGTCAGCCTGAACGTGGTCTTCGCCGGCAGCGGATCGGCCGATTCGGCTGCCCGGAGCGACCACACGCACGCGGCGTTTCCGATCCGCTACGAGATCGACGGGACGCGGCAGGCCGATCTGAGCTGGAACCCGGAGCGCTTCCACATGACCACCACGAACGCGTCGCTGCGCAACAGCCGACCGATCCCGCACGACGTCCTCGTCGAGCTCTGCGGCGATATCGACGGGTGTCACATGAGGCTCGGCGCGACGCGCTGGAGCGCCAACAACCAGTGGGGCGCTGCCAGTCGGCACTTCGTCTTCTACTACGGGTCCAACCGCTACTGGCGGACCACGTACGATTCCGAGGCGATCGATGGCAACGGGGTGGTCAACCACGCGCTCAACGCGTTCGATCTCTGCTACCTCACCGACGGCGACTATGTCGGCGGCGTGCAGACAGGGGACGTGGTCGGCATGAACCTGCTGCATTGGGGCACCCGATCGACGATGCGGTGCGAGCTGACGATCAGCGACTGAGCGCCCGGGACTCGACAGCCCAAAAACGCCGAGCGCCCGACACGAGGTCGGGCGCCGCGTGAGGTCCGGTCCGGCGATTACCGGCGGTCGGACATCGGGATGAAGTCGCGCTTGTTCTCGCCGACGTAGATCTGGCGCGGCCGCGTGATCGCGTAGCCCATCTCCAGGTTCTCCTTCCAGTGGGCGATCCAGCCGGGCAGGCGTCCGAGCGCGAACATGACGGTAAACATGTTCGTCGGAATGCCGAGGGCGCGGTAGATGATGCCGCTGTAGAAGTCGACGTTCGGGTAGAGCTTGCGGTCGACGAAGTACGGGTCTTCGAGCGCGACCTCTTCGAGCTTCTTGGCGATGTCGAGCAGCGGGTCGACCTTGTTGAGCTTGGCGAGCACCTGGTCGCACGCGCCGCGGAGGATCTTCGCCCGCGGGTCGAAGTTCTTGTAGACGCGGTGGCCGAAGCCGGACAGGCGGAAGTCGCTGTTGTTGTCCTTGGCCAAGGCGACCATCTTGGCGACGTCGCCGCCCTCGCGGTTGATGATGCCGAGCATCTCGAGCACGCGCTGGTTGGCGCCGCCGTGCAGCGGTCCCCAGAGGGCGCTGATGCCCGCGGAGATCGACGCGTAGAGGTTCGCCTGCGAGCTGCCGACCGTGCGGACGGTGGTCGTCGAGCAGTTCTGCTCGTGGTCGGCGTGCAGGATCAGCAGAAGGTCGATCGCCTTCTCGATGTCCGTGTCGACCTCGTAGTTCTCGGTCGGGTAGCCGAACATCATCTTCAGGAAGCGCCCGCTGTAGGAGAGCGTGTTGTCCGGGTACATGTAGGGCATGCCCATAGACTGCTTGAAGCTGTACGCCGCGATCGTGGGCAGCTTCGCAAGCAGCCGATGGGTGTTGACCCGCACCTGCTCCGGGTTCAGCGGATCGTAGTCGTCCTGGTAGTAGATCGACAGGGCGGAGACGACCGAGCTGAGGATCGCCATCGGATGCGCGTTCGGCGGGAACGCGTGGAACATCTTCTTCAGATCCTCGTGGATCAGACTGTGCCGCGTGAGGCTGTTGTTGAACTCCTCGTACTCCTGCGGCGTCGGCAGCGCGCCCTCGGTCAGCAGGTATGCGACCTCGACGAAGTTGGCCCGTTCGGCGAGCTGATCGATCGGGTAGCCGCGGTACCGGAGAATGCCCTCCTCACCGTTGATGAACGTGATCGTGCTCTGGCACGACCCCGTGTTCAGGCAGCCCGGGTCCAGCGAGATGTAGCCCGTCTGCTTCCTCAACGGTTTCACATCGACGGCGCGCTCTCCTTCGCTGCCCACGACGATGTCGAGTTCGATGGTCTTGTCCCCGAGGTTCAATACAGCCTTTTCGCTCATGGTTCCTCCTACAGAGCCGAGCGGTAGCAATCTGGGTGTGCGCAAATCGCGGAAGACGCGCCTCGGCCACCTATGCGGAGGCATTAGCAATGGTCTCGCCGCATCGCAATGGGTTTCGGACACCGTCTCGACACGCGCTTGCGGGCCGTTCCGATCGCCTTTCGCCAGCGTTCAACGTACTCTGATCCGGATCATGATCTCGGCGCGATGATCCGGCCCGGAGGCGGCGCCCCAACACCCCACTCGGACCACCATGCGATCCAAGCTCGAGCAGGCCTTCGACTGCACCCCCGAGGTCCTCTGGGACCTCTTCGACGATCCCGCGTTCGAACGCCGGCTCGTCGAGGTCACCAAGGTGACGAGAGACGTCGTCGAGCTGCGCGAGGAAGACGGCGTCCGGTACCGCAAGTTGCGCTGTATCCCCGACCGTGAGCTCCCGCTCTTCGCCCGCAAGGCGATGGGTGTCGACAAGCTCAGCTACGACCAGGAGAGCTGGCTCGACCGATCGAAGAACGAGATGCGCTGGAGCGTCAGCCCCGCGGTCCTGCCCGGGAAGGTCACCGTGAAGGGGACCACCCGCATCCGAAAGCGTGGCGCCGGCTGCGTGCGCGTGATCGATGGGAACTTCGACGTCCGCCTGCCGATCGTCGGCCGGAAGATGGAGGAGCTGCTGATCCGCAACCTCGAGGAATCCTACGAGCGGGCCGCGTCGCTGGTTCGGGAGATCCTCGCCGAACGGTGATCGTGGGGCCGAACGATCGCTGATCGAGCGTGCGGTCAGCTGGGCGAGTCGCGACCCGGGACCGCACGCGAGAACGCAGTCTCCCGCTCGCACGCGAAGCCCGACGGAGGCTGCCGAGGAGACCCGAAAGGGTGCCCCGAGAGCGGCTCCCCGGCGTGACCGGTCCCGGGCTAGTCGCCGAACTGGAACCCGACCCGGTTGTTCTGGCGTCGATTCCGCTCGGTGACGTTCGGGAAGAGCGGCTCGGCCGCCCCGACACCGTCGGCCCCGAGTCGAGTAGACGCGATGCCCTTCGACACGAGGTACTCGACCACCGCGTCAGCCCGATCGCCGGTCACGACCAGCTCCTCTGCCGGATCGTCACGTGGATCGGTGTGGGCGCGGACCAGCAGCTCGATCGACTGGTCGGCAGCGAGAAGCGCCGCGAGCTCGTCCAGAATGGTCCTCGAGTCGGGCGTCAGGTTTCCGCGCGCGTCGAAGGTCACCTGTCGTTCGGAATCGACGATGGTGATGCCGTCCGGGCGGAACTGGAACGCAGTGCCGGGGGCGACGGCCGTGAGGGCCCACGCGCGCTGCTCCCGTCCCTCGCTCAACGTCACCGTTTCCCGAATCGACTCGAAGCCGTTGGCCCACACGGTCAGGGTGTACTCGCCGGGGGTCGCGTCGACCTGGAACTCTCCGTCTTCGACCGCAACATCGTGCGACTCCGGCCCGCGAAGCGAGACCGTGATGTCGGCGTCGCTCGAGGCGGTTGCCGTCCCCGTGAGGCGGGTACCGACGAAGGCCGGCACGAGGTCGATCGGGCCGGAGAGGACCTCCTCGGTGATCAGTACGCGCATGGCGCGCATCTGGTACTCGGGATGCGAGACCTCGATGGTCAGCTCCGATCCGGGAGCGAAGTCGAAGGTCCGGAAGTGTCCGTCGGTGGCGGTGATCTGGTCGGTGTAGTCCGTCTCCAGGTACCGGATCCGGGCGCCGTCGATCGGGGCACCGGTCTCGGCATCCTGCACGACGCCCTCGACGTAGCTCGTGGCCCCGCCGGTCGGCACTTCGACGGTGCGCTGAACCACGCGGGTGCCCGACGGGTCCAGGTTGTAGGCGAGTCCGGCGAGCACGTTCCATCCGGGAACGGCCGGGGTGCCCTGTGACTCGGCCGTCGTCAGGCCGATGTCGAAGCCGGCGTTGAACGACAGACCGGCGACGGGCTGCGAGCGAAGGCCGAGGGTGATCCAGGCGGGGTAGGACGCCAAGCCGTTGTCGGTGACACAGGGCTGGTCGATCGGGTCGCAGGCCGCCCCGGTCGGGAACTCGGTCGTCCACTCGACGAAGGGGGTCACGTAGTCGACGGGGACATCGAGCGAGACACCGACGAGAATCCGGGAGTAGTCGTAGACTCCGTGTCCGAAGCGCTCGACGCGCTCCAACAGGAAGGGGAAGAGGTTCTTGTCGTTGTCGACGAGGTAACCCACGTTGAGGTGAGCCCGGAGCGGGAAGTCGGCGATTTCGCGGAAGTCCGTCGTCATGAGCGCGAGGGCCTCGACGTTGATCGCGGTGGGCTCGAGCCCGACGGTGTTCGAACCCGCCGGGAACTGCAGCCGCAGCAACACGCCGAGGTGCACGCCGTCGCCGACCTCGGAGAAGACCTTCGAGCCGAAGCCGATGTCGCCTACCGACTGGACGAGCCGGGGATCGCCGAGCGTGTTGGTCACGGCGCGCGCGGAGATGTCGATGAACACCTCGATGAGGTCGATCGGCGTGTACGACAGGCCGAGGTGGCCGATGAAACGCCGCGCCTCGTCGCCGCGCCGCACGACATCGGTGCCTTTGAAAAACTCGGTCTCCAGGAAGAGGCCGAACGTGCCGGGCCGGAGGCCGGTCGCCTGGTAGGTGCGCAGCAGGCCGGTCGCTCCGGTCAGTGCTGGCGCGCGGTCGGCGACGTAGAGATCGTCGACGCTGTCGAGGTCGTCATCGAAGCCGATGCCCTGATCGGCGGACGCGGTCGTGGCGTCGGCGGTCGCGGCGGGCGCGCCGACGTCGTCGGCCGCCGAGGTGGCGGTCGGAGCGGCGTCCGGTGCCTGCGGAAGCCCCGGAACGGCGGTGTCGTCCCCGACGGGATCTCCGCCACCGATCTGGGCAAACGCGAGCGCCGGAAGCGCGGTGACGAGCAAGAAGGCGGCGAGTGCTCTCATGGTCCCTCGAGGGGCTGAATACCGACTGCGGGCGCATCCCGTATACCCGCGCTCGTGTGCGCGCCGCAAGCCCGGCAGCGCGTGCAAGGACCTCGTCGGGGTCTCGCGATTCGCCGTCAGCCGTCAGGGCAACCCGGAGAGATCGAACGCGATCGGCACGTCGGGGTCGCCGTAGAGCCAACGGTAGACCCAGTAACTCATCGTGACACGCTTCACGTAGTTGCGAGTCTGTGAGTAGGGGATCTCTTCTACCCAGACGTCGAGGGGGAGGTCCCCGCGGGCGCGGAGCCAGCCGTTCACGTTGCCGTGTCCTCCGTTGTAGCCGGCGAAGATCAAGCAGGGGTGCGAGCGGTAGCGATCGGCGAGCGTGCGCATGAACATCGTGCCGAGCTCGATGTTGATCCCCGGGTCGAAGAGCTCCGAGGCGGAGACGCTGCCACGGCCGGTCAAGGCCGCCATGTCGTTCGCGGTCCCCAACATCAACTGCAAGAGGCCTCGCGCGTTCGCCCACGACTCGATCTCCGGCCGGAATCCGCTCTCCTCGCGCATGATCGCGTAGACGGCGAAACGGTCGAGATCGCGCTCGTTCGCCGCGGCGCTCACCTGGTCCTCGAAGGGGAGCGGGTACGCGATTCGCCAGCGTTCCAGGTTCGAGCCCGCCGGGTAGGCGAGGTTGAGATCGAGGCGCTCGCCGGGAACGTGGTGGCTCAGGTGGAAGGCCCCGGCGCGGTGATAGAGCAGGGCGGCCACCCAGCCGATCTCGTCTTCGTTCGGGAAGCGAGACTCCAGCTTGCCGAACTCCCCTTCCGCCAGCGTGAACAGGCCGAGACGAAGAAGCGATGTGCCGCGGACGAAGAAGGGATCGCGGGCCGCTTCCTCGGGTTCGACACGGATGAAATCTTCGGTGTGCTCGGTCTCGCCGCGCAGGGAGTCGAGAAGTTCCACCGCGGCGTCTGCGTCGGCCGAGCGCAGCCGCTCAAGCGACAGCAGCGCGTAGTAGGCCATCGGGTGCTCGCGGACGATCTCGGCGTATCCGGCGCGGGCCTCGCCACGCAAGCTCAGCGCTTCCTGGCTGCGGGCCCTGAAATACGAGAGACGACCCCGCGAATAGATGCCTCTTTCGCCCGTTCGTGACCCGAGCTCGTCGATGAATCGAATCGTCTCCCGGTACTCCCCGGCCATGTACAGCCGCTGGGCGAGCAGCCAGACTGCGTCGCCGAGCATGTCGCCGCCGGGGAACGTCTCGATCTGTCGGCGCAGCAGGGCGACATAGCCCTCTTCGTCGTCTTCGCCGCGCAGGATCCGAGCCCCGTAGAGCATCGCGTCGTCGGCATACGAGTTCGCGGCGTGCTCGGTCCACAATCGCTCGAAGAGCGCGAACGCTGCGTCGTTGGCGTCGATATTCCATGACCCGCGCCCGGCGTTGTACAGCGATTTCACGACGAGATCGTCGTCGTCGCAGTTGTCGACCACGCCGACGTACCAGGGCAGGGAATCCGAGTGGTGCCGCAACTTGCTGTGGCTCTTGCCGACCAGATAGCTGGCCTCGCAGAACACGTCGGTGCCGGGTTCGGTGGCCTGGACAACCGGCTCCAACAGCGCGATCACCTCGTCACTCCGATGCCGGTCGAAGAGCACGCGGGCTCGCTCCAGACTCTCCAGGGGAGTGCGGTCGGCGAGCGCCTCCCGTACCCGGGTGCTCAGCTGCTGCTCGATCCCGGCCAGCGCGAGGTTGGCCGCGACCTCGTCGCTGGATCCCGGGTTGACCAGGGCGATCCGACGGTAGATGTGGGCCGCGGCATCGAAGTCGCCGAGCGCTACCTGTGATGCGGCGAGATCGAACTCGACTGCATTGCGATACCAGGCGTCCGGGTGGTCGGCGATGAAGTCTTCGAAGACCCGCACCGCGTCGGCGTGGCGGTCGGCTGCGGCCAGCGCCCGCCCGCGGACATGTCGACTCCGCGGCCCGAACACCGCCCTCGGCTCGACCGTCGCTGCGTAGGCCTCTGCAGCCGCCGGGTCTTCGAGCGTGAGCGCGCTGAGCGCCGCCCAATACATGCAATAGTCGATGAAGAGCGGCGCGACATTGGCACACTCCACCAGGACCGGGATCGCGTCCTCGTGCTCCCCGCCGACGTGGAGCGCGTAGCCCAACGCGAAGGTCGCTTCGGCGCGGTGCTCCTGCTCGGAGCCGGACTCCAGGATCCCGCGCATCGAGGCGATGGCCGGCCCCGCGCGTCCCGCGTCGAGATCGCGCAGCGCGTCCTGGATCGTGGCGTCCTCGAAGAGCGGCCCGAGATCATCGACGGCGACTCCGGCCGGGCCGCCGGCGATCGGATCGCGTTGCAGCACCCGGTGGGTCGGCTGCCCGCAGGCAACGGATCCGACCAGGACGAGAAGGAGAACGGCGGCCAGCGAGAGAAGCCGTGGCGACCGGTATGCGCACGGGTGTATGGTCACCGCATCCTGACGTGATGGTCCTACACTGAGCTACCCGTTGCCCGCGTCGGGCGCAAAAGATTTCGCCGGACGCAACAACGCGTGTTCGACGACCGACCACTCCTGCCGTGGAATCGCGGTCCGCGATCACGGACAACCGCTCGACGGCGTTCCGCATTCCAACGACTGTCCCGTCCCGCCCGATGACGAGATCCGATGTTCCGCCCCGGTGAAACCATCGACGAGCGCTACCGTGTCGTCCGCGAGGTCGGCCGCGGCGGCTACGGCACCGTCTACCTGGCCGAGGAGCTCGGCAGCGGCGACCTCTTCGACGTAGGCGACGGCGAGCGTGTCGTCCTGAGGCAGGTCGCGGTCAAGGTCATCGACGCCGCCCGCGTCGAGGGCAGACGCTTCGCCGCTGAGGTGCGGGCGCTGTGTCGCCTCAACCATCCTTCCATCGTCACGGTGCACAACTTCGGCGAAGCCGTACTCCCCGAGCGCGCGGAGGCCACGGCCGATGGGGCCGTCGCCAGGGCGCCCTACGTCGTCATGGAGATGGTCGAGGGCGTGACGCTCGCGGAGCGACTCGGTGCGTCGGCGCGGGCGGCCTGGGCAAGGACGATCGGCCTCTTCATCCACGTCGCCGCCGCGCTCGGCCACGCCCATGCGCGCGGGGTCGTTCACCGCGACCTGAAGCCCGAGAACATCCTCGTGACCGCCGCGGAGATGCCCAAGGTCGTGGACTTCGGCCTGTCGTGGCTGATCCGCCCCGGAGACGATGCCTCCCAGAGGGTAGGGACGCCGGGGTTCCTCGCACCCGAGCTGCTGACCGAAGACGACGAGCTCCGCGATCATCGGGCCGACATCTACAGCCTCGGAGCGACGATATTCGCTGCGTTTGCCGGCGCGTCTCCCTTCCAGTCCAGCGGGGTCTTCGCCACCGTCAAGCGGCAGCTCGCCGGCGACTGGGCGTTTCCCGACGACTTCCCCCACCCCCTTCGACAACTCGTCGCCCGCTGCTTGGAGCGCGATCCGATCAACCGACCACGCACCGCTGCGCTGGTCGCCGAAGAGCTCCGCCGCGTGGCATCGGCCGGCGGGAGCCTCTTCATCGAAGGAGAGCGAGCCGACGATCTGGCTGCGATCAAGGCGCTCCCGGAACGCCTCGACCTCCGCGATGCGACGGTCCGCGCGGTCGAGGTCTTCGACCACGCGACGCGAGGCCGAGGCGTACGGTTCGAGGTGATCACCGGCGCCGATGCGAGTGCCGAGCCCACCGGTGTGTTCGCATACGCCGGCTCCGCGGGGAGCATGGCCGAGCGCGTCAGCGACGTCTTGGTGAACACGTGGGAGGGTGCGGAGATCAGCCTCTACGGTCTGCGTCCGGTCAGCCACACCTCGGGGAAGCGTTTCCTCGCGGCAGACGGGGCGACGCTGCCCGTGCTCGAGCCGTACTTCCCGGTCACCGTCACCGCCGTGGCCAACGCCGAAGGGGTCCGTTGCGGCGCGTGTGCGACCCGGGTCCTCGTCGACCTGCGCCGCCCCACCGACCCGGGGCGTCCGCTCGTCGCCGGGTCACTCGCGCACGACATGCTGGAGCGGATCGTCCGGCGCCGGGTCGACGTCAGCGTCCCCGGAGCGTTCGAGCAGGCGTTCGACGACGCGGTCGGACCGCTACGCATCGACCTCGTCGCGGCCGGACTCGGCGATGGGGATATCGACGCCCTTCGTGGCGAGATCCGCAGGCACTTCGACTTCATCTCCGAGTGGGTCCTCAACGATGAGGGAGCCAAGAGCGGACGCTTCGCCGAGGTCCGGCGCTACTCGAGCCGCTACGGATTGGAGGGGCGGATCGACTTGGCGGTCGCCGAAGGCAAACGCCTGCGCATCGTCGAGCTGAAGACCGGGCGCAGCGAGCGCCCGGAGCACGTGCGCCAGCTCCGCGCCTACACCCTGATGTGGGACGGCCTGGCTGCCCGCCAGGGGCGCGAGGTCACGGGCACGCTGATGTACTCGCAGACCGGGCGTCTCAAGCCGGTGCACCGCCGGGAGCACCGCATCGAGCGGGAGGTGGTCGTCGCCCGCAACGACATCGTCGCCATGCATCGGTGGTTCTCCGATGGTGACACCGCGTACCGGCCGCCGTCATACGGTGAGTTCCCCGAGCGGTGCAACGACGCCCCCTGCCAATACCGGCGCCGCGAGTGCGAGCGTCAGACGCGGCTGCTCGGAACGATGTCGGGCGACAACGCCGATGCGGCCCCGGTGTTCCCCGCCCTCAGCGACGACGCCGATCCGACGCTGATCGTCACGACGCGGGCCTGGTACTACCACTTCGTCCACCTGGTCGAGCGCGAGTATCGCGCGGTGAGCCGGGCGATGGGCGCGATATTCCGCGAGACCACGGTCGATGAGCGGGTCGCTCGCTGCGCCGCGATTCGCGACGCCGACCTCGTGCGCGTCGACGAGGTCGGAGCCGAGGTCGAGTTCGCCTGCGACGCGTGGGGGGTGTTCGACGAGGGAGACCGCGTCGTCGCGCACCGCGGCGACTTCGACGCCGAGCCCGCGTTGACCGGGTGGGTGCGCGAGCGCCGCTCCGACCGGCTCGTCGTCGGGTGCTCGGCCACGGACTTCGGGGCCGATCTGCCAGCGGATGGCTGGGTGATCGACGCCGACGTCGCGCGCATCGGCTTCCGGGCGATGCATCGGGCGCTGTTCGGGTTCGTGTCGTGCTGCGACCGCCATCGGCTCGAGCGCATCGTGACACCCCAGCGCCGGTCGGTCGCCGGGCAGCGGGAGCTCGCCGTGGGCGAAGCGCCCCCGCCGACGTTCGAGGCCGGCGGTGGCTCGCGCGAACTCAACGCGGATCAGCGCCGGGCGATCGGCGAGGGGCTGCGGGACCACGACGCGTTCTTGATCCACGGCCCGCCGGGGACGGGGAAGACCACCGTGATCGCCGAGCTGGCTCGGCTGCTCGTCGACGACGGCCAGCGAGTGTTGATCGCGGCGTGCACGCACACGGCCGTCAATACGGCGCTGGCGAAGGTCGTCGAGGCCGGGGTCGCCGACGTGCTGCGTGTCGGCGCTCGGAAGCGTACCTCGGCGGAGCTGGACGCGGCGCTGCGGGCCGCCGACCACGATCCCGACGCCCACTTCTCGCGGGAACTCTCGTCCGGTGCCGCATCGCTCTCGCAGCTGCGGTTTCGTATCGAGTCCGCACCGGTCGTCGCGGCGACGACGAACGCGTGCGCATCCGACCGCGTCTTCGACGTGCTCCACCGCCAGGCAGGCGAGGGTGTGGCCCCCTTCGACGTGGCGATCGTCGACGAGGCATCGCAACTCACCGAGCCGATGGCGCTGGCCCCGATCAACCTCGCGCGTCGATTCGTCCTGGTCGGCGACGACTTTCAGCTACCGCCGGTCGTGACGGCATCGGACGCGCTGACGGCCAACCTGGAGCCCCCAGCGTGGGAGGCTCTGCGCGAGGCCGGCGTCGCCGGCCTCGACAGGTCGCTGTTCGAGCGTCTGCGACCCCACGTCCCGCACGTGTTGCTCACCGTGCAATATCGCATGAACGAAGACGTGCAGCGCTTTCCGAACCAGGCGTTCTACCATGACCGGTTGAGGGCCGCGCCGACGGCCGCTGCGCGGAGGCTTCCGCTGTCCTCGGACCACCTCGCGACGCTCGATGACGAGATGAGGCGCCGGCTCGACCCGGAGCGGGCCTCGGTCTGGGTGGCGACGGAAGGGGGATCGAGCAGGCACGTGCACGAGCCGGAGGTAGCGGCGGTCGTCGAGACGGCGGTCGCGCTCGCGGCCGGTCTGGCCGCTGGCGGGGCGCTCCGAGATGACGCGATCGGCGTCGTCGCGCCGTTCCGCGCCCAATGCCACGCGATCCGCACGGGGTTGCGGGAGGCCTTGCCGGCGGTCCACGATCGAATCGAGGTCGACACGGTCGAGCGGTTCCAGGGCCGCGAGAAGGACGCGATGTTGGTGAGCCTCGTCGCCAGGGAGTGGTCCGACTTCGTCATGGACCGCCGTCGGCTCAACGTGACCCTGACCCGGGCCCGGTCGAAGGTGATCGTCTTCGGACCGAAGGAGCTCGGTCGGCGGATGATCGAGAGCCTGGCGAGCGGGGAGATCTGATCCCGCAGGGCGGCCGTGTGCCCTGCGGTCGTCGTCTGCCCGAGATGGCTCGCCGGTATGCGACGTGCTGTGGGGAGGCGGCACGTCGCGAAAGGGATACGTGGACTCTCGCGCCCGGAGCCCTCAGCGCGAGACGGAGAACGTGTACTCGGGGTCCGCGTCCAGATCGTAGCTGCCCACGAACACGGAGTAACGACCCGGGGGGAGCATCCGGCGGACGACCGGGTTCAACCCGTCATCGTCGTCGGTGCAGAGGACGACCCCGTTCGGTCCCTCGACGACCAGCGTCGTATCGGCGGCGGACTCGACGCGGAACATCAGCTCGTCGGGGGAGAGCACCTCGATCACGTGGTCGGGAGTCTGGGCGATGTGGCCGACGCAATCGGGGCCGAGGTCGCCGGCGCGTCGGGTGCCGCCGGCCCGGCCCGTGAGCGCCGCGAGTCCGGTCTCCGCCGGGATCCGTAGACCCCCGAACGTGCCCTCGATGGTGCGCTCTGGCGGTGTCCCGTCGCGCACCGGCTCCGGGAAACGGCCGCCGAGCACGATCGGGTCGGCGGAGTGCACTCCCGGTCGAATGCGGAGCTCGTAGGGGGCCGGTTGCGAGACGTGGGTCCCGACCCAGATCGCGTGTCGCCCGTGCTCGAACATCGCCGCGAGCACGGGATCGAGGGTGTTGCCGTCGTCGACGCACCGGAATGTGCCATCGGGACCACGGACGATCAGCGAGAGATCCATGATCCCCTGTCCGTTGGGCGTAGCGTCCAAGGTGACCGGGCGCGCCTCGTCGACGGTGAGGTAATGGTTGGGTCGTTCGAAGACGCCACCAACACAGGCGGGGTCCCAGGCGGCAGACTCGATCGGTCCACCGGCGGTCCCCCGGACGACCGCCCCCTCGAAGGCCGGGCCGAGCGTTACATCGCCGTCGCGTCCGGTGGCATCGGCGGGTGCCTCGGGAGGCGGCGCCTCGGCCGAGGGGTCGATGCGGGCCGTCGGTCGGCAGGCGACGAACGCGGCGAGCACGAGCAGGCCGGTGGCGAACCTCATTCGGCGTCGCCCTCCGCGCGCCGGGCCGCGCGCCCCACGGTCTGCTCGATCATCCCGAGCAGGTCGTTGAACTGCCCCACGCTCCGGCGGAGATGATCGAAGTCGAGGCTATAGAGTCGCTCCTTGCCCGCCTGCTGGACGCGCACGAGTCGGGCGCGGCGCAGCACCTGGAGGTGGTGGGACACCGTCGATGCCGTCAGGTCGAAGCTGTCGGCGATCTCCGTGACCGAGTAGGCGAGCATCTCGCCGGCGCCGGGCGTGCACAGGAACTGCAGGATCCGTTGGCGGGTGTCGTCGGCCATCGCCCTCAGGAGGTCGATGTCGAACACGAGGCGGGGCGAACGGACGCGGGGTCGGATGGCCATGGCGGAGCTCACGGTGTGACGTCACGAAGCGTATACGAGCGTTCGTCCGGCGCCGCAACGACGATGCCGACAGACCGTGGGGCGCCGGCTCCGAGGGCGAGACCGGCGGCCGCGTCGCGCCCCCGGCGGACCAGGCGCAGGGGGGCGCTCAGTAGGTTTCGAGCTGGACCGGGTTGACGGCCTCCTCGACTTCGACGTTCTCCATCGCGCGGAAGCGGTCGAGGAGATCTTCGACGCTGGTCGCAGCTTCGATCGCCGGCGCCCATACGTCCTCGTGCTCGTAGTAGACCGAGATGATGCTGAAGTACGGATTGCGCGACTGGAACGCCGGAACCGCGTTGTGCGGCTCCTCGGATCGCACCAGGCCGGGCGTCGGATACACCGTCAGGTTGTGGATGCCCTGCCAGTAGACGTACCAGAGGAGGCCGGCGTTGGGGTCGGGCTCCGGCTCGGGCACCGCCACCGGATCCACGACCGGCGCTACCGGCTCCGGCGCGGCGGCCGGCTCGACCTGGACGCCGCCGCAGCCCATCGTGACCGTGACCGCGAGTAGGACAACCAACGAAGTTCGCATGGGACACCCGTGTTTGCGGGACACCACGGCACCCCGCGGGGAATGGCCTGGGCTCCGTCATAACACGCCGACGACGCGCTTCCTACTCGTAGATCGCCCCGTCTCCCCACTCGAGCACCTCGAGATGGACGTCGACGGTTCCTTCGTCGACCATCCCGATGTCCCAGGCGGCTGCCCAGGCCAGGTCGATGACCCGCTCGGGGGACCCGGGACCGCGATCGTTGATTCGGACGACGACGCTGCGCAGGTCGTCGTCGCGCACCACCCGGACGACCGTGTGGAAGGGCAGGTGACGGTGGGCGGCGGTGAACGCGTACATGTCGAATCGCTCCCCGTTGGCCGTCCGCCTTCCGTGGTGGCGTGCTCCGTACCATGTCGCCTCGCCCACCAGTTCGGCGGATTCGAGGGTCTCCGGGTCGCGCTCCAGGTGGCGCGACGGCGTCTCCGACGGCAGGGTCCACGCGTCGCCGTGGATCCGTTGCGGGCGGTAGGGGCCGCCGCACGCAGCAAGGGTCGCGAGCAGAGCGGCGACCGTGACGTACGCGGCGGCCGCGCGCGTGCGATGGGGGGGGGGCTGGCGGGCGTCGAT
>CAZFPM010000153.1:0-14931 GCA_964520965.1 uncultured Myxococcales bacterium
GGGCCGCCTCACGTCCGTACGCAGACCGGACTGTAAAGCAGTTTGACCAGTCCCCGCGGGACATCGAACGGAATCCGTGGAATCGGGCCGAAGGCAACGGATGTCGAGACGCGCGGTCCAGCCCGCCTATTCACCCTGATGCGTGGCTCCCACGAATGGCCACGTGAGTCAACGTGTCCCGGCGCCGGTCGCGTGCTTCCACTCTGCGTGTGGCAGCGGTACCTTTCACCGTACCAGCGCTGCTCTCTTGTTGCGGGTGAGCGGAGGCCAGGCGGCTCGACCAAGGCCAGGAACTCGATGCAACGACTGATCCCAGCTCTCGCGATCGTCGCCCTCTTCATGGGCTGCGGCGATCCACAGGCGACCAGTTTCCGACTCAGCGAGGTGGAGCTCTTCGGAGATACCGGCACCAGCCGCCTCAGATTCGTGATCCTGCCGCTCGACGCGTCCGGAGAGGTGATGCGTGTCGAAGGGCAATCGACCGCTCGGATCGTGGAAGGCGGCGATGAGGTCTGCTCGTTCACCCTCGGCAGTTACCCCCGGGTTTTCGACGAGGGACTACCCTACGAAGAACTCTTCACGGCACCGTGTCCACCACCCACGGCCGACGGTCCGCCGCGGGAGATCGAGGTCACCCTGGTGCAGGGCGATTCGCGCTTGACGGAGCGGGTCCCGATCCCGGCCGACGCGGTCTGGATCAGCGCAGAAGCGGTCGCCGCCGACCGCGCCGGCCGCGAGGCCGCTAGCGTCGCGCGCGAGGAGGAGCTGGAGCGAAGGCGAAACACCACGACATCCGACGTGGCACGGCAGCAGTTCGGCGAATACGTCGAGTCCATCCGTCGGGCGGTGGCGGCCGTGCCCGAGGCGGGAACGGGTGGGGCCAGCGCCTGCCTCATGGCCCCGGCCGGGCAGGCACCGCCCCAGGATCTCGACTCTGCCCCCTTCGGCCGTGTCGTCTTCGAGCCCTGGGCCCGCGCGATCGCCGCCACGCCGGACTCGTCGCAACTCCCGTCCGCCTCCGATTCGAAGGAGCCAGGCGCGTTCATCAACAGCAACCTCGTGTCGACCGCGACCGCCATGCTGGCGCAGCTCGCGCGGGACCCGGCCGCGTTCGCCGACGACGAGTCCCGCCTCGGCCGGGTCATGCAGAGCCTGGCGAACGACGGGTCGCTGTTGCTCGTGGTCAGGGTGAATCGAGTCGTGGAGCCCGTCGTGGTGCCCGCCGACGACCTCCACTACCGCTTCACTCCCGGCAGCGTCGACGCGATCGTGTTCGCGGTCGATCGGGAAAGCGGGAGCCTGCTGTGCGCGAGCAACGCCAGCGCGACGAACTCGTCCACGGTCGCTCTCGGTCCCGTCACGGATGCTCGGGGCACGGAGGAGGCGTTCGAGATCGTGTTGGCCGACTTGAAGCAGCGGGCGACCGAGGAGTTCGGGCGCGTCCGGACGGATCAGCGCCCCCAATGACCGCCGCGGTAGACGCCGTCTGCTACACTGTACTGCTCCCCAGGGAACGACGCGAAGAGCACCCTTGAACCCATCCCCCCCAGGATCGCCCGGCGACGCGCGGCCGTCCCTCTCGGAGTTGGTCCGCAAGCATGGCTCACGCGGCACCACGCGCGAGTTCCTCGGCGATCATCTGTCGATCGAGCCGGCCACGTATCGGTGGCAGGCGATAGCCGACATCACGCTGGGGTGCAACCTCGACTGCCCCTTCTGCTGGTCGTCGAAAACGCGGTTCGAGGTCGCCGCCGACGCGGTGCTCGAGGCGATGGCCGAGGCCGTGCGTCCGCACGCCGAGGAGATCTCGTTCGGCTGTCGGCACGAGGCCACGCTGCATCCGGAGCTCCCCGCCGTCATCCGATCGCTCTCGGAGGCGCGCGATGACGCCGAAGACGACACCCGCCTGATCCTGCTGACCTCGGGGAGCCGGCTCGACGACACCCTCAGCGACGCGCTGATCGACAGCGGGTTGCGGACCGTTCTCTTCTCGATCGAGTCCACCGACCCCGAGATCTACGCCCGGCTGCGGACCCCCGCCCAGTGGTCGGACGTCCGCCCGCGCATCGCCGGATTCGTCGCCCGATGTCGCGGTCTCGCCGTGAACCTCGGCGCCCAGGCCCTGATCCTGCGCTCCACGCTCCCGACGCTCGTTTCCACGATGGTCGAGCTGGCCGAGATCGGGCTCCAGACGTTCGGGGCGTCGCAGGTCTACGCCGTATCGCGCGACATGGAGCCGGACGTGCTGAACATGACGGGGGACGACGCTCCGGAGCTCGAACGGGTCATCGCCGAGCTCCGGACGACCGGCCGCGGACTCGGCGTGATCGTGCGCGCGCCCGTCCCGGCGCCGGCCGCCAAACCCGGAGACATCTACCCGCTCTTTGGCAACGGGCGGGTGTGGGACGTACCGGAGCTCCGCGCCGAGCGGGAGACGGTCTGCGCGGCGCCGTGGACCAAGGTCCGCGTGGATCATCGCGGCTACGTCTTCCCCTGCCAGCTCATGCTCAGCTCGAAGGTGGCCTGGGGGAACGTGCTCGAGACGCCGTTCGAAGAGATCGTGAACGGCACCGCCGCCATCGACATGCGGACCCGGTTGCTGAAGGGCGAGGCTCCCAACGCCAACTGCCAGAAGTGCCCCTTCGGCCCCCTGGCGTGCGGGTGAGCTGTCCGATCGGCCCGACCGACCCGCCCGACGACACCGCCCGCGTAGCGTCGACCGGTCTCGCGACCGTCAAGGGTCGGAGACGGTCCGGACCAACCTGAACCCACGCTCGGGAACCGGTACTCCGGAGGAGCCGTGTAGCGCGCAGCAGCCCTGGATAGTCGGCGTCCGTTGTCGTAGCTGCCGCCGCGGCGCACGCGTGAGTTGCCGGTCTTCGGACCGAGTGGGTCGGTCGTCTCGGCCGATGGGTCGGCGCTGTACCAATCGCCGGTCCATTCCCAGACGTTCCCGAGCATGTCGTAGAGGCCCCACGCGTTCGGGTCTCTCGTCGCCGTCGCGTGCGTGGTCCGACCCGAATTGGAGACATGCTAGGCGATATCGCCCACGGGCCCGTACCGAGCAGACGCGTCGCCGGCCCTGGCGGCGTACTCCCACTCGGATTCCGTCGGGAGCCGATAGCCGGGGCAGTCGAGCCCCTCGAACGCGACCAAAGCGCACGCGTAGTCGCCTTCGCCGGGCACGCCGTTGCAGACGGAAAGCGCGTAGCAAGCGGCAAGTCCCTCTGCTGTGCTCAAAGCGTTGGCGTAGGCGGCCGCGTCCCACCAACTGACGTCCTCGACCGGACAGTCGTCGCCGCAGCCGTCGTGGCCCGACGGGGCGTTCCCCATCAGCGTCCTCCACTGCTCCTGGGTCACTTCTGTCGTCTGCACGAGAAAGGGGCGGGTGATCCGGACGGAGCGCAGGGGTTCGTCCGGGTCGCGGTCCTCCTCGTCCTCTGGCGAGCCCATCTCGAAGGTGCCGGGCTCTATGCGGACGAAGGTCGCGTCGGGCGCGACGCCCGTTCCACGGGTCGCTTCCGGCTCGTCGCGCTCCAACAACAGGCTGAAGGTGATCAGGGTTCGTCCAGGGGTATCCGGGTAGAGGCCGCGTCGGAGCGCGTTTCCGGCGCAAGTCCGCTCACGATCGTCGACGAGCTCGACCGATGACACTGCACCATCGTCGACCCGAATCGTCGCCTGCAGGCGCTGCGTCCGGTCGGTCACGCACTCCACCAACTCGTCGGCCACGTTGAGGAGCTCGGGCAGGACCGCTTCGCGGGAGAACGTGCCGTCGACCATCAGATCGCTGATCGTTGCGCTTCGGTGATCGTCGGTCCCCGAAGCGGACACGCGAATGACGACGGGGTGCGTTTCTCCCGCTGTCGGCTGTTGAGTCCGAATGCCCGCGCTCGACCCGCCGCCGCCCGGAACCTGAGCCAAGGCCGACCCCGAGGAGGAGGCGGCGACGAACGCCGTGGTGATGATCAGGAGTGTCTTGGTCATATGGCCATCATGGATGGAGGGGCGGTGGTCCGCCAGGGTGACGGGCGCCGCGGGTCTGGCGCCGGCACCTCTCGGTGGTAGGATGTCCGAACATCGAACGGAGCGACTGTCCCGGTGCTCTCTCTACTCGTCAACCCGAACTTCCAGGCCCGCGTGCGTCGCGTGGCTCAGACCTCGGTCGGGCCGCCGCTCGGGCTGGCCTACATCGCCGCCGCCGCGCGTGAGGGCGGGCACGCCGTCGAGATCCTCGACGCGAACGGGCTCGGGCTCGACGTCACGGAGACGGTCGAGCGAGTCGTCGCCCGCAGGCCCGGAGTCGTCGGGATCACGGCGACGACGCCCACCATCGAGCTCGCCGCGGAGATCGCCGCGGGGGTGAAGGCGAGCGCTCCGGAGACCCGGGTGATCGTCGGCGGTCCGCACACGACGGCGCTTCCGGAGCGATCCCTGGACGAGTTCCCGAGCTTCGACTTTGTGGCCCGCGGCGAGGCGGAGACCTCGTTTCCACGCTTCCTCGACGCGCTGGCGTCGGGCGACGAAGACGCCCTGACCGAGGTCCCGGGCCTCGCGTACCGGACCGGCGACGGAGTGGTGGTCGACACGGGGATCGCACCGACGCACGTGGAGCTCGACGCCGTCCCCTGGCCGGCGCGGGATCTGCTCCCGATGGACCGGTATCGATGCCCGGACTCCGAGTCGTTCACGACGATCCTCGCGATGCGCGGGTGCCCGTTCAAGTGCAGCTTCTGTGCGGTTCCGGGGTACCACGGGCGCCGCATGCGCTACCGGGCGGCCGCCGAGGTCGCGGCCGAGATGGACGAGGTGAATCGGCGCTTCGGGACGCGCTTCTTCGGGTTCATCGACGACACCTTCACGACCGACCACAAGTGGGTCGACTCCTTCCTCGACGAAGTCACCAGCCGCGGCCTCGAACGTCGCGTCCGGTGGACCTGCCTGACCCGTGCCGACGTCACGGACGCGGCGCTCTTCCGAAAGATGCGCGAGGCCGGCTGCGTGCGGGTCGCGATGGGCATCGAGAGCGGCTCGACGCCGGGTCTGGACTTCCTGCGCAAGGGGCTGAGCGAAGACATGGTGCTCCGCGCGTTCGCCGACGCCCGGAGCGCCGGCCTCTCGACGATGGGCTTCGTGATCCTGAACATCCCGGGAGAGACCGAGGAGGACGTAGAGCGCACGTCCCGGCTCGTGCGGCGCGCCGATCCCGACTACCTGCAGGTCTCCTTCCTGACCCCGTATCCGGGCACGCCGCTCTGGGACATCGCCCACGAGAAGGGCTGGGTCACGACCGACAAGTGGTCCGAGTACAGCTTCCTCAACAGCGTGATCCTGCGCCACGGTTCGTTGACGAAAGAGGAGCTGGAGCGCCAGTACCTGCGCTTCGTCCGCGGCTTCTACTTCCGCCCGCGCACCGCGTGGAAGCTCGGGCGGATGCTGCTCAACGGGACGGCCCAGGTCGGTCCGTTGGTCTCGGCCGTGCGGTCGGGCATCGGCTCGCTCACATCACGCGTTCGCGCAGGATAGTCCAGGCGATCAGCAGGCCGTGCCGGATGCGGTGGAAGTCCGTCTGCGAGCCGGCTCTCGAATAGCGGTGCACGGGGATCTCGCGGACGCGCCATCCGGCCTTCAGCCCCTTGAGGAGCATGTCGGTCTCGATGTCGTATTCGCGGGCCTGGAGGTCGAGCGCCAGCAGTCGATCGCGCGACACGGCCCGGAACCCGGCCTGGCTGTCGCTGATCTCGGCCCTGAAAAGCGCTGAGATCAGCCGGCTGAACCCGACGTTCGCCAGCCGATTCAGCGGATGGATCGCCCCCTCGTGCAGCGTGCCCAGGAATCGCGAGCCGATCACCATGTCCGTGTCGGGGTCGAGCGCGTCGAGCAGGCGGGTGATCTCGGCCCCGTCGTCCTGACCGTCACCGTCGAGGAAGACGACGATCGGGTGCACCGCGGCCTCGGCGCCGGCGATCAGCGCGACGCCCTTGCCACGGTTCGTCTCGAGCCGGAGCACGTCAGCGCCGGCCTCACGGGCGACGCTAGCCGTGTCGTCGGTCGAGCCATCGTCGACGACCAGCACCTGGCACGGTCTTCGGTCGAGCGCGCGCAGTGCGTCGTGCACGACCCGGCCGATGCTCGCCTGCTCGTTGTGGCAGGGAACGACGACCGAGACGCCGAGAGCCGGGTCGCTCAGCCCTCCTGGCACGTCTCCGCGCTGATCGCGTCCGGGTCATCCACGACGATGATTCCGTCCCTGTCGAGCACGGCCCGCCAGGTATCGGCGAGGTACGCCTTGTGGAAGCGAAACACAGGCTCCCAGCGGCTCGAGACGGTCTTGGCGACCGCGAGGACCCCGAGCGCCCCGACGTGATAGGCCGAGAAGAACGCGACCCCGGCCTTGAACCGTCGCGGCGTGATCGGATTCCCCGCGTTCTTTCCTTCGCAACAACCCATCGCGTCACACCTCTTCGTCGGCGCCTTCCAGAATAGCCTGACGGGATTCGAGCAGTTCGTCCAGAGACACCCCGCGCGCGGCGAAGTGATCGGAGATGAACTCCCGCGCCCGCGCCTTCTTGTCTTCGATGAACCGGGCGACCACGTCTTCGAGGTGTCCGGGGGACCGGTTGAAGAGGATATAGGGCAGGTAGTAGAGTTCGCCCGCGATGCACGACGGCTGGATCCCGATGGCGCGATCCTTGATCGGGATGCCCTTGCGGAACCCCATGTCGTCGAGGCGCTCTATCTTGCTGTCGCGAGGAATCCGATAGACCGGCGTCTCGAACTCGATGCCGTAATCGCGGTAGAAGAGCCGGATCAGCGACACGCTGATCAGCATCTGCTCGACCATCTCGTCCGAGTCGAACGCCGAGCCGTCCGACATCCGGAAGACGCCGCGCTCCAGGTTCATGATGATGCTCATCGTGTGCATGGCCAGCTTGCAGCCCATGCACCAGATGAACGCCGACTCGTACTTCCGGTAGTCCTCGGCCACCGACTTGACGACGAGGTGGTCGAAGACGTCGCGGATCGGTCGGAAGGTGAACGTGAACTTGTCCGGATACCGGGCGTCGAGCTCCTCGAAGCGCTTTCGGGAGCGCCCCATCGCGTAGTGGCCGTAGCCGTTCTTATAGGTGAGCAGGTGGACCCGGTCGTGGTCCTTCGCGAGCTCCATCGCCGCCACGGTCGAGTCGACGCCGCCCGAGAACATCAGGGAGATCTCGGCGCCCGGTTCGGGAGACTGGCGCGTGTCGCCCGTCGGGCGGCTGTTCTTCGGACCGGAGTTCATCGTCGCGGCCGGGGGTCATCCGGAATCCCGTGCCTGCCGGCACTTGCGGTCCGATCGTAATGCATGACCCTCGGTGCCGCAATCCGCGGCCAGACGAAGGGCGGGGAACTCAGCCTTTCGCGGCGGCGAGGGCTTCTCGGGCGGCGGAGGCGGCCATCTCGGCGCAGCCGAACTTCTCGTCGGGGAGGCCACCGAGGTGGTCGACGATCTGGCGGGCTCGGAGGTTGGCGACCTCGGCGACCGGTTGTCCGAGGAGCATCTCGGTCGTGGCCGAGCTGCACGCGATCGCGCCAGCGCATCCCTTGCTCCGGAACCGCGCGTCGGTGACCACGGCGTCTTCGACCCGCAGCGAGATCACGACCGTGTCGTCGCAATCCGGGTTGATCGCGGAGCCCTCCGGGCCGCCCTCGACGCGCCCGGTGTTTCGCGGATTCAGAAAGTGATCGAGCGTGGTCTCGTTATACACCTGAACCTCCCGAGGCCAGGTTTCGCAGCCTGCGGACGGCGGCCTCCAATGTGGCCGCGGCTTCGTCGACGGACGAGGGATCGGTCTCCGGCCCGACGCTTACCCGGACGACCGCGTCGCGGTCGAGCTCGGGCAGCGACATCGCTTCGACGACGTGAGAGACGCGACCGTTCCCCGACGAGCAGGCGGATCCCGTCGAGATGGCGACACCGTGGGCGTCGAGGTCGAACACGACCGCTTCGCCCTTCACGCCGCGAATGCTCAACAGCGATGTGTTGGGTAGCCTGTGCGCCAGGTCACCGACCACGACCACGTCGGCGATCCGGTCGAGGATCCTCGCTTCGAAACGGTCGCGCAACGCGGCCATGCGGGCCGGCGCCGCGGAGTCGGCGACCACCGCGGCGGCGGCCGCCCCGAAACCGACGATGCCGGCCACGTTGCTGGTGCCGCTCCGCATGCCGCCCTCCTGACCGCCGCCGGTGATCAGGGGAGCGAGCGGGAACCCGGGCCTCACGTAGAGGGCTCCGACACCCTGCGGGCCGCCGATCTTGTGCGCCGAGATCGAGCAGAGGTCGACACCCCAATCGTCGACCGCGACCGGAGCTCGTCCGGCCGCCTGCACGGCGTCGCAGTGCACGGCAGCGCCGACGTCTCGCGCCGCCGCGACGACGTGTCGTATGTCGTACACGTTGCCGGTCTCGTTGTTGGCCGCCATCACAGAGACGAGGCGCGTTCGTTCGCCGAGCACCAGCGGCAGCAGCCGCCCGCGCCCGTCTACCGTCGCGCGGCGGACTCGTGCGCGGCCGGCGGCGGCCAGGGCGACGGCCGTCTCCATCACCGCGGGATGCTCCACGGCGCTGACGACCAGCTCATCGCGGTCGCCGACGTCGTCGGTGAAGACCCCGCGGAGGGCCCAGACGTCGCTCTCCGTGCCTCCGGACGTGAATACGATCGCGTCCGCGTCTGCGGCCCCGATCAGCCCCGCCACGTGCGCTCGCGCCTGCTTGATCGCTTCCTTCGCGTCGCGTCCGAGCCGATGCAGGCTCGAAGCGTTCGCGCCGGCCCCGAGCAGGAAGGGCTGCATGGCGGCAAGCGCGTCGGGTCGGAGCGGGGCGCTCGCGTTGTGGTCCAGGTAGATCACGTCGCTCCAAGTGTATCGGATCGCCGTGAGACCGGGGAGGGGGAGTGTACCGTCTCTTCGCCTCGAGCGCTCGCCGCCCTCGACCTCACCGTCTTGTGCGCCCCCACCGATGCCGGCATGCTGGGATCGATGTCGACGAGACGACTCATCCTCGCGGCCGCGCTCGTCGTGGTCCTCATGGTAGCGGCGGCCTTCGTGCCCATTCGGCCGTTCCTGCTCTGGGCGGTCGATTGGAGCTCGCGCGCCGGTCCCGTCGCGATGGTGGCCTACGTCGTGCTTTTCGTCGCGATGACGACGCTCCTCTTACCAGCGGCGTCGGTGCTGATCGGGCTCGCTGGATTCAGCTTCGGCTTCATCCCCGCGCTGCTCCTCACGTTGCTCGCCAACGCGATCGCCTGCTGGATGCAGTGGATCCTCGGTGCGGGGCCGTTGCGCCGCTGGGTGCTCGGTCGGGAGCGGTTCGGGCCGGCGCTCGAGCTTGTCGACGAGACGGTGCAACGAGACGCATTCCAGGTCGTCCTGCTCGCGCGCTTCTCGCCGATCGTGCCATTCGGCGTCCTCAACATGGCCTGCGGAGCCGCCCGAGTCCCCGTCCGTCCCTACGTGTTCGCAAGCATCATCGGCCTCGCTCCGGCCGCGGTCGCGTTCACCTTCCTGGGCGCTCTGGCCGAAGAGGCGACACAGGTCTTGGCGGGTGCTGTATCGACCGAAGCCCGCGTCGTGCAGGTCGTCGGTCTGTGCCTCGGGGTGGTCTCCACGATCCTGCTCCTCTGGTGGACCGGGCGCCTCACCCGGGCCGCGTTGGAGCGAAAACGGGACAACACGGGCGGCGAAGACCGGTCCGCCCGGGTGGTCTCGGGTTGACAGGCCGGGACGACGCTGGTCGATTGGCTCCGTCGGTCCCCTGCGAAGGCTCCGTATCGCCGGATCCGACTCCGCGAGATGACAGCTCCGACCTTGCGTCGTCGGACTACGATACCGACGAAAGAGTACACGTCGCGGGACATTGACCCCCCGCCGCTCTCGCCTCGACGCTCAGCCGCCGATGCAGTACGCCAACCGCCCATCCACTCCCGCCCTCCGGGGCAACGACGCCCCGGTCCAGGCGACCATCCCGAGGTCGCGCCCGGCGACGTTGACCGACTGGTTGGTTTCGTCGGACGTCGTGTCGGCGAACGGCGCCGTCCGCTCGTGGTGGGATCCGGCCGGCTCCGGTTACGACTACCCCGAAGTGGCCGGGATGTGGCTCTCCTGGGCCTGCCGCCGGGGCCGCGTCTCCGCAGAGAAGCGGTCTTCCGTCGCCGCGTGGCTGGCAGATCTCGTCGACGCCTCCGGGGCGGTCGGACGGGGAGGGCGGATGTACCTCTTCGACTCCGCCATCGCCCTGTCCGGGCTGATCGCGCACGAGGAGAATGCGCTCGATGGAGCCATGCGGCCTGCCATCGACACCCTGGGCGCCTTCGTTCGCGCAGCGACCGAGCGGCGGCAGGCGGTCGTCCCCGCCGAGACCTACGCTGAGCCTCGCTGGTCGGAAGAGTACGGACCGCACCAGGCGAAGAACGCCCTCGCGTTGGTGCGCCTCGCCGACTTCACGAGCGACGACGGATTGCGTCGACTCGCCCGCGATCTGGCTCACGAGCAGCTCCGGCACTTCGACGGCGAGCGCTTCGCGACGACCCGGGGCGACGACCAGACGTACCTGCACGCGGGGCTCTACGCCCTCGAAGGGCTCGCGTTCTGCGAAGCTCGAGGCCTCGGAGACTTTCGGGCGGTCCTCGAACCCGCCCTCGATTCGCTGGCCCGCGTCCAGTCGAACTGCGGCGGGCTGCACGCCCACGCGGCCGCCGCCGGGGTCGCTGGTCCGCTGCGGGCCGACGCGACCGCGCAGGCGATCCGGCTCTGGTTGATCGTCGACCCAGAGCGCTGGGCCGAGCCCGTCGAGCGCGCCTGCCGCTTCCTGGAGAGCCTTCGCGACCCGCGCGGAGGCATCGTCTACGAGTGGGACTCGAACCACGTGAACACGTGGTCGACCATCTTCGCGACGCAAGCGTTCGCGTGGCGTTCCGCCGGTGCGGACGCCGCGACGCTGATCTGATCCCGCCTGCTCCCCGTTCACACGATGTCGCGCCACATCACCTGCTGCTTCGGTACCCGGCCCGAGGCGATCAAGCTCTTTCCGGTGGTCGATGCGCTCGGGCGCGGCGGCGCCGCGGTGCGGACCGTGTGCACCGGCCAACACCAGGCGCTGCTCGACCTGTGCATCGACCTGTTCTCGAGCCCGCCCGACGTGCGCCTCGATCTCTTCGCGTCGGGCCAGCCCCTGGCGGCGCTGGTCGGGCGCGCCGTCGATGCCGTGGCCGTGGCCCTGCGCGGACAGCCCACCGACGCCGTCGTCGTGCAGGGCGATACCGCGACCACCCTCGCCGCGGCCTTGGCCGCGTTCTACGAGGGCATCCCGCTGGTGCACGTCGAAGCCGGCCTGCGCACCGGAGACCTCGAGCAGCCCTATCCGGAGGAGATGCACCGACAGGTCGTTGCCCGGATCGCCGAGCTCCATCTCGCTCCGACCGAATCTGCCCGGGACAACCTGCTCGCCGAGGGCATCGCTTCGGATCGGATCGTCGTCACCGGCAACACCGGGCTCGACGCGCTTCGCCTCGTCGCGGCACGCGCCGAGTCACCCGACATTCCCGGTCTGGCGCCGGACTCCCCCTACGTCGTCGCGACCGTGCATCGGCGCGAGACCGCAGCGATGTCCGGCGCGATCGCCCTTGCCCTGCGCGAGGTCAGCGAGGCCGTGAATCTACCCCTCGTCGTCGTGCTCCATCCGAACGCCGGGCTCTCCGACCCGATTCGGAGAGCGCTCGCCGGAAGCTCGACCGTCGTGACCGTGTCCCCGATGGCCTACCCGAGAATGATCGGCCTCCTGCGGGGAGCCACCGCTCTCCTCACCGACTCCGGTGGGTTGCAGGAAGAGGCCTCGGCCCTCGGCGTGCCGACCCTCGTCCTGCGAGACCGGTCTGCCCGTCACGAGAGCGTCGACACCGGAAACGCCCGCATCGTCGGCCGTGACCCGACCGAGATCACGGCGTGGTTCACACGCATCGCCACCGATCCCGGGTTGCGCCACACCATGGCCGTGCCGACCTCGATTTATGGAGACGGCAACGCCGCCACACGGGTCGCTGCCGCAATCCTCGACCTCGACCGCTGGCGCGTCTAGGCGAGTCCCGGTGACAGTCGACGGCTGCCCTCGGGACCGAGCCCCACGCAGACCCGCCCGACCCGCCCGGCGTTGCGTCCCGGTCGGTGTTGGTTCTCGAAGTGATTCGCGCGTGCAGATGCCTTTGCGACAGACGGTAGAGATGGTTGGTCGTCTGGCCGAGACGTGGGTTCGGCGGCCGGCGACGCCCACGCGCGTCGTGATGTCGTTGACGCGGCGGTGCAATCTGCGTTGCGAGATGTGTCGGGTGTGGGAGATGGCGCCGTCGGAGCGGGAGCTCGAGGCGGCCGAGGTCGGTCGCATCATGGCAGAGCTCGACCGCTTGACCTGGCTGGATCTGACCGGCGGGGAGATCTTCGTTCGGAGGGACGCCGAGGCGCTGTTCGACGCGGTGGTCGCGAACGCCGCGGCGCTACGCCTCCTCCACTTTCCGACGAACGGCTGGTTCGGTGAGCGTGTCGTCACGTTGGCGAGTCGCATCGCCGCGGAGCGGCCGGACCTCGGCCTGATCATCACGGTGAGCCTCGACGGACCGCGAGAGGTGCACGATGCGATCCGCGGACGCCGGGGGTCGTTCGACCGTGCGCTCCGCACGTGGCGGGCGCTTCGCGAGATTCCCGGGGTCGACGTCTTCGTGGGAACGACGATCACGAGCTCGAACCGCCGACATCTTTCGGAGCTGGAGAACGCGTTGCGGGCCGCCGTGCCAGCGTTCTCCGCCGACGAGTGGCATTGGAATTGGATGCAGCGCTCGGCGCATTTCTTCGGCAACGCCGATAGCGACGACGCAGGGCCGGTGGCGGCAGAGGGGATGGTGCGGTCGCACATCCGGCGCCGCGGTCTGCCACGGCACCCGACGGCGCTGATGGAGCTGGGGTTCCTCGCGAACCTGGAGCGGTATCTCGAGGGTGTGCCGCCCGGCATCCCGTGCCAGTCGCTGCGTTCCACGTGCTTCATCTCGCCGGAGGGCGACGTCTACCCCTGCCACGTGTGGGACCGCCCGCTCGGCAATCTCCGCGACCGTTCCGTGCGCGAACTCTGGGCATCCGAGGAGGTGTCGGTCGCCCGGGGTGCGGTCGAACGGCTCGATTGCGGCGGCTGCTTCACGCCGTGTGAGGCCTATCCGGCGCTGGCCGGAGCGCCGGTCAGGGCCTCTTTGCTCAGCGCCGGCCGCCTGGTGCGTATCGCCGCACGGGAGGTCGTGGGGCGATGAGCGGCGACGCGACTCTCGGAATCTGGGACGGTCACGACGCGAGCGTCTCCCTGGTGGTCGACGGGGCGTTGGTATTCGCGCTCTCCGAAGAGCGGCCGAGCCGGATCAAGCGCTTCTCCGGATTCCCGCGCCGTGCGCTCGCGGAGTGCGTCCGTTGGGCCGAACGCCACGGCCATCGCATCGCCGAGGTCGCGATAGCCGGGAACTGGGGCCGGGCCCCCCTCCGGGTGTTGGAGGCCGCCTACTCCTCGGGGGATCCGCAGCGAGATCCGCTGACGCCCGCGAGCAGGCTCGTGCGGGCTTGGGAGAACGGGGTCGCCGCTCTGCCCGTGATCCGGCACTTCGAGCGGGCGGCCGGGTTGTCGGCGGTCCGGCGCCGGATCCGCAGCGCCGTCGGCGAGACGCCGCGCCTGGCGACCGTCGGGCATCACGAGGCGCACGCGTGGGCGGCGTTGTTCGGGGCGACCGAGGAGCCGGGCCTCGTGGTGACCTGGGACGCGTACGGTGAGGGCGTCGCCGTGACGGCGCGGCCGGCCGGTTTTCCGGACCGTCCGACCCATCGCCTCGCCCCGAACGTCGGTCTCGCCCGCCTCTACGGCGCCATCACCGTCGAGCTCGGATTCGGCGAGGGGGACGAGGGCAAGGTGATGGGACTCGCGGCCCACGGCGATCCGACGGTCGCAAGAAAGCGACTGACGGCGTGTCTCACCCCGCGCCGCGGGGGGCCGCGCCTGACGAAGCCGTTGACCCGGCGCGCTGTTCGGGACCTCGTCGCGGGATTGCCCCGGGAGGACGTCGCCGCCGGGTTGCAGGAGCTCACCGAGCGCGTCGTCACCGCCTGGGTCCGGCGACGCCTGTTGGACTCTCCGGTCCCACGTCGCCTCCTGCTCGCCGGCGGGATCTTCGCCAACATCCGGCTCAACCAGGCGCTGGCCGAGCTGCCCGAGGTCTCCGGCGTGTCGGTCTTCCCGAACATGGGCGATGGTGGCCTGTCGGCCGGCGCCGCCGCTCGGGCGTCGTACGCGCGAACCGCCACGGCCCTCTGGGCGCTCGACGACGTATTCCTCGGCCCGCACCCCGACGCCGCCAGGCTCGACCGCATCGCCGGTGAGGCCGGTGGAGCTCGGGTGACCGACCCCGCTGCCACCGCTGCCGCCCACCTGCGCGCTGGACGCGTCGTCTGTCGCTATGTCGGGCGCGACGAGTTCGGTCCGCGGGCGCTCGGGCATCGCTCGGTGCTCTTCGCGGCCGACGATCCGTCCCGCGGCGCGCGCGTCAACCGGACGCTCGGCCGAGACTCCTTCATGCCCTTCGGGCCGGCCGTCGCGGCCGACCATGCATCAGCGCACTGCCCCTCGCCGCTCGGGGAACGAGACCTCGCGTTCATGACGGTGTCCACCGACGCCGACGCGACCTTCGCCGGGGCTTGCCCAGGCGCTGTGCACGTCGACGGCAGCACCCGCCCGCAGGTCGTGACGCAGCGGTCGGCGCCAGACCTGGCGAAGCTCCTGGCCGCGTACCGGAGCGACGCGCACCCGCCGGCGTTGATCAACACCAGCTTCAACCTGCATGGGGAGCCCATCGTGCACACCCCCGACGACGCGCT
>CAZFPM010000154.1:0-14929 GCA_964520965.1 uncultured Myxococcales bacterium
GAACCGAGCGGCCGGCTTGATGTACACTACCGACCGGAGCCTCGACGAGTACGCCGACCAGTTCACCGACGAGCAGATCGTCCAGATCGAGGACGCGCTCGCGAACTGCCGCGAAGTGCTCGATGGCCAGCAGAGCATCGACCGCCTCGTCGAGGCGATCGCGCGTCTCGAAGGGGCCGCCTACCAGCTCGCCGACGCGATGTACTCCCAGGCTGCGTTCGACGCGCCCGACGACGGCTGACGGACACGGCGCGCGTGGGCCACGGCACCTATTACGAGATCCTCGAGGTTCGGCCCGCGGCGACGCAGGACGAGATCAAGGCAGCCTTCCGACGCCTGGCTCGACGACACCATCCGGACCAGAACCCCGATGGAGACGACGAGTCCGAGCGCTTCAAGGCGATCGCCGAGGCGTACGCCGTTCTCTCGGACGCGCGCCTTCGGAGCGCCTACGACCGGTTCGGTATCGCGCCCGCCGGCGCGGCCTTCGGCGGACACCGGGCGACATCGACGGTCGACACCGGGTTCACGGAGTTCGTGAAGACCGTGGCGACGGCCGCGCGACGTGTCCTCAGGGCCAGGCGCGGCACCGACCTCACGCTCGACGTCAGCCTGGAGTTCGCGCAGGCGGTCATCGGTTGTCGCCGCATCCTGGAGCTGCCGCGGCTGGGCCCTGACCTCACGACGGTCGAGATGCGACGCCTCTCTTTCGATCTCCCACCGGGCCTGCGTGACGGACAGGTGCTGCGGTGGCCGGGGGAGGGCGCACCGGGCGAGTTCGGGGGTCGCTCCGGGGACCTCTTCCTGCGGATCTCCGTGAAACCCCACCCGGTGCTTCGGCTCGGCGGAAGTGACATCATCGCGGAGCTCCCGCTGACCCTGGGCGAGCTCGTCGAGGGAGCGAAGGTCGAGGTCCCGACGCTGTCGGGTACCGACACGCTGACCGTCCCTGCCGGAACCCAGCCGGGCGACGCCTTGCGGCTGCCGGGGGCAGGTGCGCCGACCGACCCGCCGGGCGACGCCGTCTTCGTCGTCAGCCTGTACCTTCCCGAGTCGCTCGACGACGATGCCCGTCGACACGCAGAAGCAGTCTACTCCCAGGCGGGTGCCCGCCCCGCCGATTTCCAAGCCGCGCTCGCCGAGTGTCGCGACAAGAACTCCAAGTGAGCAGCCCCCGTCGCCCCGGTCCCAACTTCCGCGCGACGAACCTGCTCTTGTCCCTGGCCGCCGCGCTGTCGGGCTGGCTCGTGCCCGCCGACGCGTCTTCGCAGTCCGCATCGACTCCCGCCGTCGCGCTCCTCGCGCCTCTGTCGGGTGACCACGCCGAGTTCGGTCGGCGCGCCGCTCGCGCGGTGATGATGGCGACCCGCGACAGCCCAACCGCGCGGGTCCTCGTGTTCGACACCGTCGAGGCAGGCCCCGAAGCCGCCCTGGCCGCCGCCCTGGCCGAGTCGGTCGTCGCGGTGATCGGGCCGGTCGGAGAGTTGGAGAGCCGAGCCGTCATCGCTGCTCGCGGCTCCGAAGACACCCCGCTCTTCACGCTCTGCAGCGTGCACGGCATCGAGCACGAGGGCCCGGGCGTGTTCCGGCTCCGTACCTCGGCGGCCGACCAGGCGCAGGCCCTGGCAGGAGCGGTGCTGGCCGAGTACGAGGCGCGCACGTTCGCCGTGCTCGCCCCCGACGACGCCTACGGCTCCGAGGCGACCTTCTCGTTCGTCCGGGCAGTCACCGCGTACGGCGGTACGATCGACCGGGTCGTTCGCTACGAGACCGGTGAGCCCGACGTCAGCGATCCGGTCGGCGTGCTAACGGGCGGGCAGTCCTTCCGACTGGACGTTCCCGATGATCCCTGGCGCGACGAGCCGGAATCCCGCGTGCGCTCCGATCAGGGAGACCGCAGCCACCCCGACGCGCTCTTCATCCCGGAGTACGCCGACCAGGTCGCGGCGATTCTGCCCCATCTGCAGTTCCGCGGTTGGGTGGCCGCGGTCGGCGGACCGGACGTGCAGCTCCTCGGCTCGAGCGGTTGGCGCGGCCCACTCGTCGAGGCGGTGGGCGACCTCGCCGCCGGCGCCCAGGTCGTCCAAGTCTACCACCCGGACGACCAGCGCCCCCATGCCGAGGCCTTCGCCCTCGAGTACCAGGTTCGGTATGGCGAGGAGCCGACCGAGTTCGACGCGCAGGTCTTCGACGCCGCTGCGTTCGTGCTCCGGGCCGTCGACGCCGCCGGCCCGAACCCCCCTCCGGACGCGGTCACGCAAGCGGCGTTCGACGCCGCCCCGCACGAGGGCGCTTGCGGGCGCATGTGGGTATCCGATGACGGAGGCGTCGTGCGCGACCTCGGCCTCTGGGAGGTCGACGGCGGTGGGTTCTTCTATCCGATCGGCGTGATCGAGCCTCCGCGTCCGGACGTTCGAAGGTGAGCGCGCGACCACCACGGCGTGCGTTGCCGTACCTGCTCTTCGCGGCCACGATCGCCACGACGACGTGGGCTGGGCTCCTGGGCAATCCGGGCTACGTGATCTGGGCTGGGCTGCGCGATCCGCTCGGGCCCTTTCCGCCGCTGGCGGGTCCCTGGTTCCAGTACCCGCGACTCTGGATACCGGCCGTCGGCTACTCCGCCGCGTTCCTAGGCATCCTGCTCGCCCACGAGATGGGCCACTACATCACCGCACGCCGTCGCGGCGTGCGCATGTCGTTGCCTTACTTCATCCCGTTCCCGTCGCTGATCGGGACCCTCGGCGCCGTCATCGCGATGGAGCTCAGGCCGATGCGTGCCGGGAAACTCCTCCGGATCGCCGCCTACGGCCCCTTCGCCGGGATCGTGGTCGCGATGCCCGTGCTGGTCGTCGGGCTCGCGCTGAGCGAGGTGCGGCCGATCCCGGCCGACCTCGCCGTGATCGAGCTCGGCGACTGCCTGCTGCTCAGCGCCATCGAAGCGCTGGTGTTGCCCCCGATCCCAGACGGTCACGATGTCTTCCTGCACCCGCTGGCCCTCGCCGGTTGGGCGGGATGCTTCGTCACGTCGTTCAACCTGATGCCGATCGGCCAGCTCGACGGGGGCCACGTCGCGTACGCGATGTACGGAGAGCGCTACAACCGCCACGCGTGGCTCGTGCTCGCGGCCCTCGTCGTCCTCGGGTTGACGTGCTTCGCCGGTTGGCTCGTGCTCGCGTTGCTCGCCGCGGCGCTGATCGGCGTGCGGCATCCGCCCCTGACCACCGACGGCGCGGCACAGGGAGTCGATCGCCGCATTGGACGCGCCGCCGCGCTTCTGTTTATCCTCACGTTCACCCCGCGGCCGATCGGGTTCCCACCTCTGTGGCGGGTCGTCGTCGACCTCGTCATGGGCACCGACCTCGCTGCGACACCGGGTGCCGGCTGAGATGAAGATCGTTTGCGACCATTGTGGTGTGACCGGAGATGCCGCCGACGTGCGCGTCGACGATGGCACCGTCGTCGTCGTGTGCGCCGCGTGCGGCCAGCCCAGCACGCTCGGCCCCCGGAGCCCCGAGCCGTGGGAGAATGCGGCCGCGGCGCCTGCCGATGCGGGTGGAGACACCGCCGCGCCGACCCCTGCCGAGCCCGAAGCCGCGGCAGGCGGGACCACCGCCGAGACGGACCCCAACCAACCCTCACCGCCGTCGGCCAAGGCCGCAGCAGAGGCCGCGGAGCCCGCCGCGTCGTCCCCGCCGGCAGCCGACGTGGCGGTCGTCGAGCAGGGTCCCCTTCCGGTGCACCTCGCCCCGGTGAAGTGCCCGAAGTGCGGACACCGGCAGTACGACGAGCGCGCGTGCCACACATGCGGGCTCGTCTTCGCGAAGGCGGCGGGTGATCGACCGTGGGAGCGCGTCGAGCCGGGCAAGGAAGCCGTCACCGCCAAGGCCGAGGAACGGTGGCAGCACGTGGTCACGGCACCCAGCGACCCCGGTCGCCATGCCGAGTTCGTCGAGTTCTGCCGCCAAAACGGTCTCACGCGCGTCGCCGCCCGAAACTACAGGCACTGGCTCGCCGATCATCCCAACGATCGCCTCTCCAAGAACTACCTCGACCAGGTCGTCAAGGACGCCCAGGTGGTCGCGCAGGCGTTCGCCGTCGGCGATGCCGAGACCTTTGCTCGCAACGCGCGGCGGCTCCGAACGGTGCTCGGCCTCATCGTGGCGCTGCTCTGCTTCGCGGCCGCCGCCATCATGCTCAAGCTCGTCGCCGTGCAGGGGAATATGTCCCTGTGAGCGGCAGACGGCTCGACGAAGACGAAGTCATCGCCGCGTTGCGCTCCGCGCTCGGCGACCGTCGTGAGTCCCCGGAGGGTATCGGGGACGACGGCGCCGTGCTTCGGGGCGAAGACGGTCGGGTCGTCGCGTTGGACACGTTGGTTGGCGGTGTGCACTTCGACCGGCGGTGGAGCGATTGGGCAGACGTGGCCTACAATCTCCTCGCCACCAACGTCAGCGACGTGTGGGTGATGGGCGCCGAGCCGACAGCGTTCCTGCTCTCGCTCGCGTTGCCGGCGAGCGATGAGGGCGACCTCGTCGAAGGACTCTGCCGCGGGTTCGCCGACGCCATCGACGATCTAGGTCTCCGCATCGATCTCGTCGGCGGAGACACCGTTCGCGCGGGCGATGCTGCGGTGCTCACCGCCACGGTCCTCGGCCGCCAGGTCGCCGGGCCCTGGCTCCGTTCCGGGGCGAGGGTCGGCGACGGCGCGTGGATCGACGCGCCGGTCGGGCTCGCAGCCGCCGGGCTGGCCGCGCTGTCCGCCGGACGTGGGGACGAGCCGGAGATGCGCGAGGTGGTGCGCGCCCACCGCCGCCCCCGGCCCCTCCGTCCACCGTTCGGCGCATCGATCCACGCCACGATCGACGTGAGCGACGGACTCTCGCTCGATCTGATGCGCGTCGCCCGTGCATCGGACGTCGCGATCCAGATCGACGCCCCGTTGCCCGGCTCGGACGCACTCGCCCCCGTCGCTCACGCGCTCGGCGCGTCCGTAGACGACTGGCAGCTCAGCGGTGGCGACGATTACGTGAAGGTCGCTTTTACCGCCGATGCCCCCGGAGCGTCGTGGACCCGCATCGGAGTCGTCACCGGGCGCGGGGCGCGCTTGACCCGGATCGGGGCCGATGGTACCAGCAAGGGCCTGTCTGGCTCCGGCTTCCGCCACTTCTAGCGACGCGCGTGAGCACCCAGTCCGAACCAGCGATCGAGGAATCTCTCGAGGCCCCGCCCCCCGACGAGCGGGACCCGATCGCACTCGACGAGGTATTCGCCGCGCTCGAGCTCTCCGAGTTCTCGGGGAGTGCGCTGGTGGCCGAGTGTGGTGCGGGTCATGCGGTTCGGCGATTGCTCGATGAGGCAGGCGAGACCCGCCGGGTGATGGCCGTCGATCTCCACCAGTCGAACCTCGATCTGGCCCGTCGCCGGGTAGACGAGGCCGACGCCCGCCGCGTCTTCTTCAATACCCAGGGCGTGCGCGCGCTCTCGTTCGCCCCCGACGTCTTCGATCTCGCGGTCTGCTTCCAATCGCTGGTGACGACGGCCGACGTGCTCAACGCACTCTCCGCGTTCGCGACGCTGGTGCGGCCCGGCGGAAGTTGCGCCGTCGTATGTGCCGCGCGCGGGTCGTTCCCCGGTTTCCGAGAGATGCTCGTCGAGGAGGCCCTCGCCAACGGGAGCGACGGGGCGGTCTCCGAGTTGGACGCCTTGTCGGAGATGCTCGCCGACGAGGATGACGTTCGCATGGGGGTCGACCGCTGCGGCCTGGAGCTGGTCGCCCAGGGTCGGGTCAGCGCCGAGATCGACTTCGGCGATCCGGCGGATTTCGCCGCAGACCCGCTCGTCGCTGCCTTGCTTCCGACCTGGCGCAGCGTGACTGTCGGCGAGAGTGGACGCGACACCCTCGGTGACGGCGCGATCCGTCGCCTGAAGACCTACTTCTCCGGAGCCACCTTCACCGACCATTACGAGGCGGTGTGGGTCGTCGCGCGGGTCCCCGAACCCGAAGTCATGGGCATCGACGAAGACGACGAAGACGACGTGGTCTCGGTCGACGACTGAGGGGGTTCTCGGGGCGCCGTGACCTTGTCGGATCCCGACTCCGAGGCCGGCGACGGCCCGCTCGGGCGCCGATGATGCGCGAGGTCGTGAATACGCCGAGCGCTCCGGAAGTTGGAGAGGGTGAGCCCCTCCGATCGGTTGCATCCAACCGCTCGTCCTGAGGAAGAGGCGGAGCCTCCGTCTCGAAGGACCAGCTGCGGCCCGAGGGCTTCGAGACGCGCCTGGCGGCGCTCCTCAGCCCGAACGGAGTTGGAATACGACGGCCTCGATCACGCCCGAAGTTGGACCCTCGCTGGCCCGACGTTGTAGAGACTGACAGATGGCGACCCGGAGACGCGGACGGAAACGCAAGAACGCACGCAAGCCCCTGTGGCGGCGGCTGCTCACCCTCGTCGTCATCTTGGGACTGCTCGGCAGCGTCGCCGGAGTGGCCGGCGTCGCGGGCATCTTCTGGCATTACGGCCAGGGGCTACCGGACATCCGATCCGCGCAGGACTATCGCCCGAAGCAGTGCACGCGGGTCTTTGCTGCGTCCGGAGACGTCGTTGCGACCTTCGCCGACGAAGACGCCATCTACCGAACGGTCGTTCCCTTCGAGGCGATCCCCGAGGTGATGCGCGATGCGATCATCGCCGCAGAAGACGCCGACTTCTACTCCCACGCCGGCCTCGACTACGTCGGGCTCTTGCGAGCCGTGTACACCAACGTTCGGCGCCGCCAGCTGAGCCAGGGCGCGAGCACGATCACCCAGCAGGTGGTCAAGAACCTCGTCCTCAGCCCCGAGCGCACCATCCGCCGCAAGGTCCAAGAGGCCCTGCTCGCGTTTCGGCTCGAGGACCGACTCACCAAGGACGAGATCCTCGGCATCTACCTCAACCAGGTCTTCTTCGGCAGTCGCTCCTACGGCGTCGAAGCGGCGAGCCGCTACTACTTCGGCCATTCGGCGGCAGAGCTCGAGCTCGCCGAGGCGGCGCTCCTCGCCGGGCTGGTCCAGTCGCCGAACCGCTACAACCCGCACTACAATCCCGAGCCCGCCCTCGATCGGCGCTCGTACGTGTTGCGGCAGATGTGGGAGAAGGGGTTCATCTCCGAGGCCGACTACCGCGAAGCGGACGATTCCACCCTCGTGCTCGATCCGGAGCACGGCGTCGGACCCTACGAGGGGGCGTTCCCGTTCTACGTCGACGCAGTCCGCCGCCAGCTCTTCGACGAACTCGGCGAAGAGGTCGTCCTCGCCGGTGGATTGAGCGTGGAGACCGGTCTGGACATCGAACTCCAGGCCATCGCCGAAGACGCGCTGAAGGCCGGGCTGCGTGAGTTCGATGCCCGTCACGGCTACCACACCCCATTCGCCGTGCTCGACGACGACGCGGCCGTCGCCGAGTGGCGACGCGAGCACGCCGCCGAGTCCGACACCATCGGACTGAGGGCCGGCCGTGAGTACCGCGCGGTGATCCTCCAGGTCGACGACGCAGCCACGATCGTCGGCGTCGGGCCCCACACGGCTACGCTCCGGCGGTACCCGGAGAGCCGTACCCGGCCCGACGACCGGCCGTGGAACGAGCTCTTCCCGCCGCGCTCGGCCTTCACCGTGACCCCCGCCGAGAACTACTCGTTGGAGCGTCTCGACGGCCGCGACGCGTCCGACGTGATCGTCGATCTGCTGCCCTCCGCCGAGGGGGCGCTCGTGGCGATCGAGCCCGGCTCGCGCCGCGTCGTCGCCCTGGTCGGCGGCTACGACTTCGGACACTCCCCGTTCAACCGCGCGATCCAGGCCCGTCGGCAGGTCGGCAGCGCATTCAAGCCGGTGGTATACGCCGCAGCGCTCGAAGCCCGCTCCGTGACCCCCGCGACCGTCTTCCTCGATCAGCCCGTCACGTTCCCGATGCCCGAGGGGCAGACGTGGCAGCCGCGGAATTACGACGGGGAGTTCGACGGCCCCATGAGCCTGCGGACGGCCCTCGCCCGTTCTCGCAACGTGATCGCCGTCCGGGTCCTCGACCTGGTCGGCCTGCGAACGACCCACGAGTTCGCGCGGCGCATCGGCGTGGAGTCCGAGCTGACCGACAACCTGACCCTCGCCCTCGGATCGGCGGAGCTGTCGCCGTTGGAGATCACCAACACGTTCGCGACGTTCGCCGCGGACGGTGCCGTCGACGACCCGATCCTGGTGACCCGGGTGACGGACCCGACCGGCTCGGTGCTGCTGCAGCTCGACCCGTCGCCGACCCCCGCAGTCGACCCCGCAGTTGCCTGGATGATCTCCTCGCTGATGCGATCGGTGGTCGAGCGGGGAACCGCGACCCGGGCGCGGGCGGTCGGTCACCCGGTGGCGGGAAAGACCGGCACCACCAACGCGGCCCGGGATGCGTGGTTTCTCGGCTTCTCGCGCCACCTGGTCGGCGGCGTGTGGGTCGGGCGTGACGACAACGAGACCCTTGGGCGTCGCGAGGCCGGTGGGCGCACGGCGCTGCCGATCTGGACCGACTTCATGACCCGCGCCCACGCGGACCGCGACGTCGTCGAGTTCCCGGACCCACCCGACGGGATCGTGGCGGTGTCCGTCGATCCCGACCGCGGGCTGCGGGCGCAGCCAGGCCGTGAGGGCGCGGTCACAGAGTACTTCCTCGCTGGAACGGAGCCCTCGCAATTCGCCCCGGACCTTCGGGACCGGGCCATCGAGGACATCCTGCTCGATGGCTATGCGGCGCCCGAACGAGGCTCGGTCGACGAAGGGGCCGACCCCGACGGGTTCTGAGCGCCGTCAGGCGCGACCCGTAGGTCTGGCTTCGACCGCGGGACGACCGGATTGCGGTCCCCCGGCGCGAAGCGCGGGGGGACAGGCTCGCGCAGCGAGCCAGGGGGCCCGGCGCCGACGGCGCCGGACGGACGATGTACCCAGCTCGGCCATCACAACCACCGCCTCGCGCGGCACAGCCGCGCGGCCCCCTGACGGCGCGCGGCGCCGTCTGTCCCCCAGCAGTTTGCTGCTGGGGGACAGCACCCGAGGCAGGAACCACGCCCCGCGTCGGGGCCCAAAAAGCAGCGACGCCCCAGCCGAAGCCGGGGCGCCGAGGTGCGGTCGAAGACCCGATCAGATGGCGTAGAGGATGTTGATCTCCACGAGGAAGCGGATCATCTCGAGGTGGCTGTCCAGCTCGTAGCCGATCTCGCCGGAGTCACGCACCGGGTAGGGCGTGCTCTCGTCCAACTCGTCAGCCAGGGCGGCGTCGCGTTCGGCCGCCAGATCCTGCGCTCGCATGACCATGCGCCACGCCACGTTCGGCGACTGGGTGTAGCCGTCGTCGCCGATGTTGGTGCGACCGTCGGTCCAGGTGTCGGGCGCGTCGCCCAGCGCCACGTCGACGCGGGCGGCGTAGGTGATGCCGTGGTCGTCGGTGTAGGTGAGCCACTCGAAGCCCTCGGGATCTGTATCCTCGGCTTCCTCGTCACCCTCTCCCGAACCCTCCTCGGGATCGACTTCCGTCTCTTCCACGTAGATGTCGGGCTGCTCCCCGCGACCCCAGACGTAGACCGACGAGTGGTCGAGCCAGTCGTAGTCGAAGTTGGCGCTGAAGTTCGATGCTGCAAACAGGATCGTATAGAACTTCATGTTGAAGTCCCGGTTCCCGTAGGCACCGGTGTAGGGGTTCATGATCGCGCCGTCGCAGCGGTAGCTCGACGAGCGGATCAGATCGATGTTGTCGATCTGGTGCTCGCCGTTCTCGTCCTGAGTGACGCAGAGGCCGAAGTTGCCGAACTGCTCGGAGAACACCGCGCCGAAGTAGTTACCCACGAGGTCCGGGTAGGCCAGGTAGGGCGGAATGTAGAACGCGGTGTTGTCCGACGAGGTGTCGGCACCGACGATCTCGACCGAGCCGTTCGTGAACGACCAGAGCGCCGCGTACTTCGCCCAGAAGTGCGAGAGCACCTCGGTCTGCATGAAGTAGTAGTACCCCGCCTCGTCGTCCTCGTTGCGGAGGAACTGGCTGTAGCCGTAGCGACCGCCGTCGGCGATCCCGACCTCGACGTACTCGTCCTCGGTGACCTCGCCGAACTGCGGATCGTAGCTCGGGAAACGACGGCCGAACTCGTTGTCGACGTTGATCAGGAGCCCGTCGGCAGTGGAGTCCGGAGCGTAGGTACCGATCGTCGGCGTGGCGAGCACGCCGGAGACGAAGTTGATGGCGTCCTGCGACGCGATCGTCGCCGCCATGCCGGCGTGGTCGTTCAGGTACCAACCCTGACCGCGGCCCGATGCGCGGAGCAGCCAGTGCTGGTACTGACCGATCGCCGGGTCGAACGTGTAGTTCATCAGCGAGCTGATCGTGGGCCAGACCCAGATGCCGAACGCGGTACGGCCGCGACGGAACCAGCTGATCGGGTAGTAGTTCTCGTAGTCCGAGATCAGCCGCTGGACGACCTCGCTCTCGTCTGCGCCCGAGTCGAAGATGCTGCACAGCGAGCTGGCGCCCCGCAGGAAGTCGCTACAGAAGCGGTAGGGCACCTCGATGTCGCTCTCGGCGAATCGCGGCACGTTCGAGTTCGGGTCCTCGAGGCGGGAGACCGACACGAGCGAACGGTCGTACATGCCCGCCATCGCGCCGACACCCTCGAAGTTGAAGTGCGCCGGATCGAGCGCCATCGCGACATTCGCGTCGTCGATCGTGGCCGCCTCGTCGTAGAACATCATCGGCAGGACGCTGTAGTGCCAGTAGGTCCAGCCGTTGTCCCGCTCGCGGTCGCCAGGCATGTCGCCTTCGGGGTCGTTGCCGTAGCGAGTCGACCAGTTCTCGACGTCGTCCATGTCGGTGACGAACTCCCCGGCCCGCGTCGTCGTGCTGTCCTCGAAGTTGCCCTCGGCGTCCCACGTCGAGCGGACCGCGATCTTGTACGGGGCGCCGTCGAAGACCTCGAGCATCTCGGTGTAGGCGTACGCGATTGCGGCGTAGTCGTAGAGCCCGAGGCCACCCTCGCGGCCGTTCTTTTCGCCGTGGTAATCCATGACGGTCGACGACTCGTAGTAGTTGATCGACCGGACGTTGGTGTCGGCATCGACCACGCCGTGATGAAGCTCCGCGAGCAGCTGAGCGTGCTCCTCGGCGGACGGCGAGTCACCGTCGCATCCCGTCGGGGCGACCTCGCCGATCGCGTAGCCGAACGGGTCGAAGGTGCGGAATCCGGCGCCGTCGCAATCCTCGTTGAACGTCTTCTGGCGAAGGGTCCAGTACTGCGGGAAGTAGTTGAGCGCGTCCGCCGAGCCGGCGAAGTTGTGGCGTAGGCCGATCGTGTGGCCGATCTCGTGGGCCTGGACGCCGCTGTAGATGCGACCGCGGATCTCCGACCACAGCTCGCGCTCGATCTGATCCTCGGTCAGGCTCGTGTTGGCCTCGAGGTACTGCTTGTACTCGTAGATCTCTCGGGCGTAGCCGATGATCTGCTGGTCGAGGTCCTGCGCCATGATGATGTTGTTCTGGCGCCAGTGCTCGCGCAATCGCGCCCGCATGTTGTCGCCCGCGCGAAGGCGGCCGACGCCGACGGGGGAGATGATGTTCATCGGGTCGCACTCGGTGACGCCGGCCGGGCAGAGGCCCCCGGTCTCGCCGCCGGGCTCCAGGAGTCCCTGCGAGAGCGCGGTCACCATCTCGGGGAAGATCGCCATCTGCTCGATGTGCGTGCCGGCGATGCGCTCCATCGGGTTCCGCTGGTACTCGTTGCGGAGGCGGAGGTCGTCGACGGGGCGCGACAGCACTTCCTGCAGGTGCGGGTCCTCGGACATCTCCCAGGCGAGCGCGTACGACTCGTCCATGTCACTGCCGGCGCGGGCGATCTCGCGTGCGGTCACGTTCGAGACGGCCTCGAGGCCCTTGTCGTCCGGCGCGCCGGGCGTGGTGTCGGCGCCGAAGTAGAGATCGCCGTCCGCTTGCTCGCGGAGGTTCTCGAAGTACTCCTGCGCGAGGATGCCGTAGCCGTACTCCTCGGCGGTGGCGTCGCCCTCCATGATGTTGACGTAGGTCAGGACGCGCTGCGCGTCGCGGTTCAGGTACCCGCCGTTGAAGTTGGCGACGCCCTGGATGAGCTCGCCCGTGATCGGGTCCGCCGCCGAGGGGCCGTAGCCGTACCAGGGCGCCGAGGGATCCACGCGGAAGTTCAAGAAGCTGTAGCGGAGGTCGCCCTGGTTCTTGCGGACGCCGGGCTCGACGCAGTGACCTTCGCGGTAGCCCTCGGCGGACGCTTCGTAGAAGCCCTGCATGAGCGCGTTCGCCTCGGGGTTATACGTCGTCTCGAGGACGTCGGCCGGCGCTTCGAGGTCCGCCGTTCCGTCGTTCAGGCAGAGGTAGAACATCCGAGGCACGGTCTCGATCGCCACGCCCTGCGCGGCCGCGACGGCACGGCGATACGCCCAGTCGTACTGGTTCGCCATGTCGAACGAGTCGTCGTAGAGATCCACCGGGTACTCGTACGACGTGTAGTAGACGATCGGCTCCGGAGTCCGCTCCGAGTAGGGTCGCGGCGACCCGTCGGCGTTGCGGTTGTTCGTCCAGATGTCGTGGACGTTCGCCAGCGAGATTCGCGACGCGTCCGTGCAGTCCCAACGCTCGTCGTAGTAGCAGCGGTTCGTGCGGAAGTAGCCGAACCGGTTCATGTCGTAGTCGTCGTACTCACGCGGAACGTGCTGGTCCTCGATCCGCTCGTCGACCCGAAGGAAGCTCGTCCGGACCTCGATCTCCTCGGCGCCGCAGTCGGTACCCCACACCAGCGGGAAGCCGACCATCAGGTAGCACTCGATCCAGTCCGGCTCGACGATGTACGTGTTGACCACGTCGATGTAGTAGGCCTCGCCGTCGTCGCGGTACTCGACGAACCACGTGTCGTTCGCCTCCTGCGCGCTGATGACGATCTGGCCGTCGGACTCCAACCCCGTGAAGTCCTCGTTGACCGTGTTGGTGACCGCGTTGCTGTCCCAGCTGACGCGCATCCAATCCTGCTCGTACCAGCGACGGTCCGACCCGTTCTCGCCGATGACGTTGGTCTCCTCACCCGTGCTCGAGTTGTAGGAGCGCTGCACGTCGAAGTGGCTCACCGGCCAGGCGCCGACGATGCCGCCCTGGAATTCGTCCGGGTCCGGAACGCCCGGCGCCATCACGTCCAGACCGACGATGTCCTCGTGGACGCGGCGGGCGTAGAGGTAGTCCTCGTCGATGTCGAATGCGATGCGCTCCATCTCGCCCATCAGACCGGCGAACGACGTGACCGCCGTCGCGTTGGTCTCGACGACCGTCTGCAGCATGTACCATTCGCCATCGAAGACCGACTTCTCGATCTTGTTGTCGCTGGTGCGATCGATATCGCCGACGGTCTGGGCGCAGCCGGTCGTCAGGACGACGAGGGCGAGCGCGGCCAGGGTCACCGATCGGAATCGCCTGGGAAACATGGGGGCCTCGGGGGATGTGGGGTTCGGGTTCATGGTCGGAAGCATGGGAATCAGCGTCGTGTCAGTAGGAGACATTGAAGCCCCAACGAACGCTGGTGTACTGGAGATTGCCGGACTGGGTGTCGAAGAACGGGAACCGGATGCGGCGGTTGTCCGCCGTCTTCGGCGGGCCGCCGGTCGACATCCCCAGGCTCGTCGAGAAGTGGTCGAGGAACGAGTAGCTCGCGGTGATCGAGCCGGTCATCGATTGGCGCGCGATGCGTCCGCTTCGCGCGTGCTCGCTGGAGAGCTCGTCCTTCGGGCTGGGGATGTACCCCCACGCGCTCCCGAATCCCCAGCCGAGGGAAGTTCGGAAGCCCTCGAACCAGGTGTAGGAGGCGCTCACGTTGTGACCCATGCTCCACTCCGAGAGGCTGAGGCCACCTTCGGCGACCAGACCCTGCGCCTGCTGCTCCGCCCCGCCCTCGCGGAAGATCAGATCGAGCTCGTCGGGGTCCTGCACCGGATGGGTGAAGCGGTGGAAGTTCTTGCTCGCGCTGAGGCCGTAGCTCAGCGAGAACTCGCCGAACGAGCGGCTGAAGCTCAGGCTCGGCGAGATCGCCGTCCGGAGCGTGTCGTTCCGACTGTATACCGAGGTCGGGATCGTTCCGCCCAACCCCGCCGAGATCCGGATGTCGGCCCGCGGGATGACGTAGACCGGCGCGTAGCCCAGGCTCAGCGAGATGTCGTTGAACCGGGCCTGGTGGGGAGTGCGCTCCGGCGTCTCCCCGTCCGTGTAGTCGGCGTCTTCCGGAACCAACGCGATCGTCTCACTGTACGGCGTGAGGGGTAGCGAAAGGCCGAGACCCAGGCTGATCCCGAGCTCTTCGGTGATGTCGTAACCGACCCCGAACGACCAGCTTGAGCGAACGGTGTCGCTCGTCTGGTGGTTCGGCCGGCTGATCGCGCCGAGCGATGTCGAGATGCTCACGCCGCCACTCAGGCTGACCGGGAGCTCGAAGCCCTCGTCTTCATCGTCTTCCTCGTCCCCCTCGTCCTCCGCAAGATCGACGTCGGCCTCGACATCAGCCAGCGCCTCGTCCCCGCCAGCTTCGTCGGCGTCCGCGACGCCCTCGGCCTCCGAAGGCTCGCTCGGCTGGTCGCCGGTCGTCGTCGCGGCCGCCGGGGCGGCGACGAGGAGGAGCGCTGCGATCAGGGTCCACTTTATCATTCGCACGTTCGAGCTCCGATCTGGCCGTCGGATTGTCTCCGGAATCATGGAGCGTCAGCCGACGTTGTGCATTTCGCGTCTAGATCAACACGCGGGCAGGGTATGCAGAACGCATGCCGCCGCCCGATCGTCTGTTGAGTGCCGAAATTCCAACGATAATTCGCGGGGTTCGAGCGCCGTCAGTTCTCTAACGCCCGACGGGCGCGGAACCTAGCGGCTCGGTTCTC
>CAZFPM010000155.1:0-2774 GCA_964520965.1 uncultured Myxococcales bacterium
CCACGCACGACGCCGAGGAACTGTCCCCCGCCAAGGTCCACGTCTCCGGCCCCGTCGTCGCCCAACAGGACATCGTCGATGGCGAAGGGCGGTTCTTCCTGCCCCTCGGCGAGTACACCGTCAGCGCGAGCCGCGGCGAGGAGTACACCGCCCTGTCTGAGACCGTCACCCTCGACTCCCTCGACACCCCGGTGCGCGTCGCGTTCATGCTCGAGCCCACCCTCGACACCCGCGGCTGGGTCTCCGGCGACCTGCACCTGCACTCGGTGCCGAGCCTCGACAGCACGGTGCCGCTCACCGACCGCGTCGCCTCGTGCCTCGCGGCCGGCCTCGACTTCATCGGCCCGTCCGACCACGGCGCGCTCGGCGATTTCGCCGGCGCAATCGAAGCGCTCGGCGTACAGGACCGCATCCACCTGCTGCTCGGCGAAGAGGTGTCGCCGGGGCGCGGCCACCTCAGCATCTTCCCCCGCACGTGGGACCCCTTCTCGCCCGCCGGCGGCGGCCTGGCCCTCGGCGCTCGGCGGCGCAACAGCCGCGAGCTCTTCTTCCCGACCCTCGGCGAGTACGTCACCGAGGCGCGACGTCAGGGTACCGACATCGTCCAGATCAACCACCCCCGGGGCAGCCTCGCCGTCTTCACGCGCGTCGGATACGACCCGATCGCGGGCCCCGACGCCGTCGACTCCCCCGATTGGTTCGAGGACTTCGACTCGGTCGAGATCTACAACACGGAGTTCCGCAGCCGCTTCTGCGACAACGTCCGCGACTGGTTCAGCCTGCTGTCCCGCGGCTGGCGGATCACCGGCGTCGGCAACTCGGACACCCACGATCTCGACAGCGCCGCCGGCTTCCCCCGCACCTACGTCGCCTCGCCGACCGACTTCCCCGCCAGCATCACCGACCGCGACCTCGTCGAAGGCCTGCTCGCCCAGCGCGTCACCGTCTCCGGCGGCATCTTCATCGACTTCCCCGACGGCGAACTCCCCGGCGACACCCTGGCCGTCGCCCCCGGCGAGACCCTCCCCCTTCGCGTCCGCATACAGACCCCGCCCTGGGTCGGCGTCGACGAGCTCCGCGTCTTCGTCAACGGCGCCGAGGTCGAGCGCCACGATCTCCTCACCGATCCCGAGGAGATCGTAGACTTCGACGACGTGGTCGAGATCACCGTCGACCGAGACGCGTACGTCGTGTTGCTCGCCTGGTCGGCAACACCGATGAGCCATTTCTCCCCAGGAAGGCGACCGTTCGGCGTGACAAACCCGATCTTTCTCGACGTCGACGGCGACGGCTGGACAGCGCCAGGCGTAGGGGGCGCGGAGGACCTTCCGGAGATCGAGGGGATCGCGATCTGCCGGTGAGCGGCGCCGCGCCGCCGATCCCCCCAACTACCTTCGCGCCTTTGCGCGAACCCGTCCGTCCGACCCTTCGTGCCTTTGCGCCTTTGCGCGAACCCGTCCGTCCGACCCTTTGTGCCTTTGCGCCTTTGCGCGAACCTGTCCGGCCGTCCCTCGATTCCTTTGCGCCTCTGCGTCCGCCCCTTTTCGCGAACCGGTCCCCCTGCTCCCCGTCACCCAAGACCCTAGCGGTGCCGCTCCATCTCCCGCTTGGTCTCCCGCTCCTTGATCGAATGCCGCTTGTCCTGGTGCTTCTTCCCCTTGCCGAGCCCGAGCAGGACCTTCACCCAAGATCCTGAGAAGTAGATCTCCAACGGGATCAGCGCCAAACCCGACTCGCGGATCTTCCCATTGAGGCGGTCGATCTCCTTGCGCTTCAGCAACAGGCGCCGCTTGCGGGTCGGCTCGTGGTTGAAGCGGTTCGCCTGGGGGTACTCGGCGATGTGGAGGTTCAGGAGCCAGGCCTCGCCGCCGTCGAAGTTGACGTAGGCGTCGGCGATGGTGGCTTTGCCGGCGCGCATCGACTTGACCTCGGAGCCGACGAGCTCGATGCCGGCTTCGACGGTCTCGAGGATCTTGTAGTCGAACCGCGCCTTGCGGTTCTTCGCGACCGTCCGATGTGCTCCGGGCTTGGACATCAGTCGCGCGCTCGCGCGCTTGGCGCCGACCCCCGCGCGCTCACGGCCATGTGAGGGAGTGGCCGAGTTCGGCTTCCAGTGCTGCGTCGTAGCGGTTGGAGAAGTAGGCCCAGCGGGCGAACTGTTCGAAGTCGAAGACGCAGGGGGCGGCGGGGTCTTGGCAGACGTCGCCGATGGCGAGGTAGTCGGGGTTCGGCGTGGGGCGCGGGCGCTCCATGCGCAGGTAGAGCCAGGCGATCACGGCGTCGCGGGATTCGTCGTCGTCGACGGCGGGGAACGTGAACGTGGCGGACTCGGCGTCGAGGATCTCGGCGGCGGTATCTTCTTCGGCCCACTTCCGGTCGTAGCGGTTGCGGAAGTTCTCGGCGAAGACGGGGAAGAGCACGTCTTGAGCGAGCCTCGACGCTTCTTCGCGGACGGCTTCCGGGGCGTCGAGCCCGGGTACGCGGGCGGGGAGGTAGACGTGCTCGTAGAGCGTCGCGGCTTCTTGCGGGTCGTCGGCAGCGGCCGCCGCCGCCATGTACTCGTCGACCAGCGCGGCGCCGAGTGTCGGCTCCTGGCCGAGCGCGAAGGCTCGGGTCCGCAGCTCGAGGCGATCGCGCGGCGACTCTGCGGCGTCGGCGAGCTCGAGCAGGAACTGCTCCAGCTGGTCGGCGGCGACGTCGACCTCGGGGCCGGACTCGGCTTCCTGGACGGCCACGGTCAGCGCATCGAGGAGGTCTTCGGCCGGTGGTGGGTC
>CAZFPM010000155.1:2784-14876 GCA_964520965.1 uncultured Myxococcales bacterium
CTTGTGTGGGTCGGTTCCGGCGGCGCGCATCGCGAGCGCCCTCAGATCGACGCGCTCCCGGTTTCGGATCTGGCACGCGGCCAGGCGATCGGTGGCCAGGGAGCGGTCTTGTTCGTCGAGGGCGGCGAGGGCTCCCATCGCACAGGCGTCTTCGAGGAGCACCAGGTCATCGGCGGAGAGGTCGATGCGCTCGGTGAGCACCTGGAGCGCCCGTTCGTACTCGGCGCTCATGATCCAGGCCTCGGCGGAGAGGCGAAGTCCCCGCTCGGTGTCGGAGAGGCCGTGCCGCTCGAGCAGGGCGATCGCCGACGCGGTGTCGCCGCTCTCCAACAGCTCGTCGACGAGCCCGAACACGAACTCGGGATCCTCCGGCTCGCCGCCTCCGCGGTTGCAGCCGACGGCGAGCGTCAGTGCAAGCGCGAGAGTACAGGTCAGCGCACAGCGGACACGGAATCCGCGGCCGGTCATCGTCCCTGGACGAGCTTCCGGACGCAATCCTCGAAGAGGACCTCGGCCTTCTTGCCGCCGGGGACGGCGATGACGAACCCGACGCCGAACTTCTTGTGGTCGATGATGTCGTCGGGCTTGAACAAGCCCTGCACGGTGTAGGGTGCCGGGTTGATGGCGCCGACGCCCTCGCGGAGCTTGGCCCACACGTCGGCGGCGACCTTGGGGTCGTCGAGCTTCGCGCGCGGCACGCCGCCGAAGTTGGTGGAGCCCTTCAGCGTGGTCCGCTTCTTGACGGGCCGCGGCGGAGGCGCCGGCGGCTCCTCTTCTTCTTCGACCTCTTCAGCATCGAGTACGGCGGCTTCGGGATCGGCGGCGTCGGGATCGTCGTCGCCAGGTTCCAAGGTCGGCTCTTCGCCATCAGCGGCGTCTTCGAGGATCACGTCGTCTTCGGGAAGCATGGTTCGCCGTTGAGTGTGCGGGTGCGTGTGCGTGTGCGGGGACGGGGTTCTACCCGTGCTCTCAGCGGCGATATTCGTCGCTCCTGGTGGCGTCAAGCGAATTGCATCACTCCGGTGCAACCGGCTCGCCGGAACCCTCGGTCGGCGCCTCGCCGGAACCCTCCGCCGGCGCCTCAGCCGCCTGGCGCTGCCGCTCGCGCAGCAGCCAACCGCCGAGCTGGACCGTGTCGAGAGGCAGCGAGAGATCGAAGGTGAAGTTCCCGGCGGGGTCGGTCGCGATGTTCGTCGCCTGAGCCTGGGTGAAATCCGCGACTGCGTAGGGCAGCGGATCAGCGCCTGCACGCTCCACGCCGGCGAGCTCGTAGGAGAGATCGGTCGCGATCTCCCGCGCGAACCACGTCTGGGCCTGCACCGTGAGCACCTCGACACTGGTCGTAGCATCGAAGCCTTCGCGGTACGGTGCGACATGGTGAATGGTGAACCGATCGATGTTCGCGTCATACCGACCGGCGTCGATAATCGGCTGGCGCTGATCCGCCGTCCAGCGCGCGGTCCACTCGCCGTCGAAGACCTTCCGCCGCAGGAACTCGCGCAGCGCCGTGCCCTCGGCCGCGACCGCAGGGTCGGGGCGTCCGCGGATGCCGACGCGCGGATCCCCGTCGAGCAATCGTTCCAGGTAGACGAGCGACCCGCGGGCCTGCTCTACGGTCGCATTCGCGGCCGGACCCGACGCATCACCGGGCTGGAGCGCGCGCTCCGGAGCGCCGCCGAGCGCCGCACGAGCCTGCATGATGAGGTAGCTGACGTATTCGTCGAGGTAGGGGCCGCTGCGGTCGATCTCGATCAGGCCGAGGATCGCCTCCTCGTAGAGCTCGCGATCCGCAGGCGCCGTCGGCGCGTCGCCCCGCGCGTCGCTGTAGATCCGCTCGAAGTAGCGCCGACGCTCGTTGGCGACCCGACCCCGCTCGTTCGCGTTCAGCTCCAGCTCGGCGAGCACGTCGAAGAACTCGGCGGCCTTCTCCATGTCACCGGTATCGATCGCGAAGCCCGAGTAGCGGATCAGGACCTCGGCGCTCTGCGGGTTTGCGGCGTAGACCCTCTCGAAGATCTCCTCCGCGTCCTCGTAGCGCTGGCTTGCCGCGAGCGTGCTCGCCTCGATCAGCAGCTCGCGTTCGCTCTTCTCGGGCGCACACCCGACGGCGACGCCTGCGCACAGGATGGCGATCGACAGGACGACACGAACTCTCGACGTCATGGCTTACTCCGACTGGGGGTGCGGTCGCGGTTGTACGACTCCCTGGCCCACTCCGCAACCGGCTAGATCTGCACGGCCGAGGTGACCGTAGGCAAGGGACCACCGCGCGATCGGTCGCGATGATCCCCGCTGCCCGGCGTCCCGCGGTGGCAGCAGCGGTGTCGGCGTGGATCGCGATCGTGCCGCGTACGTCCACACCACCGTCCCGCGATGGGGCGCCGGAGCCGATGCCGATCTGGCGCGAAATCCGGTAGCGCGTGGCTCGCTCCGCTGCTAGTGCTCGGGCTCACACCTGTCGATCACACCTGCGTCCCCGACGACACCGGAGCCCGCGTCTGTCACCGGACCCGTGGTCACCGAGCCAACACGTCGTTTGCTACCTCCGTCGTCGGCACAGCCGGTGCGCTCGCCGATTTCCTCGGGAGCACGGATCGGCGCCAGACCAACCAGGAGTCGAGCATGGCCGTCCGTCACCCGGCACGTCAGATCGCAGCGGCGACGTTGCTGCTCTTCGCCACCATCGCCGCCCCGGCCGGCGCCCAGTCGTCGGCGCGCACGATCGAGGCCCAGGGCTGGTCTGCGTCGGGGGACCACTTCCTCGCCACCATCCACGTCGTGGGCATCGCCGATGGCGAAGCGGCGGCGGCCGAGCCCTTCGAGTATCGCATCGCGCAGGTGCTCGGCGGCCGCGACGGCGCACCGATCGAAGCGTTTCGGGTCGGGGCAGCGACCGGTCCGACCCAACCGGCCTACGAGGCCGCCGGGCCAGCTTCTGGAGCCGCGGCTTTCCGCCAGACCGCGGCGGTGAGCCCGCCGAGTCTGGGCCCATGGTCGCCGGACAGCCGTCACTACGTCGCGTCCGTGCAACACCGGCGCGAGGTACCCCGCGTGGCCGATCACTGCGTTGCATGTCGGGTCTGTCGCACGGAATTCGCCACGGTTCTCTTCGCGCGCGACTCCGACGAGGCTTGGATCGTCGACACCCGCGATCTGGACGGTCCGCCCGAGACGCCTCCGACCGAGACCACCTGCGTCGAGGTGACGACGCGGGTGTACTGGCATCCCGACGGCGATCGCTTCGCGCTCGTTCGCTCGGAGACGACCGGCTCGTCGGTGTTCGAGAGCTTGGCGATCCAGGCCCTGCCCTCCGCGCTCGGCGACGTGTCGGCCACGCCGATCCACCGCGTCGGTCGCGCGGTGCCAGCCGAAGAACACCGGGTGCGCTTCGAGGCGCAGCTCGAGGCCCTTCGCACGGCCACAGATTCGGCGCAGGCCCTGCTCGACGCCGGCATCTTCGCGCTACGCGCCGGCGACCTCGAGTCGGCCGACGACTACCTGTCGGTCGCCGGCAACGCCGACTCGCGGCGGGTCGAGTTCTGGCGGGCGACGGTCGCCACGCTGCGCGGTGACCCGGAAGGGTTGGAAGACGTACGACGGGCCGCCGATCGCTTCGCCGGAGCAATGAACCGGGAGCTCGCGGTCGTCGAATTCGTCGCCGGCGCGAGGCACACGGCGCTGGAACATCTCGGAGGGGTGGACGCCGGTTTCGCGCAGGCGGTCGCCGTGCACGACCTCGACGCAGGCATCGCGGCGTTCGCGGCGCTCGGTGGCGACGAGGCGCTGGCCCCGCGCGTGGAGCTGCTCCTCGCGGCCGGCCGCGTGGCAGATGCGGCCGACCTGGTGGCGGACCTCGACGACGCGGACCGCCACCACTTTGCGCTCCGACTCGCCGTCGCTCTTGCCCAGGGCAGCACGGAGAGCGTCATCTCGAACGGGTACCGCCGACTCCGCGACGACCTCGGCAGCTGTCCGCTCTACGCGGCGCTTGGCCGCGCCCATCTCGCAGCAGGCGAGCTCGACCGCGCACCGGCGATGTTGCGCACGGCGATATTCTGCGACCCGGACGATGTCGAGAGCCGCTTCGACCTCGCGGACCTGCTCTGGCGGCAGATGGACATCGACGACGCGCTCGGCGAGCTCCGCGCCTACCTCGAAGTCGCGGGCGAGCGGCGCGGAGACCGGGAGCGCACACGGCGCCGAACCATCGCCGGCGAGCGCATCGCGGCGGCATCCGGCTCCGAGGTCGTGCTCTGGGACCACGAGTGCGAGATCGGCATCGACCGCACCGTGCGTTGTACCGGCGGCGTCGCCAACCCGGGCGTCGCTCCGGTATCGACGGTGTACGTCAGCCTGCGCCAGCTCGGCGAAGACGAGGAAGCCGCCCTGGTCGCCAACGAGCAGTCCCTCGGCGAGCTGGCCCCCGGTGCCATCGTGCGCTTCGACGTCACGCTCGGCCCCTTCCCGGAAGGGCTCGGCACCGTGTGGCTGAACGTGACCGGACCCGACCGCACGAACACCGGAAACCGCGTCGTGGTGCACGGTCAGTAGCGGCGCACGCCGGGTACACACCTCTGTGCAACGATCACGGCTGCGACAGGACCAGCGCCGGGTACACATCGCTGCGCGACAACTACGGCTGCAACAAGAACAGCGCCCGATAGACGAGGGGGACGAGCACCGGCACGGCGAGCGTGAGGACGAGACCGACGGCCAGCCCGGACACCGCGCCGCGCGCGCCGAAGCCGCGGACGAGGAAGGGGAGCGTGGTGTCCATTCCGGTCGCGCCGCCGAGCCCGGCCGCCGAGGCGACCGAGAAGCCGAAGCGGGGCAGCATCGGGATCAACACCATGCCGATCCACTCGCGCAGCAGGTTGCCGAGCAGAACGACGCCTCCGGCCTCGGGCCCGTGCAGGTCGGTGATCACCGGGCCGGCGACGCTGTAGAAACCACTGCCGAGCCCCCCCGCCACGATAGGCGCCACGCCGTAGGGCATGGCGGAACACGCACCCCACGCGGCGAGGCCGGCACATACGACGGCGGTCGGGGCGATCCAGAGCGCCGCCCGCGCCGACACGAGGTGTTGCCAGACCGCCCGTCTCTGGCGTCCCATATCGGCGCCGATCGCGGCCAAGAGGAGCAGGAGCGGAACGTCGACCCACGAGGCGAGGTCGTGAACCAGGCTCGGGAACATCGCTCCGAACAACGTCCCCGACACCAGCGCAGCCAGCACCGGAAGCACCGCCCACGGCGAGTGTCCCTCGACCGCGCCGACCTCTCGGGACTCCGGGCGTTGGCCCACCAACCGTCCGACGAGCTCCACGCCGACCAGCACGGCCGCGCTCACGGCGACCGCGAGCACGACACCGTGCCACAACACCGAACCCCACGTCGTCGCGAACGTGTCGGACGCTCCGAGCAACGCTCCCTGCACCAGGACGACCGCGTAGACCAACGGGCTGACGGACCGCGCGACGAACTGCCCGAGGCGGCCGTCGACGGGCATGGGGAGCCCCACGGCGAAACCGATCACGAAGCTGAGCAGGATGAGAGTCAACGGGTCGGGGTGCTCGGACGGCCGCGGCCCGTCTCTCAGCGAACGTGCGGCGACGCGCGGAGGACCGCGGCCTGTCCCGCGCTGACGCCTTCCTGGTTGGTGCCGAGCGAGAAGGGGAACATCAGGTTGTCGGCGTCGGGACACGCCGCGCCACGCTCCGGGTTCGAGCACTCCGACGTGTCCGACAGCGGATCCCACTCGGAGCCCCCGTGCTCGGATGTGTGGCGCAGCCCGTTGAAGTGTCCGATCTCATGGGCCATCGTCTGGCCGACCTGGGACGCCGAGCTGCCCAGGTACTCGGCGGTGAACACGAGCCCGGTGCCGAGACTCCCATGCACGCCGGGCACGCCGGGGATGCCCATCGACGCGCCGAGCAGACCGGGCGCCTGGGGCACGGCAAAGCCGTCGATCAAGAAGACGTCGATGCTCAGCAGCTCCTCGAGGCTCGGGCCGGGATCGACACCCGTGGCGACGAGGCGGCTCAGGTCGTTGAAGTCGCGGATCACCTGGAAGCGTTCCGCCACGTCGCTCGCCGCGTCGACCAGTCGCAGCTCGTCGAGCTCGATGCCAGCGCCCGAGTAGATGCGCTCGAACGAGCTCATCATGGCGCTGAATCCGCTGTGCGACCGGGCGTTGCCCGCGTTGAGGCCGGTCGTGCCGACGAAGTAGACATTCACGGCGATGCGGGCGCCGGCGGCGGGCTTCTCCAGCACGTAGAAGCACACCTCCGGGTCGCTGGTCTGGACCTCGAGGGTGTACGTGCCGCCGCCCTGCTCCGTCACGTAGTCGAACTGCGGCGCCGCGGGGAAGAAGACCGGCGCGATGAACTCGAGCAGGAACGGGTCGACGTCGAGGAACGCGTAGTCGACGTCGAAGTTCGGGCCGACGCTCCCGTCGGGCAGCAACAGGCGCGACGGGCGCACGTTGGACGTCTGGCTGAACGGAACCACCGCGAACGCCTGGGTATCGGCGGCGATGTCGAAAGTCAGCGCGCGTCCTCCGCCGACCGCGGTGCTCTCGCAGTTGACCACGATCTCTTCGGTGCCGCCGGTGGTCGGCGCCGCGCCGTCGGTGCGCGGCGCGCAATATCCGTCGCCCGAAGCGCCACCGATGCACCCGTAGCCGCCGCGGCACTCCCCGTCGGCGGTGCAGGAGACGAAGCACGCGGTCTCTTCGGCGACGACCCAACAGTCGGCGGTGCCGGTGGCCGAGCTGTTGCAGCCGACGGAGGCGCAATCGAGGGTCGTGCAATAGCCGCCCGGATAGCCCTCGGCTTCGCGCAGACACGTGCCCCCCTTGCAGTTGATGTCGACCGTGCAGGGCTGTCCGTCGTCGGCTCCGCTGGGGTTCCGGACCGGGGAGCGGTTGTCGGCCTCGCTCGGAATGCACGCCCCACCGCCGCCGTCGACATCGGTGCAGGCGTACCCGAAGCGGCACGATGCGTCGTTGGTGCAACCGGCGAAACACGCCGTGGCCGCGGATTGGCCGGCCTCGCCGCTTCCCTCGCCGGTGCCCGGGTCGGCCTCGAGCGCGAAGCAGCGGCCGCCCGACCCGCAGTCGGCATCCGCGGCGCAATCGAGCAAGGAGCAGTACCCGCCGACCAGATTCGTCAGGCAGGTGCCGCTGTCGCAGTCCTGGTTGACACCGCACGCGCTACCCAGGTCGCCGGCTGCTGCCAACTCCTGGTCGAACGAAGACGGCAGGCAGACCCGCTCGGTTTCGACAGCGAAACACGCGTACCCGGGTCGGCACTCGGTGTCGTCGTCGCAATCTTCGTAGCAGAGCGGCGACGCATTCGACGGGAGCAACAGGCACTCCGAGCCGAAGATGTTCGAGCAGCCCTGCGTGTCACATTGGTCGGTCGAGCAGTAGCCGTCGGGAAAATCGCTGAGGCACACGCCGCCGAGGCATTGCGAGTTGCTCGAGCACTCGGCGCCGTCGGAGATCGAGTCGATCAGCTCGATGAGCTGCTCGCAGCCACCGGTTCCGCAGGCCAGGACGAACATGAGCGCGAGCAGGGACACACGTCCCGATCGCGGCAGCGCGCGATGCGCGGTAGAATCGATCATCGAAGACTCTCGGTGGTCCGAACGGGATCGGAGATACGTCATTTCTACGAGGAACCGCGCTTCAAGTGAACCAGCGTGGACGATTGCCGCGATCGTCTGCGTGCTGGGGGCGTGCGCTCGCGTGACGATCCCGGAGCCTCCGCCAACCGACCCTGCCGCCGCCAACGAAGCTGCACGCGACGGCGTCACCGATGCGCTCGCCGCCAGCCTCACGCTCGCGACGGCGGCCCTCGAGACACTCGTCGACCACCGGATCGCCGAGGCGAACCGGGCCGGCGACGCCGTCGTCGCGCTCGTCCAGGCCCTGCGGTACGCCGTGCCGACGACGCGCGGCGTGACCGATGTCGATCTGGTCGATGTCGATGCCCGGATGTCGCTCGCGAGGCAGCGGGTGGAAGCGCTGGCGGTCGATCCGCTCTGGGCGGCAGAGCGGCAGCAGAGCTACCTGCGCGCGTGCTACGAGCTCTTCGCGTCGATCGGGCGCCTGCGGAAGGCGCTCGCTGACGGGCGCTTCGAAGACGCCGATCTCGTCTACGTCGACGTCTTCGTGCACTACGAAGCGTGGCGGGCCGCCGCGGGATCACTGGCCGCGGCCACTGCGGCGAGTCCCTACCTCATCTGGACCGAGGCCGGCCAGCGGATCGGACTCCGGCCTGACTGAACCGCGCCTTCCGCCGGGTATCGGTGCAGGATCGTGCGCCTACGCGGCGTTCGGATGCGTGCTCAGCTCCGCGGTGCGCGCGACGCCCGCCGTTCGGAAGAGTCCGGCGTGGCGACCGCCCGCGGTGAGCAGGAGCGAGCGGTTGAGGTCGAGCTCGTAGACGCGGGCCAGGTCCCAGATCTCGCGTGGGTCGAAGTTGCCGGTCAGAAGCAGCACGGTCGCGACCGGCGCGCCGGTGCGGCGGCGGAGTTGGTGCATTGCGGCGTGCGCAACGTTTTCGTACTCCGCAAGACTTGCGTTATCTCCTTGTTTTGTAAGGAGAACCGGCACAATCACGTACCCGCGCGCACCGTAATCACGGATCGCGTCGAGGACGTGCGCAGGGGCCTGGATCAGGGGCTCCGCCGGCGGGGCAACGGTCGGGACGGCATCGAGCGTGACGAATAGTGCCTTGCGCTTGAACATCTCCGGACCTCCTGGCCCCGTCAGAACCATGACACTCGTGTCAGGGTTTTGGGGCTTGCGACCGACGGTGCGTCCCGGGAATCGGGAGCTTCCGCTCTTTCAATAACGACACGTTGCAAGGTCTGGTCCAATTTTCCGCAGTGTTTCACGGTGTGTGTGCGACAAACACCTACACCGACCGTTCGCGTTACGCCCCCCACAAAACAGCGTCACCCGAAGCCGTCAGACAGGTCGTGATCCCTTCCACCGCGACCCAGGCCGCGGCGGTTCGACCGGTCTCAGCGATCCAGCTCGGCCACCAGCTCGGCGATGCCCCGTGCCGCGTTGGGATGCACCTGACGGAACTCCAGCAGACGCAGCCTCCACTCGCTCATGGCCTCGTCCAGGAAGGCGCTGAGCTGGGCCTCGTAGATCCGTCGATCGACCTCGGAGAACGTGTCCATCCGCTCGTTCATCGCGCGGGCGTTGGCGAGCATCGGCTCGCCGTTGACCGAGAGAAGGGCACGCATCCGGTCGACCGCGATGTACGGTTCGTCGACGAAGCTCTCGAGGACGAAGGCCATGTCGAGCAGGTAGTCGCGCGCCAGCTCCTCGTGCTCGCCCATCAGCGAGGGGTGGTTGCCGACCAAGACGTCCTCCCCGCCCCGGACGATGGGATCGCGGCCGCCACAGGCGACGAGGAGAAGGGCGACGATGACGAATGTGGTGCGCATGACTGACCGCGGGTCGACGGCTCGGACGGTGGAGCAGACACTAGCAGAGTCCGACGAAATGCTCCCCTCCTCGCGCCGATCGCGCAAGGTCGCGGGCGTGCACCGACCGAGCCGGGAGCCCCGAGGGATCAATCGGTCGCCCCCGCGCATCGCACGCCGACCGCACCGTCGACCTCGGCCTCTTCGCAACCGGCCGAGCATGGCTCGCTGAACGACTCGTAGGCGCACTCGTCATCGACGCACGACGGCTCGTCGCCCCACGTGACCAACACGTCGTCGACGCAGAGCGGCGCGGGCGGTCCGGGGCAATCGGCCTCGACGCACTCGTCCTCGGTCGTCGCTCCACAGCCCCCACCAGGCAGCGCGAGGCACGCGTAGATCGCAGCCGCGATCACCGACGCACCGACCCCCGCCATCGGCGCCGCGAAGCCATCGACGCTCCACGCGAACCGCGACCGCTGCGACGGTCCTGCCCCGGCCGAACGTGCGCCGCACATCGCTACGAACCCGGCACGCACGCGGCGCTCGTCGAGTCGCAGACGTAGCCCGGCCGGCACTCCGTCGCCGCCGCGCAGGCAGGAGCGCAGTAGGGCATGGCGCCCGCCAGACACCGGGAGCCCTCGCCACAGTCGAGATCGTGCGCGCAATCGAGCGCCACGCACATCCCGCCCGGATATCCCGTGCTCCGCCCGTCGAGGTCACGCTCGGAGATGCAATACCGCTCCATCTCCCCAGGCGCGGAGCACTCCACCGACGCTCGGCAGGGTGCGCCGATGTTGGGCGCGTCGGGGCGCGCGGCATCGACGAGGAACGAACAGACCCCGATCTCGGGGGCCGCCGCGAAACACTCGAACTCGCTAGACCGACACTCCCGCTGCGACCGACACGTCTGGAAGCAGAAGCCGAACGCGCAATGGCCGGCAACCCCACATTGTTCCGATGTCTCACAGGGTTGCGTGCAGTAGCCGCCGGGCACCGTCCGGTCGCAGAACCCCGATTCGCAGTCGTCACCAACCACGCACTCGTCACCGAGCCCGCCCGCGGCGAAAAGGGATCCGGTGCCGACGTTGGCGGCCTCCGGCGCGCCCGTTCCACCGCATCCGAGGGACGCAGCGGTGACAAAACACGCGAGCAGGGTGACGACGAGCGGCAGCTTCGGCCGTCGGGGAGAGGTCGATATCGAAGGGAGTTCCATCGCCGATTCCGCGGAATGAGGAGACGCGCGGTTCGATATCATGAAGTCGCGCGGCTGCCCGGTCCACCCTCGCGGCGCGATGTGGTACTTCGGTGGGATGACAGAAGCGGAGAACAGAGCTGCGAGCGGGGGCGCGAAGAGGCGCGGAGGCGCCACAGGGCTCGGCCCCCATTGGGTACACGCGGTCGGCACCGTGTTCTTCGTGCACCTCGGCCTCGCCGCGTGGCGCTGGCTGGGCGGGCGTGATCTGCACGTCTCGATCTCGTTTCCGATGCCGGCCGCCGACGCGACGCCACTCGGGCCGCTCTGGGCCTGGGAGCCAATCGCCGTCGGACCTGGCGGCGTCGTCCTCCGCTTCGTCGCCGCCATCGTCGCGGTCGCACTGGTCTACAGGCTGACCCGCCTCGACGGACTCCCATCGTCGGCGACACGCGCCGCATGGTTCGTCGCGCTCTCTCCGACCGTCCTCTTCGCGGTCGCCCACACGCCGTTTGCCCTCGCCTCGGTCTGCGTGGCAGGCGCGCTCTACGCGTCGCGACGACGACGCTGGGGACTCTCCGGGCTCGCGTCCGCCGTCGCAGCCGTCGTCATGCCGCCCGCCGGGCTCGTCGCGCTCGCCGTGATCTACGAAGGCGGAGTCACGCGCGCCGGAGCAGACCGGTCGTTCTGGCTCGGCTGCTGGCTCCTACCCCTCGCCGCGTACGCCGGATTGACCGCCTGGGCCGTCCTCGCGCTCGACGCCCACGTGCCCAGCGCGATCCTGCTGGTCACCCTCGGAAGCCCGGGTTGGTCCGGACCATGGACGCCCGCCCTGGCAGGACCCATCGACGCCGCGGCCGTCGCCCCCCTCGTCGCCATCGCGCTCGTTGCCCTGCTCGCGTTCGGCGGCGCGCGACGGGTCCGGACATCGCTCACAGCGTCGACGGTCGTCTTCCTCACCGCAGGGATCGCCGGGGGCACCACCGTCTCGGCGACGGTCGGAGCAACGCTCGCCATCGCCGCACCGATCGCCGCAGCCGTCGCATTGGATCGACGACCGGCGTGGGAGCGACCGATTCTCGTCGTGCTCGCGTTCCTGACACTGGCGCTCCATGGCTGACGCGCCCCCCGAATCCCCGGTCGAGGCCGCGCACGCCGACGGTCACGGCGACGCGCACGCCGATGGTGACGGCGACGCGCACGCCGACAACGACGGCGCCACGCACGCTTACGACCACAGCGCCACGCACGCCGACGATCACCGACCACCACCCCGACGCGAGAATTGGTACGGCAGCCGAACATTCGCGTTCGCGCTGCTCACCGTGGCGACGCTCTTCGTGCTCGATCCGGCGCGCAGCTTCCTCTCCCCGCTCAGTCCGCTGGGCGACGACGCGTCGAGCCACATCACCACCATCGGGACCTTCGCCCGCATCCTCGCGTCCGGCGACGG
>CAZFPM010000156.1:0-14743 GCA_964520965.1 uncultured Myxococcales bacterium
CATCGTCGATGACTACTCGACGGACGGGACCCGCGAGCGGCTCGCCGAGCTCGGCGAGTCCGACGACATCGTGGTGGCCCTGCACGGCGAGAACCAGGGCAAAGGCGCCGCGCTTCGCACCGGATTCCGGGAAGCGAGGGGCGACATCGTCCTGATTCAGGACGCCGATCTGGAGTACGACCCCAAAGAGTACCCGAAGCTGATCCAACCCATCCTCGACGGTCGCGCCGACGTGGTCTACGGCTCACGCTTCGCGGGAGGAGACAGCCACCGGGTGCTCTACTTCTGGCACTCGATCGGCAATCGCTTCCTCACGCTCGTTTCGAACGCGCTGACCGACCTGAATCTCACGGACATGGAGACCTGCTACAAGGTGTTCCGCCGCGAGGTGATCCAGGATATCGCGATCGAGGAAAACCGCTTCGGCTTCGAACCGGAGATCACTGCCAAGCTCGCCAAGCGGAAGGTGCGCATCTACGAGGTCGGCATCTCGTATTCCGGGCGCACGTACGAGGAGGGCAAGAAGATCGGCTGGCGCGACGGCGTTCACGCGATCTACGCCATCCTCAAGTACAACTTCCGCGACTGAACCCGCGGCGGCAGACCGGAAGCGCCGCCAGCAGCAGCAGGAGGGCCGGCGGCGGACCCAGGGGAACCACCGCGCATCCCCGCTTCCGGCGTTGGCTGCCGTTCGCGCCCGACTCGGCGCCCGCGTCCTCGATCCCGCCGTCTGCACCCGTGTCGTCGACCGCTTCGTCCGTGAGGCCAGAATCATCGGCGTCCCGGCCGTCGGCATCGGTCCCGGCATCCGCGATACCCGCGTCGTCCGCAGGCTCGGGCCAGACGATGCCGGTTCCGTCGGTTGCGCAATCGATCTCTCCGTCGATCGACAGACGAACCCGCACGTCGTCGACGTAGCTGTCGTTCCCGGTGCCCGCCTCTCGCCGTCCGTGCAGAACGACGTCGATGGTTCGCGTCCCGGCCGGGACGGCGGCGATGCCCTCGAAGCGCTCCCAGCGAGCGAACCGGGTCTCCAGCCTTGCCGAGACATCGGTCTGCACGCCCGCCTCGTCGCGGAAGACGAGTTCGACACCGGGGACGTCCGCGCCATTCCAATCCGATAGGAGCGCGTCGAAGTACGCGACGGCTGCCCCCCCGTCGATCGCTGCTGACCACGCGGACACGTCGATCGATTGCGCGGCGCGCCCGACAGGGGTCGGCGTGCAGAGCCCGCCCACGGCGAAGTAGCGCTCACCCGCCATCGGAATGCGGCCGTCGCACTCCCTCTCCTCCAACGACTCCAGCTCGCCTTCTTCGACGGACCACCCGTCGATACCTTCCTCCGCTCCCGGATTCACCACCAGATTCTCGGTCAGGCGCGCGGCCGCGGTGCGGAAGCGGACCGGCTCGGACCACGCAGACCACACCAGGCCCTCGTCCCGGTATCGAACGCGCCAGCAGTGGTCGGCAGCCCCCTCCAGCCCCTCGAACCGGGTATCCGTCAGGTCGTCCCCCTCCTGGGTGTCGACGTCGAAGTACCAGTTCGATCTCTGGTGCCATCGCTCGTCCACGACCGTCTCGAACTCGCAGTCGGTCGCGACCTGCCAGTGAGAGGCCATCATGGCGTCGCCGTCGGAGTCGGCGTAGGCGCCCGCCCGCAAGGTCAGGCAATCCGGACCGACGTCGTCACCTCCCGGGGCCTCTGGCATCGGACGATCGGGAGGTCGGTTGTCCAGGCGCACCTCGATCCGGTCTCGGACCTCACTCGGCGCGGAGCCATCGATGTCGCCGCGACCGACCCGGGTCAACGAGAACCCGGCGTCCGACCCGACGCGCACCTCGACCACGACGAACCCGTACTCGTCCTGCGAGACCGTCGTCTCGGGGTAGTCGACTTGTGGGTACTCGCCCCAGTCGTCGATGGCGCCGCCGCCGGTCGCGACGTTGACCCAGAGGTGCGCATGGTCCCGCGACTGCCCCCGCGCGTACCCGTGCGTGTGCCCGTAGAAATGGATGCTCGGCTTCCCACACACCGTGCTGAACTCCTCCAGGCGCTCGACCACGACGCGGCTGAAACCCGCCTCACCGATCTCCCAGAGCTCGGATTGTGCAGGGTGGTGAAACTGCGCGAAGAGGAAGTCGATGTCCGAGTCGTCGCAGGTCTGTTGGAGCACGCCGTCGAGCCAGTCGGTCTGGGGTGGCAACCGGTAGATCTCGTTCGAATCGATGCCCACGATCCGGAGATTCCCGTAGTCGTGCACCCACCAGTGCTCGTCCCAGTGCTCCGTCTCGTTCGACGGCAGGTGGAAGTAGTCGAAGAAGTACCGGGTGTTCGCCTCGTGGTTCCCGGGCACGGGGTAGACAGGAACGTGAGCGAAGAGCGCGGCGGCCGGCGCGAAAAACGTCTCGGCCCACTCCTCGTACACCCACCCGTCGTCGACGAGATCGCCGGGGACGAGGACCATGGCCAGCTCGTCGACGAGCTCGGGGCCGAAGTTGTCGGCGACGTAGCCGAGGATCCCATCGTTTACGATGCGCCCCCACACCTCGGGGTTGCCGCCGTCCTGCTGCATATCGCTGGTCGCCACGAGCCGGAACGCGTCGACGTCGGCGCGTCGGGGTTGGGTCCGGAAGTGCGCCGTCGGCGAGACGAGATCTCCGGTCGAGGCTCGGTAGTGGTAGACGGTATCCGGCTCCAGTCCGGTGAGCTCGACCTCGTGGATTCGCGACGGTTCCACGGCCACGAATGCGCTCCCCTCCGTGACGCTCCCCAGCTCTTGCGTGAGACCCCACTCGACGACGCTGTCGTCGCCCGCGTCCGTCTCCCACAAGATCCACGCCCCCGTCTTGGTCACCAACTGGACGTATGGCGCGACTTGGAGATCCTGCGCTCGCACGGCCGCCGAAACGCTGAGGGCAACGAGGGCGAGCAGGACGATGCGGGCAGGGTTCACGGCAACTCCGGGAGAGGCGCGCCATCATAGAGCGTGGGGCGCGTCCACGACAGCACCGTTCGGCGGCCGAGAACCCGGTGCGGCCCCACTCGAGCGCCCACGCCGCCGAACGAGTCCGACAGGTCGAGGCCGCCTCAGCCGCCTCTTCCGCGAACGAATTCCGCAGCGCGAGGCCGGCTCAGCCGCCGTCCCCCCCGTACGAATCCGGCAGCTCGAGGCCAGCGTCGGGCCCACCCGTGAGCGCATGTACGGAGCTGCGAACGTTCTCGCAGACGCCGACCTGGCGACCGGAGTCCTTGAAGCACATCTGGTTCGAGGCGCAGTTCACGTCGCTCAGGCACCCGTTCGCACACTCCGACCACGAGGGGTCGACGCAGTACTGGCCCGGCTGACAGGTCTCTCCGCCGAAGAAGGTCCCACAGTCGGTATAACCTCGGACGTCGGAGCCACGCCCGGCGCCGGGCTCGTCGAGGAAGAAACAGCCAGAGAGGAGACCGGCCGAGACCACCGCCAGCGCGGCGGCAAGGAGCGGGGTTCGGAAGGTGAGGCGCATCGGGTTCACGTGTGGCTTCGGGGCGACGGCGCTTGAGCGGAGACGAAGCGCACGCGCCGGTATTCAGTCGGAGGGCGTATCGGCTCTCGCTCGCGCACGTTGACGGTGAGGTGCGCGAGCGGCGACACTCGACGCTCTTCCAAGCCCAACGGACCGCCGAGCACCGATGCGAGAGATCCCTATCGACATCCACGTGGACACGGTCACCGGAGTGTTGCGTAACACCAAGCTGTTCTCCGGCCTGGGCGAGTCCCAACTCCGCGAGGTCGCGGCAGCGGGCACGATGCTCGAGCTGAAGGCCGGCGAGCCGCTCGTCGAAATCGACGCCGAGTCCGACGGTTTCTTCGTGATCCTGCGCGGCGAAGCGCGGGTCCTGGTCCGCAAGCCGACGGCGGTTGAAGACCTCGTCGATGTAGCGCGCCTCGGTGTCGGAGAGTGTATCGGCGAGATCGGCGTCCTGCTCGACGAGCCTCGCTCGGCGAGGGTGCTGGCGTCGGGCGGCACCCTCGTGGTGATGCGTTTCGAGTCCGAGGTCGTCTTCGCGATGTTCCGCCGCATCCCGGACTTCGGGGTGACGGTGGCTCGCTCGCTGGCGCAGCGACTCCGCGCTCGCACGGGAACCGAGGTGCGGGAGTCGGACGTCGACATCGCCCAGATTCAACCGGCGGCGCAGGCCCTGGTACCGACGGACTTTGCGATCCGCTGGCGCGTGTTGCCCGTCCGCATCGAAGGCAACGTTCTGCAGCTCGGTTTCGTCGATCCGCCGGATCCGTCTCTGATCAGCCGCGTGCAGAACATGGTGCCCGGCGTCGCGATCTCGGCGGTCCGAATCGACGCCGCGTTCTTCAACCAGGCCATCTTCGCCCGAGAGGAGCAGCTGGGCACGACGGGTGCCTACGACGCGACCCCGGCCACGGGGAAGCCCTCGCCGCGCGAGATAACCCTGGAGAAGTTGCTGCGCCGCATGGCCGCGCTCGGCGCGTCCGACCTCCACCTGAGCGCCGGACACCGCCCTCGTCTGCGCGTCGACGGTGAGATCAACGACATGGAGCACACGACTCCGGTCACCGACGACGACGTCGTGGAGCTGCTGAGCGACTCTCTCACCGAGCACCACCAGGCCGAGTTCGGCCGCGCCAACGACGTCGACTACGGTTGGATGCTCAAGGGGGTCGCCCGGTACCGTATCAACCTCTTCCGGACTCGCGAGGGGGCCTCCGCCGTCGTGCGGCAGATTCCCGAGCGGATCATGACCGCCGAACAGCTCGGACTGCCGGAGATCGTGAAGCGGTTCGGGGATCTCCCGAACGGACTCGTGCTCGTCACCGGCCCCACCGGGAGCGGCAAGTCGACCACGCTGGCGGCGATGGTCGATCACATCAACAAGACCCGAGCGGTCCACGTGTTGACGCTCGAGGATCCGATCGAGTTCGTCCACCAGAGTGACAAGGCACTGGTCAACCACCGCGAGGTCGGCGCCCACACGGCATCGTTTGCCCGCGCCCTGAAAGCGGCCCTGCGTGAGGACCCGGACATCATCCTCGTTGGCGAGATGCGCGACCGGGAGACGATCGCGCTGGCGCTGGAGACCGCGAACACCGGCCACCTCGTCTTTGGCACGCTACACACCTCGACGGCGATCAGCTCGATCGATCGCGTCGTCGGCGTGTTCCCGTCCGACGAACAGGATCAGATCCGTAGCACGCTGGCAGATTGCCTACGCGGAGTCATCGCCCAGACGCTCTGCCGGCGCATCGGCGGCGGGCGTATCGCGGCGCACGATATCCTGGTCTGCAACCCGGCGATCCGGAACCTGATCCGGCGCCGGGAGCCGCACAAGATCGCCTCGGCGATGCAGACCGGAGCCCACAGCGGCAACCGCCTCTTGAACCATGACCTCGCCCGGTTGGTGTCCGAGGGTCTCGTCGAGGCCGACGAGGCGCTCCGGCGCGCAGCCGATCGCGACGAGCTTGCGACCCGCCTCGGGGTCAAGAACGACGGCCGCCGAACATCAGGCCTCGGTGTCTGACCCGCTGGTGCCGCGCGCGGCGAGGCGAGGCAGATAGTACCCGAGGACGAGGAACACGGCGCCAAAGCCCATGAAGAGGAGGATCCGCCACACCGCAGCCACCTCTGCCAGGTCGACGACCAGGAGCTTGGCAACCAGCGCGAAGAGAGTGGCGAGCCCCACCTGTCGCGGCAGTGTCCGGTCGACCGCGAAGCCGCCCACCAGCACCGCGACCGCCTGCACGCCCCACGCGATCGACGCGAACGCCTGGCCCGATTCGAGCGGCGACAGGCGCACGTAGAACCATGCCAGGAGCGCTACGTGCGCGAGCAGCCCGTAGAGGGTGCGGCTCGCGGAGCCGCGTGAGACCAGAGCGGCTCCCGCGAACCCGGCGATGGCCACGAGGTCGACCGCGTCCTGCTCTCGCAACGCGGTTCGATTGTCGAGGGCGTCGCCGAATTCGTAGGTCAGCCAGCACGCCACCACGATGGACATCGCGTGGGCGACGAAGGCCAGTCCGCGGTCCTCGAGACGCGCGGCGAGAACGTGGAGCGCGAGCATCTCCGCGGCGAAGGCGGTGAAGAGCGCATCCCCCTCGAGCAGGCGCCCGAACGCGAGGGTGACCAGCAGGGCTGACGACAGCCGGACGGTCGCTGCGATCCGCCGACCGCCGGCGGCGGCCAGGCCGAACGACACGCACAACGTCGCAACGGCCGCGGCGAGCGTGATCCACCCCCAGTCATCGCCCGTCAGGCGCCAGATCTCCTCCGACGCGCCCAGCGCCAGAAAGGGGGCCACGATCATGGCGACGTGCGCGGTCGGCTCACCCGGTCCGGGCGCGTTCGCTTCCCGCCTCGCAGCCAACCACGCAGGCCCCAGCGCCAGCGCTGCCCAGGCCAACACGATCGCCGCCTCCGCGATGCCAGAAGCGTTGCCCTCCCAGGCGCCGTGGCCCTCGACCACGAGGAAGAGGCACGCCCACGCGCCGCCGAACGAGGTGAGCAACAGCCCCTGCCAACGGCGAGCGACGTAGATCGCGGCCGTGCTGACGACGACCGTGGAGATGTACGCCAGGAGCGCCGCCAGCGTCCCTTCGGTCGTCTCGAGCACGAAGGGCGTGGCGTACGCGCCGATGGTCCCCAGCACGGACAACGAGGCCCGGTCCTTGCGCACGGCCAGGCCGAACGCGAGCGCGTTCGCCGCCACCATGATCGCGAACGACACGCCGTAGCCGGTCAGGTCGTACAGGACATGGGACGCGTATACGGTCACGTGCAGCGCGGCCACGCTGCCGCCGAGTAGCACCTCGGCCGTAGCGCGGACGCCCGGGGAAGATGCGAAGACCGACGACGAGCAGGACGAGGGAGAGTCCGAAGCCGAACGCGACCCGCGCGGGCGGACCGAACCAGCCCTGGTCGATCGAGTACTTGAAGAGGAACGCGCAGCCGAGGAGAAGCAGCCCGATTCCGGCGCGGCTGATCCAGTCCTCGGTCGTCGCCGGCGCTCGATCCTCCGCGGACGGCGGCCGTGGAGCCGTGCCTGCGGGACCAGGGAACGGTGCGACCGAGGCCACCGGACCGCGGGGCCCCGACGCTGGCCCCACACGTCCGGGGGGAGGCGCCGCGGCGCCGGTCGCCGACGGAGGTACTCGCGCGCCGAAAGCCGAGCGCGCTCCCAGGGCCTCGACCGCGCGCGTCAGCGCCAACACCTGTGTCTCGAGCAGGCGCAAGCGATCATCGACGGAGCGCTCGGCAGATCGGGTCTCCGGCACGTTCACGGCTGCCGGTGCAGCGACGTCAGTCTCTCCCTCAGCTGTCGCTCGGACACCCTCGCGGTCGGAGTCGGACCCCGGTGCTGCATCCTCTTGGACGCCAGGGTCCGGCCGCTCGGACTCCCCGACAGCGGCATCCCTTGTCGTGGATGCGTCGTCGTCCGGGTCCCGTGGCTTCGCCGCGTCGGTGTCTGGGGGATCCGGCTCGTCAGTCACGGCCGCTCGTGGTCATCGGGTTCCGTCGAATTGCACAGCCGTGCTCGCCACGACCGCAGGCCCTGCGAACTCCTCGAATTCGAGAGCCTCGATCGTTTCGACGACGCATGCGTTGAACTGTCGGGACAGGCGCTCGTCCGCGGAGACTTCGACCCCGAACGCGTGCCCGTCCCACTGCACGCCCCAGCGAACCACGAAGCCCCGGAAGTCTGCGTTGGCCGTCCGTTCGCGCTCGTAGCAACGCCGCAGGGCCGAGCTGCCCGCCTGGACCGCTCTGTCGATCGAGGCCGGATCGAGGGTCGTGCGCTCGCTTGCGAACCCAGGTCGGCGCAGTGGGTGAGCCGCCCGGAGAAGACGCGTCGTACGGTCGCCGGGCTCCACTTCGCCGGACGCCGGGTCGACCATCCACCGCATGGTGTACGCGTCCTCGCCGAGGTTGAATCCGTGCTCCACGGGGTGGCGGTGGTCGGCCTCGGCGCGACGCGACCTCCAATCGCCGGGCGTGTAGGGGCGGACCCGCTCCCAGTAGCTCGTCCACTGCGCCAGAACCTCGAGCTCACGACGTTCTCCGAGCACGTAGAGCAGCGCCCGCGCGCTGGCGTCCGGGTGTGCCGACGGCCGGCGCGACGGGCGGGGGGTGTCGGGACCGAAGTCGGCGACCGACCGCATCGGGATGGCGGCGGTCGTCTCCACAGCCTCGACGGCGGCCTCGTTCCGCGGCTCGCAGCCTGGGGTACCGGGGCGCACCGCCCACGTGGCATGGCGCTGTCTGTCCGCCTCCCACCAGTGGAATACGACCTCCCAGGTCACACCCCGGTCGTCGCGGGTCATCGGGACGGCGAGCCAGCCGTGTGGCGCCTCCAACGTCAGCCCCGGTTCGTGCATCTCCAACCAGGCAAAAAAACCGGTGGTCACCCAGGCGCCGCTCGGCGCCCTGCAATCCTGGAACGCGGCCAGGGCGTCGGCGCCGGCGGCCGACTCGACCGCGTCGTCTCCCATCACGACCTCGGCCAGCACGTTGGCGGGCCGAGGCACCGAGCCGGGCTCGACCACCCACTCCGGACCGATCGGAATGCCGAAAACGACCGCCTCGTGTCGCACGTGGTACGTGCCGACGATGCCTTCGTCCCGGCACAGCCACGTCCCGACCCACGCAGCGGTCGCATCGACGAAGGGCAACGCGGTGGGCACCACCCCGGCGTCGAGACGGGCCTGAAGGGTCGTCGGAGCGCCCTCCCCGGACCCTTCGAGCAAGTGATCGGCCACCGATTGCCGCTGCTGAGTCCTGCAGACCGTCCACGCGGCCTCGTCCGCGGCCTCCGCGGGCGCACCGGTAGGTCCAGCTGCGCTCCCCGCCGCAGCCTCGGCCCCTGGACCGGGCGCTTCGACCTCGGTGGCGGGCGGTGACGGCTCCTCGCCCGGAGCCGGATCCGGGGAATCCGGCACGCCTGTTCCCGGACCGGGCGCCGGCTGTTCCACTGGCGCCGACGCGGATCGGTCGCACGCTGCCGCCGCAGCCACGACCAGCATCGCAAACAACAAGGCCGAGGGTGCCCCCATCGACCGCCCGTCCGAAGCTCGACCGGATACCATCAGGATGTGCTCGCGTGGAGTTGGGTCCACCGGTTATAGCACAAGCACGATCGCCTGCGTCGTGTGACGAGAGACGGAGAACGGTGAGCCACGAACTGCTGTCATACGCCTTCCTCCTCGTCGCCCTCGCCGGCGCGCTGCTCGGCTACAACGCACTCTTCCCCCAGCGCACGGGACGCATCCGGCTGATCGCCGCGTTCTTCGCGTCGTGGTTGACCGGCGAGCTCGCGGTGCACCTGCTCGCCTGGCAGATCGCGGTGACCGGCGTCTTCGTCGGCCTCGGCGCGCTTTCCCACTGGCCCGGCCGAGTCGCTCTCGGGCTCACCATCGCCTCGTGGGCGGTGTGGGTGCAGCTCTGGCGCACAGGGCGCGCTGCCGGCGAAACACTCAAGCAGGCGCTCGACGGGGTCGCGCGCCCGGGTCCCTGGCCCCGCGTGCCCCTCGACAAGCTCCTCTTCCCGTTCCTGCCCGGTCGGCGCGGCGTCAAGCGGACCCGCGACATCGTCTTCGCGGACCGCGACGGCGAACCGCTTCGACTCGATGTGTACGAGCCCCGAGAGTCGACCGCCCGCCGACCGGCCGTGATCCAGGTGCACGGGGGCGCGTGGGTGATCGGCGACAAGCGTGAGCAGGGGCTGCCGCTACTCAATCACCTCGCCGCGAACGGCTGGGTCGGCTTCAACATCAACTACCGCCTCAGCCCGGCCGCGACCTTCCCGGACCACCTCGTCGACGTGAAGGCGGCCATCGCCTGGGTGCGCGAGCACGCCGATAGATACGGCGTCGATCCGAACTTCGTCGCCGTCACTGGTGGCTCGGCCGGCGGGCACCTTGCGGCGCTCGCGGCCCTGACCAGCGACGACCGCCGCTACCAGCCCGGATTCGAAGGCGCCGACGTCTCCATCCAGGCCGCCGCCCTCTTCTACGGCGTCTACGACCTCACCGACCGCCTCGGACTGCTCCCGCCGAGCTTCCGATACGGGCTGCTGAGGAGGTCCGTGTTGAAGGTGTCGATCGACGATGCCCCGGAGCTGTACAGCGAAGCGTCGCCCGTCGACCGTGTGCACGCCGGCGCGCCACCGATCCTCCTGATCCACGGCGATCGGGACACCCTCTCGCCGGTCGCCTACGCACGCCTTTTCGCCGAGCGTCTCCGGGAAGTCTCCGACGAGCCCGTCGTCCTCGCCGAGCTCCGCGGAGCTCAGCACGCCTTCGACGTCTTCTCCTCCCCCCGCACCGTCCGCGCCGTCGCCGCGGTAGAACGCTTCTTCGACGCTGTCCACCACGAGCATGGCGAGAAGGGCAACGCCCCGGCCGAATCGTCCCGGACTTCTCGCACCCCGTTCAGGGCGTCGGCGTGCCGGCGGGGGTGAAGATGGTCAACAGGACTTCGCCGTTGCCGCCGCGGCCGGCCTGCCAGCGGATGTGGACCCGGCCCTCTCCGCGCACGAGCCACTCGGCGACGGTGCGGTGGCCGCGTCCGGGGAGTCCGGCGTAGAGGGAGTGACGGCCGGAGCCGCTCGCGAGTTCTCCCCAGCCGCCGAGGTGATCGAGGCGTCGGAGCGCGGCGCCGTCGGCGAGGACCGGGCCATCACAGGAGAGGGTCGCGTTCACGTCCGGCGAGGCGGCGACATCGGCGCCACGGGCCAGCGCGGAGGTGGGCAGGAAGCCGGTGTTCTCCAGGACGAGGCGGACGCGGTGCCACCCATCGCCGAGGGCTTCGGCGCTCGTGCGCGCCTCGACTCGGGGAACCGCGCGCAGCAGCCGATCCGCGGCCCCGAGACCGACGTCGCACTCGGCACGCAGCAGCGGCTCGGGCGGATTCCGGACCGTGCGCATGTAATCGATCCCGCCGATCTCCACGGGTCCGAGCTGCGGGTGTTCGAAGGGCTCCCACGGGCGCCAGGCGTCGGGGTGCGCTTCGTGGAATTTCGCGAGCACAGCTCGGATCTTCTCCGGATCCGGCTTCGCGAAGAACTCGGCTGGCTTGTCGAGGGTCACGCCGGCGTAGCCGAACGGATCCCATAGCTCGATGGTGTATCCGGGCACGCCGAAGGTGGTGGCGAGCGCGTCGGCCCACACCCCGACGATCGGCTTCTTCTTGTCGTAGGTGAACTCGGGCCAGACCTTGTACACGCGGTACCCGGAGCCGGCCACGAGGTCGCGGGCGAGCGCCTCGAGCAACGCGATGTCGGCGTCCGACAGCGGCGTCTTCTCCCGATAGGGGTGGGTGAGGATGCAGCCCGTGTACGTGTGCAGCGTCAGGGCCGCTGCGATCGTCGGTCGAGCGGCGAAGGCATCGACGACCGCGCGGCTCTCCGGCTCGCTGAGCGGATAACTGCCCCCATCCATGCCGAACATCGAGAACGGTGCCCACGAGGACGGGAAGTTCCGGTTCAGGTCGACCCCGAAGCCCAGCGGCGCGGCCTCCCAGCGCTCGCCGTCCCATTCGAGAAACGTGCCCTCGCTGCAGAAGAAGAACGCCTCGTCTTCCCGATCGTCGAGAGAGCGGGGGCGCATGAATCCCGGCACCTCGGGGTCGGCCACGTGGGCCCCGGCCGGGTGGCGCCACCGCATCCACCGAACCTCGCCGTCGCCGTCGACGTCACCGGGCTCGAAACCGGCGCGCGACGTTCCGGGGAGCGGCGGCCGCAACGTCGACCGTATGAACGGACTCCCAGACCGCATCGCGTCGTACCCGTCGGGGCTGATGCAGGGCGCGACATGCGCGGTGGTTCGGCGGAAGGTCTCCTCGGCCGCGGGGTCGCCGTCGCGCAGCCGACCCGCCCACGCAGACAGCGTGCGCACTGCGGTCATCACCCCCGTGAGCTCCGCCGCGTGGGTGCCTCCGTCTATCCAGATCGCCGGGCGTGCGGCGCGGGGCCCGGCCCGGTCTCCGACGGTGAGCAGGGGAATGCCGCGCCCACCCCGAGTCGTCCCGATCGTCTCGAGCTCGACCCATGCCGGCAGCGCGTCCGCCAGGGCGTGGCACCAGTGGTCGATCTCGTCCCAGGTCAGATATCGATCGCCCTCGTACGGCGTCCAGGCGCGGCTCACTCGCCGACGTGGTGGAAGCGGAGCGCGAGGTCGACGGTGCTCGTCCCCTCACCGCTCGCGGTCAGCTCGATATTCTTCACGCGCCGCTGGACGCATTCGAGCGTGTCGGCGTGGGTGATCTCGGTCTGCGTGACCTCGGCGGACTCGACCCGACCGAAGCCGTGGTGGACGGTCAGCCGAAGATGCACCTGGCCCGACGCCGTCGGGTCCGAGGCCAACACCCGGTCGTAGCACCCAGCGATGTCGCGCGCTCGGATGCGCAGGGCATCGTAGAACGCGATCTCGTCGACGGAACCTTCGGTCGCCAGTGCCCGAATCGACATCCGCCCGTCGCCGAGCGGAGCCTCGGGCAGCGCCTCCATCGTCTCGTTGACGGCTCCCTGCTCACCGGCGCGGAGCGTCAGGCTCCTCTCCAGCGGTGCATACCCGGGCCGCTCGAAGCGGATCGTGTAGGTGCCCGGGTTCAGTTCGACGAGCTCGCGCGGCGAGTACTCGTCGGTGGCCACGGGGATGCCGCCTTCGTCGGTGAGCGTGAAGTGTGCCGTCGGGTCGGAGCGGACCCCAAGGGTGGCGAATTGCGGGATGGACACCTCGATCGGTTCTCCTGCCTGCAACGCGGCCACCGGCACGACCACCTCGTGGCGCCCGTGCCCGTCCTTGAAGAGCACCAGGCGGGCCTCTTCGGCATCACCGAGCAACATCCGCGACGGCGTCCAGGTCATCGGTGTGGTGCCGATTTCCTCGGGCCCCCCGGGCGTCCCATCGGGCAGAGCCGGACGGAACCAGACGATCCGAGCGCCCGGCGGCGAGCTCGTGATCTGGACCTCGGAGTCCCACTGCACCGGCGCCGACGGACTGGCGATGCACCCCGTCGCGAGCAGCGACCAGAGTCCGAGGAGGGAAGTTGCGCGAGCGAGTCGCGCCAGACGGTGCGCGTTCATGGTCACCTCCTTGGGCGGACGTCCCGGCGCACCATAGCGCACCCGAGTCCGAGCAGGAACGCCAGAGCGACCGGGACGACCGGCGTCGGGGTCTCCGTCCCGCGCACGGTGCAGCCGCGGCGCGCACGACGGCGGGTCGTCGCGGTCGCGTCGCCCTCCCCGGTCGCGCCCCCGTCGGCCGCTTCCGGCTCCGGATCGTCTCGACCTGCTGCGTCACCGGGGCGGTCGTGTCCGCCCACGTCGGCTGGGGTGTCGGGCTCGGTGGCGTCCGGCTCGGCGTCGACGACGGGAGCGCTGGCGTCGACGTCGCGCCCCCCGTCTTCCGGGCCGCCGACATCTGGCTCGGAGTCGTCTGGCTCGGTGCCGGCGTCGCCGTCGGGACCGGTGTCCGTGGGCGGACCGACATCCGGCTCGCCGCCAGCATCCTCGCCTGGCGGTTCTCCGTCGGCGCAGAAGCGATGGGCGTAGATGTCGCATTCCGACGGATCGCCGCAGTCGTCGCCGGACGGACACGGGGGCCCGTCGCCTCGGCAGTCTTCGACGACTTCGACATCGCAACGATGGCGGGGCGGGCAGTCTGCGTGCTCGTCACACTCGTCGGGCTCGGCCGCGCACCGGAGACGGGCCGAGGGCTCGCACGGTTCCGCCTCCGGGCAGGGACGCCCATCGCCGCCGTCGCAGGGCGGAGGCTCGGGACACTCGTCGACGAGCACCGAAACGCAGCGATGGAAGGGGGGACAGTCGGGGTCGACGCCACAGTCGTCGCCGCGAGGTACGCAAAGGCGTCTGGACTCGTCGCACGGCGGGGAGACGCAGGCGATCTCGATCTCGCGGCAGATGCGCTCCGGCGGGCAATCCCAATCGTGCTCGCACCCGTCGACGGCAGGAATGCACGCCCGGCGCACCCCCTCGACGCAGGGGTCGCCGGGAGCGCAAGGCACCCGCTCGCAGACCTCGCCGTCGGGACACGCGTCGTCACCCTCGCAGCCGTAGGCCGGGACGCAGGTCCTGACGTCGACCGGACCGCACACCCCGAACGGGCACCGGTCGCAGTCGCCCGTGCATTCGACAGTCGCCTCGAGCTCGCAGCGCTCTCCCGGCCGACAATCCGCGCCCGTCACGCACTCGGAATCAGCCGGACGACACGCGCGACCGGCGGTCGGCTCGCAGGGCGGGCACCCGTCGCCGTCGCACGGCTCGCAGTCGTCGACGGCGGCCGCGCAGACGAAGCCATCGGGGCACTCGCCAGGAGCGCAGCCGTCGGCGGGTGGCCCACAGGTCCATCGCAGCTCGAAGGTGCACTCCTCGCCGGCGTCTCCGCATTCCTCCCCCTCGGGACACGCGTCCCGATCGCACACGCGCACCGGGCGCTCGTCACAGACCTCGCCCGGGACACACACGTCGTCGGAGATGCATGCCTCCCCACCGGGGTCTGGCGCCGACGCACAGGTTCCCGTGCACCGGCACGTCCCGTCGGCCGGGTCGCACTCATCGTCGCACCGGTCGTAGAGGCAGACGAACCCTTCGGCGCAGGGGTCGTCGGTCGCGCACGGCTCGCCGGCGGTGCCGGGGTCGGCGCTCGCCGTCGTCGCCGTCAGACCGAGCAGCAGGCAGAGGAGGAACGACACTGGGTGTCGCATGTCGAGTCCG